>CAYGAH010000025.1:0-3216 GCA_964347685.1 uncultured Candidatus Bathyarchaeia archaeon | reverse complement strand
GCCTTTCGTGGAAACCTGAACGATCTGGGAGACTTGCGTCCCCCGAAGGGCTGTCCTCGACCCGTCTAAGCCCTCAACCAGGATCGTCTTCGAGGCCGGGACTCCGAGTTGCCATGCCCCTTTTTGGGTGGGTGCGCCTCGCTAGCTCTCAGGCGTAGGCATCCAGGGGACCACCCTTATCGTTGGGTCGTGGAGGCCGTTCAGGATGGCTGCGTTGAGGAGCAGAGGCGTTATCGACTCTATCCACTTGGAGTTCTCCAAGGGGCCCACCCTGAGGGGGCGGAGGTTGGGGATGTCCCTCACGAGGCTTGAGACCCTGGCCACCGCCAGGTCGTCGTCCCCCGCTACGAGGACGTCCACGTTGAGCACGGCGTCTATGTTGTTGAGGTATGCGGCGGGGACCGTCTGGAACGCCGTCACGACGGGCGAGGGCTCCACCACCTCCTGGATGGCCTCGGCGGCGGACCTCTCGAAGGCCTCGTCCTCCAGGGGCGTCCAGTAGTAGAGCCTCTTCCTCCTGGTCATGGGGACCACCGTCGAGACCACTATGTGCCCTGGGGTGAGGCTCCCAGATAGGACCTTCATGGCCGGGACCGCCGCCTCGGGGGGGAGGGTGACTATCACTATCTCAGAGCCCCCGATGGCGTCTGCGTTGAGGGCTCCCCTTATGCTCCCCTCCATCTCTGCCTGGTAGAAGCCCCTCGCCAGGTTCCCCAGCCTCCTAGCCGTCGCCCTGGCCTTCTCAAGGGTCCTGGACCCCACCAGGATGTCGTGCTTCCGGGCCAGGCGGACCGTAAGGCCGCCGCCCATGTTCCCCGTGCCGCCGAGGATTCCTATCTCCATGCTCCTCCCTCACAACGTTTAACAATATGAGTGATATTATCGTTCAAAATTAAACTTTCCAGTCGAGGAGCTGATCTCGTTTGATGCGGACGGGGGAGGACGCCATAGTCATAGAGGGCCTGACAAAGAGGTTCGAGGACGTCACGGCCCTCGACGGCCTGAGCTTCAGGGTCGGGAGGGGGGAGCTCTTCGGCCTCCTTGGGCCTAACGGGGCGGGGAAGACAACCACGATAAACATCCTCTGCGGACTCGTAGAGCCGACAGGGGGAAGAGCCTACGTCGGCGGCCACGACGTCCAGAGGGAGCCCGAGGAGGTCAAGGGGCTCATAGGGGTCTGCCCCCAGGACACTGCCGTCTACCCCTTCCTGACGGGTAGGGAGAACGTGGAGCTTTTCGGAGGCCTCCAATCCGTCCCCAGGGAGCTGCTGAGGGAGAGGACTGAGGAGCTTCTAGAGAAGATGGGGCTTTCGGAGGACGCGGGGAGGCAGGCGGGGAAGTACAGCGGGGGGATGAGGAGGAGGATAAACCTGGTCATGGGGCTCGTCCACGACCCGGAGATAGCCTTCCTGGACGAGCCCACCGTCGGCATGGACCCCCAGTCCAGGAGGGCAGTCTGGGACTTCATCCGGGGGCTGAAGGAGGCCGGGAAGACGGTGATCCTCACGACCCACTACATGGAGGAGGCGGAGGAGCTATGCGACAGGGTAGGGATCATAGATCACGGGAGGCTCATAGCCCTAGGCCCGCCTGGGGAGCTCAAGGAGGAGCACGGCGCAGAGGACCTTGAGGAGGTCTTCATAAGCCTCACAGGGAGGAAGATCAGGGAGGGGGTCTAGGTGAACCCGCAGCGGGTGCTGGCGCTCACGGGCAAGGACCTGAAGAAGACGGTCCGGGATCCCGCCGCCCTATTCATGACCCTCCTCTTCCCCCTCGTCCTGACCCTGTCCTTCGGCGTCGCCTTCGGGGGGATCGGAGGCGGGGACTCTTCGGGGTTCAACATCGGGGTCGTGAGCCTCGGGGACCCCCAAGACCCCTGGGCGGTCCAGTTCGTCGAGGCGATCCATGGGACCGGTGTCCTATGGGTGAGGGGCTACGACAGCAACGAGACTGCCCAGGGGGACCTCTCCCAGGGAAGGGTGAGCGCTGTCATCGTGATCCCTGGGGACTTCGGGGAGGGGTGCAGCTCCTACTGGGCCGCCCCGTCGGAGCCTTCCCTCTGGGTGAACACGTCCATAGGGCTCTACCTGGACAGCGGCTCCATGATCGTGGCCCAGGCGATACCCCCCATCATAAACAACGTCCTCTCGGCCACGGTATACGGCGAGTTGCCCCGGACGGTGCCCGGCCCTATCCGCGTCGAGAGCCCCTCCCTCGTCGAGGCGAGGGACCTGTCAACCTTCGACTACATGGCCCCCGGGCTCTTCCCCTTCGCCGCGATATTCCTCACCATGCTCGTCGCCCAGTCCTTCATATACGAGAGGCAGAACGGGCTCCTGAGGAGGATCCTGGTCACGCCGACGACATCGGCGGAGTTCATGACGGCCCAGGTGCTGTCCAACATGGTCGTCGCCCTAGCCCAGGTAGCCCTCGTCTTCGCGGGGGCCTTCCTCATCGGCTACAGGCCCTACGTGGACGCCCCGGCGATTGCCCTCTCCTTCCTCCTTGTCTCTGCTTTCTCCCTCTGCTGCGTGGGCTTCGGCCTGATAACAGCGACGGTAGCCAAGTCCGAAGGCGCGGCGACGGGAATCTCCTTCCTATTCATAATGCCCCAGACGCTCCTGGGAACCTTCATCCCTATGGGGACTACCCAGCTCGGGAGGGTCGTGGCCCGCTTCGTCCCCAGCTACTACGTCACCGACGCCCTCACCTCCCTCCTACTGAGGGGAGCCCAGGTGAACAGCCCCACGATACTGATGGACGCCCTCGCGGTGATCGCAGCAAGCGCTGCGGCGCTGACGGCCGGGGTCCTCCTCTTCGGGAGGTACGGGAAGGGCTGAACCCATAACAAATGAGGGACTGCATCGGAAAGGCTGCCCTAGATCAGGGGGACCACATTCATTTCGGTGATGCCCTCCACCGATAGGAGCCTGGAGTTCGGCGGCTCCCTGATCAGAAGCTGGGATGCGCTCCGGCTCACAGCTCCTTGTAGGACAGGACCTCGCATCCCTCCTCCTGGCAGAGGCCCTCTACGAGGCCCCTGAGGCTGAATATGTCCCTCACCTCGACGTTGCAGTAGAGGACCGCGAGGCTTGGGTGGCCCCTCTCCATGGCTGTCAGGAATGGGGGGACCGCGACGCTGCTGCTGAAGTCTGCCCTCAGCCTCCTCTCAGATATCCTGTCAGCGAGCTTTATCAGGAGGCCCCTCTCCATCAC
>CAYGAH010000024.1:0-21596 GCA_964347685.1 uncultured Candidatus Bathyarchaeia archaeon | reverse complement strand
GCGATGGTGCTCCCCACGGCGTCAGTCTGGATGGCGAACTTGACCCCGGCCTCGTGGAGGGCCTTGGGCGTCTCGAAGCTGAGCTCCCTCATCTCCCACTTTCCCCTCGAAGTTAGGCTTGGCCCCCAGACTGCGGGCACCCCCTTCTTAGCGATCCACTCGGCCAGGCGGTGCCCCTCGGTCGCGTGCTCCCAGGAAATCTTCACGCCGAACTCCTCCGCGATCCTCACGGCCGTGGCAGCGTCGTCCGCCCTGTGGGCGTGGGCCCTGAGGGGTATCTCCCCCCTGAGCACCGGCTCAAGGGCCTCGAGCCTTATGTCTGCCTCCGGCATCTTCTCGGGCTCCTCCCTGAAGAGCTCCTTCCTCTCCATGTAGCTCTTGGTCTTCTGGAGCCACTCCCTTAGGACCCCTGCGACCCCCATCCTGGTGGAGGGCATCTTCTTTTGCTCCACTCCGTATACCCTCCTGGGGTTCTCCCCGAAGGCTATCTTCATCCCCGAGGGGTTCAGGACGACCATCTCGTCGACCGTCTCCCTAGGGGCCGTCTTCACCACAACCCCCGTACCTCCTATGACGTTGGCGCTACCAGGGAGGATCTGGACCGTCGTTATCCCTGTGACCAGGGCGGCCCTGAGGCCCCCCTCGTCTGCGTTCGCCTTTATGGCGTCTATCGCCCTCACGTGGGGCGTTGCGGGGTCGGTCATCTCGTTCCCGTCGCTCCCCGCCCATCCTATCGTCTCCTCCCAGATGCCTATGTGGCAGTGGGCCTCGACGAGGCCGGGCATGACGACCTTGCCAGAGGCGTCTATGACCTCTGCCCCCTTTGGGACCTTGACGTCGGGGCCCACGTCGACCATCTTCCCACCCTCGATGAGGATGCTCCCCTCCTCGATGATCCCTTTCGTTATGGTCAGTATCTTTCCGCCCTTGATTGCAAGCAATCTGCTCACCGATGGAGATCCATTTTAGGATGTATTTAGTGTTGACCCCTGCGAAATCCCTATCAACCCGAGGGAGGAAGGGATCAGGACGACCCTTGAACGCAGCCGCCCTCAGGAACCTCCTGCTCCGCCTCCTAGAACTCAGCAGGGAGGGGCCAGTGGGTCTCGACGATCTCCGCAGGGCAGCGCGCATCACAAGAGAATCCCTAGATGAGGCCCTGGACGAGCTGGGAAGAGAAGAGTTGGTGACGGTGAGGGGGGAGGAACTCGATCCTTCCCTGAGGCAGCGCCTGGGTATAGCAGTTAGGGCCCTGGAGGCGGGGGCCGACTTCGAGGGGGTCAGCCGGAGCCTCGGGTGGCTTGAGTTCGAGGAGATGGCCGCCCTTGTCTTCGAGGAGAACGGGTTCAGGGTCCACCGCCGATTCCGCTTCAGGGCGGAGGGGAGGAGGTGGGAGGTGGACGTCCTAGCCAGCAGGCACCCCCACATCTTCTGCGCAGAGTGCAAGCACTGGTCCAGGGGGATGGGGGACTCCACGGCTAGGAAGATCATAGAGGCCCACCTGGAGAAGACAGAGGTCTTCAGCAGGAGACTCCCCGACCTGGCCGGGAGGGTGGGCTTGAGAAGGTGGGCCAGGGCCAGAGTCACTCCCATGGCCCTCTCCCTCACGCCCACGCCTAAAAAGCTCTACAGGAGGGTGCCAGCGGTCTCGGTGCTCGCCCTGCCGAGCTTCCTGGGCGAGTTCGAGGGACAGATGGGGCGCATCGCCCACTTCGACGTCGAGCTGCCCCCATTGAAGGCTGAGCCTAGGCAGACCTCCCTCAGGCTGAGGTGGATGGAATAATCTCGGAGGGATATAGGCCACTGGTGCCGTCAGGCAGCTTCCATATGAAGGAAAAAAGGTGGAAAAATGAGGTTTGTATCTATATCTTTGGTTCTGCCACCGTTGGTTTTGCGACTCTCGACTTGTACAGGTCCCATCCGATCATTGTGAGCAGCATTATTGCTGCTATGGTGTAGAAGGCCATCCTCGCCTCACTTGGGTTCGGGGGTATCCCGAGCAGGAACTGGGACCTCCCTATGAACAGGGAGTACCTTGTGAGCACCGTGTACCCGTAAGCCGAGCCGAACCCGGCCATCATCGTGTATCGGGCGATCCTGTCAATGACCATCATAGGTCCCCTGTCTCGGCGTCCCCCTCCCGTGAACCAGAAGTAGAGCAGCACGCTAGGAACCATTATTATCACCAGGAGGTTGTTTATGGTCCCCAGAGCGTCGCCAGCGACCCAGAAGGGGACACTCGCCTGTGCGACTATCTGGTCTAGGAACTGGGAGAATACCACCGTCTTCAGAGCCATGCCTATGCCCGTTCCTACGATTATGGCGAGGGGTATGCGGTACAGGTAGAAGTACGGCCTCGCGAACCTGAAGTACCACAGCAAGCCTATCAGTATCGCGATGGCGTACAGTATCATCATGGGTCCTGAGGCGGACCACCGCCCCTCCCACTGGGTCCTGAGGTACCGCAGGTCGAAAGCAACGCCGTAGCCCACTGCAACGCCCAGGTATGTTGATTCGGCTATCCTGAACCAGAAGTTCTCCCTGTAGAGTATGCTGTATATCCCAAGAGTGAAGAAGACGGCTACCCAGACCGGCAGAAGGTCCATCAGTGCCATCCTAATAACTCCTCCTGCCCCTCGAGGCGAAGTATGCTATGTTCCCAATGATCACTAGCAGCACCACCATCAGATGCGACGTGGAAACGGCATCGACCCCCGCTACTGCGAGTCCAGGTCTGCCAAGTAGTACTTCGTACTCGGCGCTGGATGTCAGCCCCGGCATAAGAGCGCTGAGCTGCCCTGAGTTAAGGTATGGTATCATGCCAGGGACGGATACGCCGATGCAGCCCACTATTATTGGTACTCCGTGTGGAGCCTGCCACTGGCGGAGCCACTCTGATAGGCCGGGCGTCCCCGTCTCAATGCTGACTATCAAGTCGATGTCCTGGGCGGTCCTTATGTCTTGCATTATTGGGAACTCCGAAATGGGTCTGTCCTCTAGAAAGTCTCTCGGAAACGCCGCATGTATGTCTGAGGCTAGAGCGTTCATCGCTGTCTCGCCCCCAGGCATGTACCCAAGCTCCACCCAGTCTTCGCCGTAGACCTTGCCGAAGTCTTCAGGATTTAGTTGAGTCAACAAGGTGTTGAAGACCAAGGGGCCTTGGCTCCAGAAGGCGATTACGACGACCTTCATGTCGCGGCTCCAGAGATGGGACATCGTTGCGACCGTCATGGGAAAGAGCTCTGGCATCCCGGATACGCCGTAGTCCATGCTAAATAGGATCGTGCTGCCGTCGGGTATCGCCTCGATGTAGTCGTACCATGCACTAGACTCCGGGTTTATAGGTATTGGAAGTCCAAGGGGGTTCAATAGGGGGAAGAGGACGAATACCCATGCAAGCAGGTAGATGATCCTTCGGTCAAGTGCCTCTATTTTCTCCATCAGAGTCATGGCTACTCCTCCCCTCCTCCCCTGAGGTATCCACGTTCGATGCCCATCAGCGTCCGCACCGCGAGGGCTATGGCTCCGAGGGCCGCCCCTAGGATGACGGCCCTGATGGTCGCCATGCCAGGAATGTCACGAACCCATGAACCCCATGGCTTGAACGGCGGGAAGGCGACGGTGAATATCGGAGCGTTCGATAACACCAACAAGGTCCCCGCTACCAGCACTATTGTTGCCTCTATGTTCTTAGCTCTGAAGGCCCTGAACGCTGCTGACGTGATGAAGAATGCCAGGATGCTGTACATCGTGCCCCCCAGGGGGGTCTGTACGTTGGTGAAAAGGAAATCGTATATAGGGTTGGTGGTTCCGAGCCCGATCTCCTGGATGGGCAGACCGGTCAATGCCATGACGATCACAGATACAAGCACAAGTATGCTGAAGTACCATCCCGTTGCCCTCCTCTGAAGCCTCCGTCCATGCACCTGTATGATCGATATCACCCCCACGAAGGTCGCCATGGCGACGACCAGTACCACCCATAGGCTGACGGTATCTGCCGCCGAAGTTAGGGGAGGTACGTTGACGTAGTAGGGGATCACCTGGAGCAGTGCGGCTATTATGGTGAGAGCGATCGGTATCTCTATCCTTCTAAGAACGTCGGACAATCACATCACCATCCTAAGATGCCCAGTAGGGCGCTGCTTCCAAGAGATATCAGGATGTTCCCGAGTATACTGAGTATCACGGCGATGATCCTTCCGACATCTTGACCAGCCAGACTGGCCAAGAGCGGAGCTTCCCCCGTCAGGTAGGCGCCCGCTACGTATATCTCCTCTCCGATGAGGCAGTAGTCCGACGTTACGAGGAAGAAGGGTATCTGTGCGGTGTTGGCGGTGCCCGCGATCTGCATGGCGCCCACCCGGGCGCCAGTCTCTGCCAGCTGCAGGGACTCGGCCCAGTAGGCGCCTATCATTATGTTCGCCCCTGGCCTCTCCCTCATCATCATCCCCATGTAGTTGGACGAGAAGCCGAACTGCTGGTTCGACAGAAACATTACGTCCTCGGAGCTGTACTCGTCTCCCTTGCCTGCCATCTTGTAGGCGGTCTCAACTATCTCGGCCGCGATGGGCCAGACCTCTGGCTGCCTCACTGGCACGATCAGCCTCGCGCCCACCTCTGCGGACCTCCTAGCGACGTAGCTGAGCACGCTCAGGCCGGCGATCGTCTGTGGGCCCGTAGTCGCGGCCCTAAGGTTGGCGATCCCGTGGGAGCAGATGATGGGCCTCCCCATCTCTACGGCCCTGCCTACGGCTTCGTCCATGGCGTCGATTCCGGGTATCCTCCTCACGGAGGGTATCCGCCCCCTCTGAGCCCTCCTTATGTAAATTGCGACGGCAATCATGATCACTAGCAGAAGTATCAGTCCGAATATTCGGCCACTTATAAGTATCTCCATCTTTGAATCTCCTCTTTTTTTCCGGCATACCTAGATTATTTTTAGACATATATAATAATACGGTCTGATTCTGGGTTTTTCGAGCATTTTTTGGGTCTCTAGAGGTATCTCCTTAGCTTACCTGATGCTACGGTTTTAATAACTAGTTTAGTGATACATATCTCCGATGCAGCCCTCGATGTGGGTCCACAAATGCTTCAACTTTAGTATAAGTAATTGGCATATCTATATATTATGTAATCATAATGATGGAAACATTTCTTGTTAATCAAATTGATAGAACTGTTTATAATCGCGTATAGTTAACTAATTTGATTTACAAAATCGCGGAAAGAGTCATATAGAATAGGAGAGCAGAAAGGTTGACAAATTGATCGAGGGCAAGGGCAGGTTTCTAAACTACCCTTCTACGACGGGTGGCAGGAAGTACGACAAGTTCTTCATATACGTACCGACGGAGGTAGCAAGGGATGGGCTCTTCCCCTTCGATCCGGGCGAAGAGGTCTACATACGCATCGAAGAGGGGAAAGAGGGGATGCTGATCATTTCAAAGATGGATCCCGAATAGATTTTTGGCCGTTCTTTATCGATTCTGCCAGGAAGGCCCCGATCAACGAGTGGGTGAAGACCGCATAGTTGGTCAGGCCCCAGGTGAAGGGCATCCCGCCTACCAGCATCACGTCTCCTATGTTACCGGCTACTAGCACGACGCTTGCGAGTAATAGGGTCGGCCTCACTCCTGTTAGGTAGGAAAGCCCGTAGAAGGCAGGAGGACGCCCGCCCACTCGAGCACGAAGGCGCCGCCCTCGAGGGGCGTCGTCGACATCAGCGCCGCAGATATCAAGAGGAATCCATCCGTGAGTGGTAGGCAGGTTATGACGCCTCTCGAGGACGTGGTTTTGGGGGTACGCCCTCAATTTTTAAACGGTTATGAAAGTATAACCCAGATTCTAAGTGCTGAAAAAAGGGGCTGGCCTGCTCTTAAATAGCAGGCCTGGTTTCTTCGGACTTAGCCCCCCGCTTCAAGACGTCCGCGCCTATGAGGGTGAGCAGCATAACGGCTGCTATCCACATGAAGGCGGTCTTCGCCTCGGGCGGGTTGGGCATGACTCCCAGCAGGAACTGCGCCCGGCCTATGAATAGACTGTATCTCGTCAGGACGGTGTAGCCGAATGCTGAGCCGAAGCCCGCCATCATCGTGTACCTTGCGATCTTGTTGACGTAGCTCATCCACTGGCTTTCCCTCTGAGCTCCTGTGAACCAGAAGTAGAGGAGGACGCTGGGCGTTGTTATGGCGATTATTATGTTGCTTATCGTCGCCGTGAAGTCGCCGGACACGAATAAGGGTAGGCTGATCTGTCCCTTGATCTGGGTTAGGAACTGCGTGAATACTATAGTCCTGAGGGCGAGCCCTATTCCCGTCCCCACGAGTATCGAAAGGGGTATCCTGTAGAGGAAGAAGTACTTCCTGGAGAACCTGAAGTACCAGAGCATACCCACGAGCAGGGCGAGGCCGAAGGCCACCATCATCGGCCCGCTCACGGACCACACCCCTGTCCACTGGTCCACAAGGTACTTGAGCTCCACTGTTATGCTGTAGCCTATCGCGGTACCGAGGAACATCGTCTCAGCCAGTCTGAACCAGGGGTTTTCCTTGTAGAGGAAAGTGTATATTGCGAGGGTGAAGAACGCCGCCGCCCAGACGCCTAATAGCTCGACCATCTCCATCTATTTCTTCCTCCCGATTATGAAGAACGCACCGTTACCGACGATAACAAGGACTATCACCAGCAAGTGGGACATCGATATGGCGTCAACCGCCGCCAGGGCGAGACCGGGCATCTTCACCAGGGACTCGTACTCTGCGCTGGCTGTGAGTCCAGGTATCAGGGCGCTTAGCTGCCCCGTCTGGTAGAACGGGGCCGTCTCGGGCACCATCACACCGATGCACCCTAAGATTATCGGCGTCCCGTAGGGGGTGCCCCACTGCCTGAGCCACTCGGGCAGGCCGGGGGTCCCCGTCTCGAAGCTGACGATGAGGTCTATGTCCTCTGCGGTCTTTACGTTCTGCATTATCGGAAAGTCTGAGGTCGGCTGGTCTTGTATGTAGTCCCTCGGCTTCGCTTTCCAGATGTCGCTCGCAAGGCTCGCCATGCCTATCTCTCCCTGGGGGACCCACCCAAGCTCGATCCAGTCCTCGCCGTAGACCTTGCCGTAATCCCTTTCAGGGTCGATCTCCCCTAGCACCACATCCATGACCATTGGGCCCTGCATCCAGGAGGCTGTGATGATCAGCTTGAAGTCGTGCCTCCAGAGGTGGTGGAAAGTGGCTACTGTGAGCGGGTAGAGCTCCGGCATGGCTGAGACTCCGTAGTCGAAGGTGACGAGGATCACGCTGTCCTCGGGTAGGTTTTCAATGTATTCGTAGTACTCGGTTGAGTACCTCCCGACGGTTATCGGAAGCCCTATGGGGTACACTAGCGGGCCTAGGACTGCTATCCAGCCTAGTAAGTAGATGATGCGGCGGTCTATGTTCATTAGCTTCTCTATGAGGGACATCTATTCTCCTCCTCCTCTGAGGTATCCCCTCTCCTTTCCGAGCAGGGTCCTCATCGCAAGGGCTATGGCCCCGAGGGCCGCCCCCATGAAGACGGCCCTCATGGTCACCATGTTGGGGACGCCGAAGATCCAGTCTCCTATCGGCTTGAACCCGGGGTAGATGGCTGTCATTATCGGGGCGTTGTAGCACACCATTAGGATTCCAGAGACGAGAACGACGGCGGCCTCGTAGTTCCTCGCCCTGAAGACCCTGTAGGCGGCGGAGGTGATGAAGAAGGCGATTATGCTGTACATCGTCCCCGAGAGCGGGGTGAGTATGTCGGTGAATAGGAAGTCGAATACGGGGTTCTCGGTTCCTAGGCCAGCGGCGGGTATCGGAAGCCCGGTCAGGGCAATCACAACGAGCGCGACTAGAGCCACGGCGCTGTAGGGCCAGCCCTCCCTCCTCTCTTGGACCCGCTTCCCGTGTGCTATGAAGACGGTTATGGCCCCCACGAAAAGGGACCAGGTGGCCACCAGGACCATCCAGTCCCTGAAGGTGTCGCTCACTGTGAGTAGATCGGGTATGTTGATGTAGTAGGGTATAACTTGTAGGAGGGTGCAGAGCGCCGTTATTATCAGGGGTATCTCTATGCGTCTAAGGACGGACATTTTACATCACCAGCAGGTTTATCAGGGCTTCGCTCCCTGCCGTTATAAGCAGGGTTCCTAGAACCATCAGTACTACGGCTATGATGCGGCCCACGTCCTGCCCCGCGAGGCTTGCCATGAGCTGGGCGTCCGCAGTGGCGTAGGCCCCGGCCGCGAATATCTCCTCGCCTATCATGCAATAGTCTGTCGCGCAGACGAAGAAGGCTAGCTGGTGGGTGTTCGCTGTGCCCGATATCTGCATCGCGCCGACGCGGTTTCCCGTCTCGGCCAGCTGCAGGGACTCGGCCCAATAGGCCCCCACCATTATGTTTGCTCCTGCCTTCTCCCTCATCAGCAGCCCCATGTAACTCGAAGAGTAGCCGAACTGCTGAGGCGACAGGAACTTGACATCGTCCTCGTTGTAGTCTTCGGGCCTCCCCGCCATCCTGAAGGCGGCCTCGACTATGTCGGAGGCGACGGGCCATATCGTCGTCTGCCTAACGGGTACTATTATCCGGGCCCCGACATCGGCGCACTTCCTTGCGACGTAGTCGAGTACGCTCAGCCCCGCTATTGTCTGAGGCCCGTAGGTGGCGTCCCGCATATTTCCTATCCCGTGGCTGCAGAAGATGGGGCGGCCCATCTCGACCGCCCGCCCTACGGCCTCGTCTATGGCATCCATGCCGGGGAGCCTACGCACCGTGGGGGGCTTCCCCCTCTTGGCCCTTTCGAAGTAATACCAAACGGAGAGCATTATTATCAGAAGGCATCCCAGTCCGAAGAGTCTTCCTTCCATTAGTATAGCCATTTTCTTTTCCTTTTTTTTCGACCTCTTTCAGCCCGCGTCCCTCGGGCTAGGCGGGTTCGGCCTCCCCCTAAGGCGTCAGGGGGATTCTTAGGATTGGCTTAATCCGGTTACTGATCCAATCAATCAAGCTCAAGAGGAGCCTCTTCTTTTTAGGATGCAGAATGATGGGCTCTTTTACCAGCCTTTTGTCCCAGGTTCCCTTGGCTCTCTGGATGTAGTAGAAAACTGCAGCCACGATTACGAGTAGACAGAAGAATCCGAAGATTCTGCCACTAATCAGTATCTCCATCTTTAAATCTCCTCTTTTTATCCGGCATACCTAGATTATTTTTAGACATATATAATAATACGGTCTGATTCTGGGTTTTTCGAGCATTTTTGGGGTCTCTAGAGGTATCTCCTTAGCTTACAACGTTCTCAATCTCTCCATCCCATTCCGAGATATTATTCTCACTTAATGAGAATAATTCAATGAAACATAATTTGTCACCGACATGTAGAGAATTTAATACGAGATTTCATGCGGTAGGCTCGAAGGTGTCGGCTCTGTCTTCACGACACTTTACCGTTATATGGCTTGATGCTACGGTTTTAATAACTAGTTTATTGATACATATCTCCGATGCAGCCCTCGATGTGGGTCCACAAACGTTTCAACCCAGAAGTCCTCTCCTACATCATGCTATTGGCTGGCACCCTTGGGGACCACATCTCCACAGGCATCGCCACCGCACGACCCTACATCTACGAGTCCAACCCGGTTGCAGCCCGGCTCATGGCAGGGGGCCTATGGCTCCCCCTCGACCTGTTCCTGATAGCCCTAGGGATAACCGTTCCCTTTATGGCTTTGAGGATGGCGAGCAGGCCTTCCCTGAAGGGGCTCCTAGCATACCCCATGGCACACGGCCTCATCCGGCTGGGCTTCTGCATCTGGAACCTCAGCCTGCTGATCTGAGAAGGGTATGAGCGAACCATTTCTAGACGAAAACCACCTAAATAGGGTAGATACAACATGAAGGAGCTTCCGGAATCCACCTTCTCAATCACGGCCCTCTGCCGGGATACTGGAGACCTAGGAGTCGCGATATCGACGGCCGTCCCCGCAGTGGGGGGGAGGTGCCCCCACGTGAAGCTGGGGGTCGGGGCCGTGGCCACCCAGGGCTCCACGAACGTGATGCTGGGCGTCGACGGGCTGAGGCTCATGGGGCTGGGCCTCTCGCCCGAAAGAGCCCTCAGGGCGCTCCTGGAGGAGGATGAGGGACGGGAGCTTAGGCAGTTGGGGGTCGTGGACGCCCAGGGGCGATGCTTCGCCTACACGGGCTCCGAGTGCTTCGGGTGGGCGGGGCATATGGTGGGTGAGGGCTTCACCTTGCAGGGGAACATGCTCGTTGGTGAGGATACGATCGGAGCCATGGCCGAGTCTTTCAGGTCCTCCGAGGGGGAGCTAAGCGGGCGTCTCCTATCAGCCCTGGAAGCCGGGCAGGGCGCCGGAGGGGACAGGAGGGGGAGGGTTTCGGCTGCGCTTTTGGTGGCTTCGAAGGACCCGAAGAGGCACCATGACATCAGGGTGGACGACCACCCTGACCCGGTTGCGGAGCTGAGGCGCATATACGACAGGGTCGTTGAGATGGTTAGGGAGGAAAAGAGGTAGCTCTTCACCGTCTAGATCATTCAGCATCTGTTAGAATTATGAAATAAAAGAGGGAGTTAATTCAGTTTCACGTACTTGGCGAGCTGGGCGGCCTCTTCCTTGAGGCCCAGGCGCTCCATCGTCGCCCTCGTGGGGATGCCCCTATCGTCCCAGCCCCTCTTGTCATAGTAGGTCTGGAGGAGGCCGTCGTACTTTTCCTTGAACAGCCTCTTCCCCGCGAGGGCTCCCTCCGTCAGGGGCTCCTTGAACCAGCGCTCCGGCGGATAATCCACCTCCCTTCCCCACTTGCCCCCGAACTCCCTCACCCAGAAGGCCCTGATTAGGGAGTAGACCCTGTCTCCGAGGGCCCACAACTCGTCCAGGCTCGTCTTCACCCCCGTGGCTGCCTCGAAGTAGGGGGGGTAGTGGTCTAGCTCGAAGCCCAGCTCTATCCACGGGAACCTGCAAGTGACGAGGCTCTCGAACATCCCTCCCCTTATTCGCTGGAACTCTATCACCTTGTCGGCCTTCTCTGGCCCGTACTCCTCACGGGTCCCGCTGCTTATCTCCCAGCTTATGACCCATGCGTCCTTGTGGTGGGCCCCTATGGGGGACGTGCCGAAGCTGAGGGCCATCCCTGGGCAGAGGTGGCAGTCGTAGGCGCTGCACTCGAGGCCCTTTACTTGCATCGCCCAGTCCTCCGAGCCGCCTCCCAGCTTCTCCGAGGCCCTCTTGGTTCCCATGGCGAGGAGGGCTCCCTGGCCCCTCATATGGGCCATGTCCTCCAGGAGCCCCTTGGCCCCATCGAAGTCCCCCCATGTGACGTCCAGGTCTAGGAGCTTCTTCTCTGCCGCCTCCATCCCGAAGCCTATCACGTTGCCCGCTCCTATGGTGTCCAGGCCGAGCTCGTCGCACATCCTGTTCAGGGTGGCGACCTCGTTCAGGTCTCCCAGGCCTATGTTGCTCCCCAGCATGACGACGTTCTCGTAGTCGAGCTCGCTCTCCATGCCCTCCGAGTCCTCTATGACGTTGCCGCAGATCATGTTGCAGTTGGGGCACCCCTTCTGCCTGACCGTCTGCTTCTCCATAGTGTTCCCGTCTATCTCCTCCGCGAAGTCGAAGACCCCCTCACTGAAGTTCCGGGTGGGGAGGGTTCCTGCGTTCTGGCACCACTCGACCGTCGCCATCGTCCCCTGCCTCTTCCAGAACCCGTAGTTGTCCTTCTTCAGTATCTCCTGGCATCCTTCCCTCCCGATGCTGCTGAGCTTCTCCGGGTCTGCGGCGGGAAGCCCTTTTGTGCCGTGGAATACCAGGGCCTTCAGGTTCTTGGAGCCCATGACCGCCCCCATGCCCGGCCTCCCCCCGGCCCTCCCCTCCTGGGAGACGACAGTTGCTATCCTGGCCAGGTTCTCCCCCGCGGGCCCTATGAGGAGGGCCCCTGACTCCCTCCCGTGGACCTCCTTGAGCCTCTTCTCGGACTCAAAGGAGTCTAGGCCCCAGAGGTCCGAGGCGTCCCTTATCTCCGCCTTTTCGTCCTCTACCCAGAGGTAGCTGGGCTTCTTCGCCTTTCCCGTTACTACGACCGCGTCCAAGCCCGACTTTCGCATGTTGGGGGAGGCCATGGTCCCCAGGTTCCCGTCGCCGTAGCCTCCCGTGAGAGGGCTCTTGGAGGCGACGACCATCTTCCCGCTGTTGGGGAGGACGAATCCTGTGAGGGGCCCAGCAGCGAAGATGAGCATGTTCCCGGGGCTCAGGGGGTCTGTCCCGGGCTTTAGCTCGTCCCATAGGAGCTTCACGGCGAAGCCCCTCCCCCCCACGAACCTTTTGGCGAGGTCCTCCGGGTATTCCTGGCGGACGACCTTGCCCTTGGTCAGGTCCACCCTAAGAAGGCGTCCGTTCCATCCCTTCAAAGATGACACACCGGATTAGGAAGGGGCGACACAGAATAAGCCTTTTACTCTCGAATGGCAGGGGCGTGCAGGTCGAATCAGCCGCCAGCGGTCGGAGGCAGGATGACGACCTCGTCCCCGTCCCGCAGGGCAGTCTCCAGGCCGTCGAGGAGGGCTATGTTGCGCCCGTTCACCAGGATGGCGAGGTCCCCGCCGCCGACCCTGTACCCGCCCAGGTAGCCCTGACGCTTCAGGCCCGCCCTTTCTGCCACTCGACCGGCCAGGGTGTTCACTGTGGCGTCTTCTCCCAGCTCCACGGTATGTTTCCGGCCTAGGACTGGGGCCAGGTCCCCGAAGACGCGGACCTTCACCTTCATCGGATCAACCTATGGAGCGTCCGAAATAAAACATATGGAGGGAGGGTGCCTACTTCCTGAGCTTCCTCATGGAGGGCTCAAGGTCTTCGAGGCCGAGCTCGTTCAGGGCCTCCTTCCCGGGGATTCCCCTCTCGTCCCACCCCAGGGTCTCGAAGTAGGCGCCCCTCTTCTCCTCAACGAGCTCCCTGTCAGTGGTCTGCCCCTTGTAGGGGCCGCTTGGCAGGGGCTCGTAGAACCTGGGGGGGTTTTCGTCGTCCTCGAGGGGCTCCCAGAAGACGTCCGGACCGCCGAGCAGCAGGAGGGCCCTCTGTAGGGTTACTATCCTGGGCCCCGTCGTGGTCCTCCAGCTCTCCCTGGTTATTGGGAAGCCGGTGACCCCCTTTGCGAAGTCGAAGACGAGGCTCTGGGGGACGCCGAAGAAGCAAAAATTGCAGACGACGGCGGAGTCCGTGAACACCGCGGAGGAGAGCTCGGAGTACCCGTCCACCGCGACGCTCGTGTGGTCCCCTCCCTGGACGTTGGCAGCGTAGCTTATGTCGTGGGTGTAGTCTGCGTCGCTCCTGGTCCCGTGGGCCCCTATCTCGATTCCCTTGACGTGAACGACGTAGGGCATCAGGTCGACCCCCTTCGTCTCACCCAGCTTCAGGGCGGCCCTGTAGGTCCCCTCAGCGAGGACGTCGCCTATCCCCTCCCTCTTGGCGATGAGCCATGCGAGCTTCGTGAAGGCCTCAGCGTCCCCCCACTCGAGCTTGAATCCGAGGTCCTCCTCCGTGAGGATTCCCCTCTGGTAGAGCTCTGCGGCGAAGCCCATGGTGTTGGGGCCGTTGATCCCCGAGTGGCCAAGCTCGTCGATTATGGCGCTCATGTGGATGTTGTCCTCGGGGCTGAAGATCCCCAGGTTTGTGCCGCAGTATGCCTCAAGCTCGTAGTCGGGCATGTCCGTGATGTCGCCCTTCCACCTTCCCGTCTTTATGCAGCTCACCTTCATGCAGTTCGTTGTGCAGTTGAAGTCGGCCCACCTCTTCTTGACCCAGAACCTGTTCTCGAACCTGGGTCCCCCGTAGCCCCTCTCGTCGTGCCACTCCTCCTGCCAGTTTCGGATGGGCTCAGAGCTCGTGTCCGCGCCGACGAGCCAGCCGGCGTAGCCCGTGCCCCACCTCCGCATGCTCCGGGGCTCCATTAGGTGCTCGTGGACCCTCCTCCACATCAGCTTCACGGCCTCGGGTGCGTCCACCTCTGGGATCTTCCCCCTCCCCTTGGCCACTATTGCCTTAAGGTTCTTCGACCCCATCACGCAGCCGTACCCTCCGTAGCCCGCGGCGTGGCAGAGCTTCGTCATCACGGCGGCGTTCCGGACCATGTTCTCTCCCGCAGGTCCGACGTAGATCATGCCGGGCTCTTTCCAGAGTCCCACGTTTGGCTTCCTCCTGGTCAGCTCCTCGGTGATCTCCCTGTTGAGTGTCTTGATCGTCTCGGTGCCTATCTTGCCCCAGAGATGGTCTGCGTCCCTGATCTCCCCGCCCTCATCCGTCACGAGGATGTAGACGGGGCTGCTGGCCCTGCCAGTGACTATGACGCCGTCGTAGCCGGCCGTCTTGAGCTCCGATGCGAACTCGGTGCTGGCGGTGGAGCCCACGGTCCCGTTGCTCACGGGGCTCTTACCGGAGCAGCATATCCTGGCCCCCGGGTAGATGGCGGTCATGGGGCCTGTGAAGGCCGTGAATATATTCTCCGGCCCGAGGGGGTCCACCTTGGGCCACCTGTCACCTATCCTGTCCCATAGGACCTTTGCTGCGAGGCCCCTGCCTCCGAAGTAGGCCTCCAGCACCTCCTCGGGGAAGGTGACCTCCTTGGCCTTCTCCCTGGTCAGGTCGACTTCTAGGAACTTACCTGCGTACCCGCCAGGCACCTAGACCACCTCCTCCCCCTTCTCCCCGAAGAGGTTCACAGCCAGGTCCTTGGCGACCACTTCAGGCTCCATGGCGAAGAGCTTCCTCTGGATGTCCATCTCCTCCTCGACCAGCTGGAGCGCGTTGTAACCCGCCTCCTGGCAAACCTTTACGCACTCGGGGTCTCCCTCGCAGAGGTCGCAGATGGTCGCCATGTCGTCCCCGGGGTGGAGGAAGGGAACCCTCCCCGGACAGGCGTCGATGCACTTTCCGCAGCTTGTGCACTTCTCCCTGTCTACGAGGACGGCGGTCGTGTCCCCATCCACCGAAAGCGCGTCGACGGGGCAGCTCTCCACACAGGGGTAGTCGTCGCACTGGGCGCAGAGGTGGGGGACCTCTACTCCGGGGAAGGGCATGAACACCCTTATCCTTGATGCCTCTGGCCACATCCAGTCCTCGTGGTGCATGCTGCAGGCCAACTCGCAACGCCTGCACCCCGAGCATGCGATGTAGTCTCTGACTATCCATATCTCTTTGCTCATCTGACCACCAAAATGCTTCATACTCTTATTGTACTTGTGAATTAAACTTTTCTAGGCCGATGATTGGAGCTCAATTCGGAATGCTTTAAGAAAATCGCCTTTCTATAGGAGTAGGTAAACGGTGCGTGTGGAATGGGTAGGGAGGACTATCTTAGGCTCTTATTGCTCGCCGTCACCGTTGTGGTGTTCGCCTGGCTGGCAGCTACCTCCCAGATACAGGGGCAGATCCTTGGGGTCGTCTTCTTCGCCCTCGTCTTGTGGAGCCTCTACCCGGGCAGGCACCTGGAGTCCTCAGTCCTGGTCATAGCCCTCCTCTCCCTGTTCCAGGCCTCACTCAGCCTGGGGGAGTTCATAGACTCCCTCTTCTCCACGTACGGGAGCAGCGGCCTCTGGATAATAATATCCGGTTTCATACTCGCCGAGGGGATGAGGGTTTCTGGCCTGGGAAGGAGGGTGGCCCTATGGATAGCCACCTCAATGGGGGGCAGGCCAAGGAGGATAATCCTGGCCGTCGCAGTGGCGAACCTCGCCGTGGCGCCCCTCTCCCCCTCGACGACGGCGAAGGCCTTCCTCCTGATCCCCATAGTCTTGGGGCTGGTAGAGGCCTTCGACGTGGAAAAGGGGAGGAGCCGTTACGGGGCAGCCTTGATGCTGATGGCTATGGCGGCGAACAACGTCTGCTCCACGGCTTTCCTGACCTCTACGGTCCCCAACCCCATATCGGCCGACTACATAAGGCAGGCAACGGGAGTCGACCTAGACTGGTTCGGCTGGCTCAGGATGGGCCTGCCTATGAGCCTAGTCCTACTGGGCCTATCATGGGCCCTATGCCTGTGGATGTTCCCCCCAGAGGTGAAGGAGTCCCCGGAGTCCCTGGAGAGGATAAAGAAGCTCAGGGAGGGGCTCGGCCCCCTGACCCAGGGCGAGGTGCTCGTCGCCGCCTTATTCTCCGTGGCCTTGGCGCTCTGGATCACGGAGGGGTACAACCCATACAACGCGGGCCTGATCAGCCTCGCCCTGACGCTTGTCCTTTTCGTCCCCAGGGTCGGGGTGATGAGGCTGGGGGGCTTCGCTGGGAGCGTTCCCTGGGGCTCCATCGCCCTCTTCGCTGCGAGCATGTTCCTCGCAAGGGCGGTGGGCCGCTGGCAGGCCCTAAACCCCGTCGCCATGGCCTTCTTCGACCTCCTCAACCTAGAGAGCCTGACCCCCCTCCTCTTCGTAACGCTCATCGTCCTGGCCTCCATGTACCTGCACATAGGGTTCACCTCGACGACGGTGTACGCGACAGTGATGATGCCCCTCGTGATCTCCCTGACCCGGCTTCAGGGGCTCCCCGTCGAGACAGTGGCCCTCCCAGTGGCGTTCCTCACTCCCGTAGCGGTCATCCTCCCTGTGAACACGATACCCAACATAGTCTTCTACGGGGCAGGCTACTTCTCCCAGAGGCAGATAGTAGCCTACGGGATGGTCCTCAGCCTTGTCTCGGCAGTGCTGGTCCTGCTCCTGGGGATGCCCTACTGGAGGCTCCTGGGACTCGTCTGAGGGCTCAGCCCATCTTGAGTTCATCGTAATTGTCGGCGATCATCTTCATGAACTCTGGCTTGAGGGCGTAGAGCCTCCTGGCCTCCCCCTTGGGTATGAAGAAACGGATTAGGAAACCCCTGCTCAGGCGGTCCACGTTGTCCACGTATGCCTCAGGGACCCTGAAATCCTCCCCTAGCCCGCTCTCGTGGAACTCCCTTATCGCCGGCTGGATCACCCTCTCCATTATGGTCTCGTTGGGGTAGTCGTACCCGAAGTTTATCGTGAATGTGTACTTTATGAAGCCCTCGTGGGTCATGTTCAGTATCCTGCTGTTCATAACCTGGGTGTTCGGCACCTTCAGCAGGTTGAACGTCGGGGTGTAAAGGCTCGTGTAGTTGATCGATATCTCCTCTACCTGACCCTCTAGGTCGCCTATCTTAACGTAGTCCTTCACCTTGAACGGCTGGGTGACCAGCACGTAGAACCCCGCTACTACGTTGTTTATGGTCTGGGAGGAGCCGAAGCCTATGGCTGCCCCTATGAGGGCGGAGCCCCCTATGAACCACTCCGCAGGGAGGTTCCAGATGCCCAACAAGACGCTCAAGGCCACGGCTATGGCCGCGACCCTTAGGATCAGCCTGATCGCGTTCAAGGCGTGGGGTTCTAGCTCCAGCCTGGCCCCTGTGCGGCTCAGGAACCTGCTGAGGGATTTATAAACAACGAACGTGAGGACGAGGGCCAACGCGCTGAAAAGGAGGCTCAGCTCAGGAGGGAGCGAGTCCATGAGCCCAGAAACGTCCAAGCGACCACGACACCCCCTGGGATCAGAACACTATTACCAAGCTCCCTTGATAAGCTTTCCAGAATAGGGGGGCTCTCTAACGCTCTTCGCGTACCCGTTCAATCTCCCTCCTCATCTGTAGGATGAGGTTGGCTAGGAGCCCGAAAGTGGTTATCTGGAATCCGGATATTATGAGAAGCATCGAGAGAAGGAAGGCGTAGGGGTTGACGAACCCCGCCCCGCTCGAAAGGGCGACCTTATAAACGACAAGGTAGGAGGCGACGATCATCCCACAGACGAACATGAGGATCCCCACGGAGAGGGCTATGAGGTCTAGCCTGGCTGAGAGGAGGTCCTCTAGCTTCTCAGTCATCTTGATGTAGAGCCTCTGCCTGCTAACTCGGTGCTCCCGGGCCCTCACAGGGACCTCCTTTATCCTGAACCCCTCCCTCTGGGCCTCAACGAGGAGCTCCGTCTCGAAGACGCTGCTCTCGACGGGGACCCTATCCACTATGCTCAGGACCCTACCCCTCCTGTAGGCCTTGACGCATGTTGTGTCTGTGAGGCGGGTCCCGTACAGGCGGCGGACCAGCCAGTGGTAGGCCCTGCTGGGCAGCCTCCTGGCCAGGGGCCTTAGGTCCGAGCCGGCCCAGAGCCTTTTTGATCCCACCACAACGTCGAACTCTTCTAGGAGCCTGACGCTCTCGGGGATGAAGGAAAGCTCCACAGACAGATCGATGGGGTAGTAGACGACCTTGTCGCTGCGGGCACGGGAGAACCCCCTTTTCAATGCCTCTGCGAGGCAGGGCTCAGGGAGGGTGATGTAATCGACGCTCTCGTTCTCCTCGGCCAGGGACCTAGCGATGTCCAGGGTCTCGTCGAGGCTGCCGTTCTCGCATAGGAGTATCTCGTAGCTCTTCAAGCAGCCCCCAAGGTATCGGATAATCTCCTCTGTGTTTGCCCTGAGTAGGGGCGCCTCGTTGTGTACTGGCACCACTATGCTCGCTTCGGGCTCCACGGGGCCCTCCCCCAGGCGCGTGGGGCTCCAAGCCCTAGAAGGGTTGTCTCCGAGTCCTGTAAATGAAGGTAACAGGATAAAAGCTTTATTAAATTTTAAAGGTTTTACAATACCCGATCCGAGCCGTGATGAGGATATGCTTCGTGTCCCCCGAGTTCTTCTCATGGGGCTACCACGGGGGCTTCGGCTTCGTGACCCGCACCCTAGGCAGGGAGATGGCGAGGAGGGGCCACGAGGTCTCCGTGGTCACCCCCCGTAGACCGGGCCAGGGGGCCGTCGAGGAACTCGACGGCGTCACCGTCTACGGGTTCCCCAGCCGCTGGGAGGGGCCACGCCCCCTCGGGGCCTTCCTCTCAAGACTCGGCTCCATGGGGCTTTACAGGAGAGCCGACGCAGAGATCTACCACAGCGAGGCTGTGAGCTACAACACCCTCGCCGCCATTACCGCCATGCGGGACAGGTTCCACATCATCACATTCCAGGACCCATACGACCTGGGGGAGTGGCGCAGGATATCCCTGGTCGAAGGCAGGTACAGGCTCACCCCCGCCTTCAGGGCCAGGTGCTCCGCAGAGGCCCTCATCCTCTCCAGCGCCTGCCACAGGGCAGACGGCCTCTACGCCCAGGCCCAATTCCTGATCGACAGGGCTAGGAGGCTCTTCAGGCTCAGGTCCTCCCCAGGGTTCCTCCCCAACCCGGTAGAGGTCCCTCAGCGCGGAATGAGGAAGGCCCCTGAGCCGATGGTCTGCTTCCTAGCCCGCTGGGACCCCCAGAAGAGGGTCGAGGTCTTCTTCGAGCTGGCCAAGAGGTTCCCCGACGTCGAGTTCATAGCGATGGGGAAGTCCCGCGACAGGGCAACCGACTCGAGGCTGAGGAGGGTGTACGGCGGGGTGCCCAACCTCAGGCTGGCTGGGTTCGTCTCAGAGGAGGAGAAGTCGAGGATCCTGGAGGGGAGCTGGGCCCTCTTGAACACCAGCGTCCGGGAGGCCCTCCCCGTCTCCTTCCTCGAGGCCCTTGCCCACGAGACCCCCATAATCAGCGGGGAGGACCCGGACGGCCTGACCAGCGCCTACGGCTACCCCGTCAGGGGAGACGACTACGCCTCAGCCCTGGAGGAACTGCTCCGATCAGAAGACTGGAGGGAGAAGGGGAGGAGGGGAAGGGAGCTAGTCGGGAAGGTCTACGAGGTGGAGAGGGTGGTGGACAGGCACATAGAGGTATACAGGGGATTCTTGGAGGGGAGGCGTTGAGGCTCCTGGTATACGGGGGCTGGTTCGGCTCAAGGAACCTTGGAGACGACGCCATATTGATGGGGCTCAGGGACCTTATTCGTGAGGCGATCCCCGGCGCAGAGCTACTGGCTCTCTCCACAGACCCAGAGTACACCAGAAGGGTGTGCGGAGTCGAGGCCACCAGGCTTTTCAGCCCCCTAGAGGTGCTCAAGGGGTCTTTGGGAGCCTATCTTGAAGCCTTCTGCAGGGCGGACCTCTGCGTACTGAGCGGCGGGACACCGCTGTACGACTACGGCCACGTCTCAAGGGGCCTCCTCATGGGCCTCCCCCGCCTCCTCAGGAAGGGTCTGGTCCTGTTCGGGGTAGGTGCGAAGTCAATAACCTCCCTCAGGGGGAGGACCTTCACCCGCCTGCTCCTGAGGGGGGCTGCCAGGATATCCGTGAGGGACCACCCCTCAGGCAGGGTCCTCGAGGGGCTCCTTAGTGAGCCCGTGAAGGTCACCGGAGACTCGGCTCTGTTCTTAGAGCCTGCGCCGAGGGAAAGAGCCCTGGCTTTGCTGTCCGGAGTCGGCGTGGACCTGGAAAGGCCTATGGCGGCGATCTGCCCAAGGGCCCTGTCGAAGGACTACAGGATACACTACCACGACAGGGTCGCGCCCAAGAGGATACCTGGGATGAGGGCGGAGTTGGCCTGGGCTGCAGACCGCCTCTCGAGGGAGGGATTCGAGGTCGTGTTCCTACCCATGCACAGGGTCCCTCCCGACGACGACAGGGCAGAGATCGCCAGGATTATTCGTCTGATAGGGGAGGGGGGCCCGAAGGTCGTCGGGGCCGAGCTTTCCCCCGACGAGGCCATGGCCGTGCTCGGGTGCATGGAAGTCGTCCTTGGCCTAAGGCTCCACTCCCTCATATTCGCAGCTTGCCAGGGGGTCCCTGCGGTCAGCGTCGGCTACGACTCGAAGATCGTGGGTTTCATGGAGCAGGCCGGCGCCGGAGAATACGTGTGCGACCCCGCGGACCTGCCCGGGGGTCTGATCGACGCTGTGGAGAGGGCTTTGAGCAGGAAGGAAGTGCTGGGTGGGGTCCTTCTTTACAACTGCAGGAGGATGAGGAGGAGGGTGAGGGAGGAGGCCGAGGGGATTGCCTCCCTCGTCGGGGGTTAGCCTACCATCCTATGGCGTATGAATCTCCCGTCCTGGGGGAGGCCCCTCCGAACATGACCCCGGTTTCAGGGTCGTACCTTATGGCGAGGCACCTCCCGTGGCTCCAGGGGGGACTCGTGACGACCCTGTGCCCCCTCCTCCTGAGGCCCTCGACGACCCCGGAGGGTATCCTGGGCTCCATGTGGACGACCCCAGGCCTGACGGGGTGGGGCCAGAAGCTCCCGGGCCAGTGGACGCTGTGGACTGTGGGCTGGTCGAGGGCCAGCTGGACGTTCATCCCGAAGTCGACGTGGTTTAGGAAGAACTGGAGGGTCCACTGGTCCTGCTGGTCTCCCCCCGGCGTCCCGAAGACCATGTAGGGCTCACCGCCCCTCATGACGAGGCTTGGTGTCAGCGTGGTGCTCGGCTTCTTCCCAGGCTCGAGCCTCTCGATGTGGCCCGGGTCGAGGTGGAGCATCTGGGCCCTCGTCCCCATGCAGAAGCCAAGCCCCGGAACGAGGGGGCTCGTCCTTATCCAGGCCCCGCTCGGGGTCGCGGAGATCATGTTCCCTGCGCCGTCCACCGCCTCGAGGTGCACCGTGTCCCCCTCGAAGAGGCTCTCCCTGGTCCTCTCCTCCAGCACGATGGGCTCTACCCCGCCGGGCCTCAGCAGCA
>CAYGAH010000023.1:0-4392 GCA_964347685.1 uncultured Candidatus Bathyarchaeia archaeon | reverse complement strand
GGGCAGGGGAACAGCGCGAAGAGCGAGGGGGCCTTCAGGAACGTCTTCACCTCGGAGACGAACTACCTACTGGCAGACTCCACAATAGACGCCTTCTCCCACCTCCAGGGGCTCGGCTACGACCTGGGCCTGAGCCGCATAGGCTACCTCTGGCTCTTCAGCGAGGAGCAGCACGGGAGGCTGAGGGGCGTCCTTGAGGCTATGTCCCGCCGTGGGGTGGAGCTGAGGTCCTTCGGAAAGGAGGACCTGAAGGGGATGGTCCCCGGCCTCGTCACAGACTTCGAGGGGGACGAGGAGGCCGAGATACTGGGGCTTGAGCCGGTGGACGTGGGGGTGCAGGGGCTGAAGTGCGGGAGCGTGGACGCGGACGCCCTCGTCCGCTGCTACGAGAGGGAGTTCATCAATCTGGGGGGTGAGGTCATGTACGGAACCGAGGCGAGGAGGCTCATCCTCAAGCCCGAGGAGGAGCTGGGCATCCCTGGGGAGCCATTCGTCTGGCAGGAGAAGAGGGTCGCAGGCGCAGAGACAAGCAGGGGGGAGATCACAGCTGGGACGACAGTGGTGGCCACGGGGGCATGGGCGGGGAGGCTGCTGGAGCCGATAGGCTTCGACCCCCTGATGAGGCCCAAGAAGAGGCAGATATTTGTGTTCAAGGACCCAAGGCTCGGAGGCCTCATGGAGACCAAGGGCCTCAACGACGAGGGGGCCCTGCCCCTGACCGTGCTCCCTAGGGCGGGGGTCTACCTCAAGGGGGAGGTCTCGGAGGGGAGCGTCTGGGTGGGCTGCGCCGACGACCTGGGGAGGAGCTTCGGCCTCGAGGACGACCCCCAGCCGGAGGAGGAGTACTACACGAACAACCTCTACCACATCCTGGTCAAGTACTTCCCCTGCTTCGGGGACGTCCGCCCCGTGAACATGTGGGCCGGCCAGTACGCAATAAACAGCTTCGACGGCATCCCCGTCGTGGAGCCGGCCCCGGGAATGATCTACGTGGGTGCTGCGAGCGGAAGCGGGATAATGAAGTGCGACGCCCTGGGAAGGATAGCCGCAGCCCTGTACGCAGGGGAGGGGGAGGCGGAGCTATTCGGGGGCAGGAGGTTCAGGGTCGCCGACATAGGCGTGAGGCACAGGGAAGTCGAGAGGGAGGGCTTCATAATCTGACCCCCATCGCGGCGCAGATTCGGCCACCCTCCCCGGCGCTATCTTGGGTCCCTTTGCCCCTTTTTCACCTCGTCTTCGGTAGAAACTGTGAAAAAGGGCTAGCCTGTCTAAGGTTTAGGGGTGACCGATTTTGAGGGTCGTCGTCCTGGGTTGCGGCAAGATAGGCTCGGTGATGGGCCGCGACTTCGCTGGTTCCGTTGAAGGGGCGGAGTTAGTCTTCGCGGACAGGAGCGGGGAGAGGGCCGAGGCCGCGGCGTCCATGGTGGAGGGGGCAAGCTGGGCGAAAATTGACACGGTCGACTTCAGGGGCCTCGTGGGGGCGCTCGGGGGCTTCGACCTGGCCCTTGGGGCCCTGCCCGGGGACTACGGGTTCAGGGCCCTTGAGGCCATGATAGAGGCTGGGGTGGGGGGCGTCGACGTCTCATTCACGCCGGAGGACCCGATGGGGCTGGACGAGGACGCTAGGGAGGCCGGGGTCACCATCGTCCCCGACTGCGGGGTCGCCCCGGGGCTGTCGAACCTCCTTGTCGGGTACGGGGCCTCAAGGCTTGGGGGGCTTAGGGAGGCCCACATAATGGTGGGGGGCATCCCGGAGGAACCAGTCCCCCCTCTGGGCTACACGGTGACCTGGTCCGCCGAAGGGCTCATCGACGAGTACGTAAGGCCCGTCAGGATCTTGGAGGGGGGCAGGGTGGTGGAGGTCCCCGCCCTCAGCGGGCTGGAGGATGTGGACTTCCCCGGCGTGGGCCGCCTCGAGGCTTTCTACACGGACGGGCTCAGATCCCTGCTCAGGTCCTTCCCAGGGGCTTTGGGCATGTGGGAGAAGACCCTGAGGTACCCCGGCCATGTGGAGAAGGTCAGGCTGCTTAGGGAACTGGGCTTCTTCGGCGAGGAGCACGTTGAGGTGGAGGGGCTGAGGGTGCCCCCCAGGCTGGTTACCGCCAGGGTCCTTGAGAGGAGCCTGAGGATGCCTGACGTGGGGGACCTCCTCGCGATGCGGATCGACGTTTGGGGCGGGTCCGGGGGCCTGAGGTTCAGGCTACTGGATAGGTTCGACAGGGGGACGGGGACCTCGGCGATGGCGAGGACTACTGGGTACACGGCCTCTGTGGTGGCTGGGATGCTGGCCCGGGGGGAGATCAAAGAGAAGGGTGTGGTTCCACCCGAGAGGCTCGGCATGGATGAAGACCTGGCCAGAGGCGTCCTCTCAGGGCTGAGCAGGAGGGGCGTAGAGGTGGGGGAATCAACCCCATAACACGCTTTCCAATCCTTTCCCCAATTAAATGACTGGGAAGCAACCGGCCGATATACGTTAATTTGAACTAGAGAAAAAGTTGCCTAAAAAATGGGGCAACCACCACAACCATTGGAGCATCAAAAATGACGTGTTGCCGATTATCTTCTAGGCATTTGATCGTGGGCCTCAGGTTTAAGGATGGGTTGCCCCTCGTCTTGCCGGATAAAAAGAGGATGCCGGGCGACCTGATAAGTGGCAGAGCACCCGGGAAAGCCGTAAGCTTCATCCCCTCCGAGGGGCACCCCGATGTTGGGGGGGCTGCGCCTTTTATAACCTTTACTTATTTATCGAAATTTTAAAATAATCAGAACTCTTGACCCAAAAAATGTCCCATTTAAAATTAGACATCTAAATGAACGACTTGGGTTCCGCCGATTAAATCTGTTCATTGATCGAATTAACAGTCTTGGACCCTACCACCGATGTTTACCCGAGGAACCAACCCGAACTCAAATTTCAACGAGATTAGCCGACAGAAGACAGGCACCGAAAGCCGCCAAGATGTTACCCACGACCTAACAAAGAAGTCCGATGGGGAGTCTCACGGAAGGACCGAAAAGTCCCTTTCGACGAATGGGACCTGGAAACGACGATCTCCCGGGACGATCCCTCACGGAAATGTGCTCTCAAGCCCAGAGAGGAAATTCCTAATCACCGGGGGCGGGATCGCGGCCAAGACCCCTTATTGGTGCCCACCGCTCACGCCGCTTAGGGGGCTAGGCGGCCC
This sequence comes from uncultured Candidatus Bathyarchaeia archaeon, assembly GCA_964347685.1. Classification (GTDB taxonomy): domain Archaea; phylum Thermoproteota; class Bathyarchaeia; order TCS64; family TCS64; genus CAYGAH01. The sequence goes on along the minus strand of CAYGAH010000023.1, from coordinate 1,207 downwards.
CCTCTATCCTTAGGCTGACGTACCCCCTGCCCCTCCCCCTGACCACCTGGGCCTCCACCGCCTCCCCTACCCTGCGCCCCTCGACAATCCCCCTCAGTCCCTCCACGGTAGCCACGCCCTCACCGCCGAACTCCACGATGACATCCCCGGACCTTAGACCGGCCTTGGAGGCTGGGCTGTCCTCAACAACGTTGGTCACGAGGACCCCCCTGTCCACCGCGAGGCCGTAGTATGATGCTACCCTGGGGTTCACAGTGACTCCCTGGACCCCTATCCAGGGGGCGGTGAACCTTCCGTGGGTCTTTATCTGCTCAACGCACTCCTTCACGGTGTTTATGGGGATCGCGAAGCCGATGCCCTGGGCGTATGGGATGATGGCCGTGTTCATAGCCACAGCCCTCCCGGAGGTGTCCACCAGGGGCCCCCCGCTGTTCCCGGGGTTGATGGCAGCGTCGGTCTGTACCAGGTTCTGAAGGGAGACCCTCCTGTCCTGGATCGTCCTATTCAGGGCGCTCACCACCCCCGAGGTCACGGTGGGCCCCCCCTCCAGCCCGAAGGGGTTGCCTAAGGCGTAGACCCTCTGCCCCACCCTGAGCCCGTCAGAGTCCCCCATCTCCACTGCGGGGAGCTCCCCGTGGTCCACCTTCACCAGTGAGACGTCCAGCCTCCTGCAGGAGCCCACAAGGGAACCCTCTATCAGGGTGCCGTCGTATAGGGCGACCCCTATCCTCTCTGCCTCGCTCACTACGTGGGCGTTAGTGACTATGTGCCCGTCCGCCTCCACGATGAATCCGCTCCCCACCCCCCTTTGGGGGACCCTCCTGTAGAAGTAGTCCTGCAGCACCCTGAGGGTGTTTATGTTCACGATGCTCCTGCTCACCCTGTCTATGATTTCAAGGATCTCTTCCTCGCTCATAGACCACCAAGAAGAGCCTTCGCGAGGGGGGCTCTTATCCCTTTCTAAGGCTTCACCCCGCCAGACGGGACAAAAATTAGAATAAATTGGATAAAAAACTGCTATTTTTGGCAATAATATAAATTAGTCCCCTCCCACCACTCCCTAGGAGGTTCCGATGTCAGAGAAGGCATCCATACTGAAGGAGTACGCCGAGTACATCTACGAGAGCCTGGGGAGGACCGTGGAGGGCCTAACGGAGAAGGAGATGGTGTGGAGGCCCACAGAGGTCTCCAACGACATAGAGTGGAT
>CAYGAH010000022.1:0-3683 GCA_964347685.1 uncultured Candidatus Bathyarchaeia archaeon | reverse complement strand
AGGCTCTTGATCGGACCGCAGGCCGCGCCCTGGGTCGTCGTCGAGAAGACGAATGGGCGCCCAGGGGAGCATCTGGAAGAGGAACATCAGGGAGAGGGACCCAATCAGGCATGGAGGGGTCCTGGAAAACCATGGGATAAAGTGAAGCCTCTCCCTGTAGGTGCTCGGTGTCGAATATACGGTAGATGAACCAAGATTACCAAGTCTCCTTCGGTCGTTGGGGTGGACTCTTTTATACAAGGTAGGCTCAACCGTTGGTGATCGACCATGGTAAAACCCTTCATCATAGGGACCCGCAACTCCAGGGACATGCTCCAAGCCGGCGCCGAGGTCCTCGGGGAGGGGGGCTCGGCGATGGACGCCGTCGAGGCCGCCGTCCGCCTCGTGGAGTCTAACCCAGAGGACAACAGCGTAGGCATGGGGGGGATACCCAACCTTCTGGGGGTCCAGGAGCTCGACGCCTCGATCATGGACGGGAGGACTCTGAGGACGGGGGCCGTAGGCGCAGTCAAGGGGTTCCTCCACCCCATATCCATCGCCAGGAAGGTGATGGAGGTCTCCCCCCACGTCCTCCTAGTGGGGGAGGGGGCGGAGTTCTTCGCTGAGAGGATGGGGATGGAGAGGGGGAGCCTAGAGACTGAGAGGAGCAGGCAGATCTACAAGGCGTTCGTAGAGAAGGCTATGGGGGTGCTCCCAGACACCTCCGAGAGGCCATGGTGGCTGAGGTACATGGAGGACTTCAACCTGAGGGAGTGGTACGACAAGCTATCGGGCGGAAGCCACGGCACCGTGAACGTAATGGCGATGGACGCCGGGGGAGACATGTGCGTCGGCGTCTCAACAAGCGGGACCTCTTTCAAGTTCCCGGGCCGCCTCGGAGACTCCCCAATCATAGGGGCAGGCAACTACTGCGACAACAGGTTCGGCGCGGCCGCATGCACGGGGCGAGGCGAGCTAGCCATAAGGCTGAGCACCGCCCGCACAATAATAAGCTACCTGGAGAACGGGATGACCTTAAGGGAGGCCTGCTTCAGGGCGATGAAGGACATAAACGAGCTCAAAGAGAAGGGGGGGATGAACTGCCTGGCCTTCGACAGGGAGGGGAACACCATGAGCGCCTCAACGAGGGGAGAGTCCACCCACTACTACATGGACGCCGACTCCGAGGAGCCAGAGCTCCGCGAGGGGATCTGGGTAAAGGAATAGATGAAGATGACCGAGACGCCCTACGACCCCAACCTGATAACCCCGGGAGTCTACGGGGACCGGAGGCCCGTCACGGGCGAGGTCGTAGCCCTCCTCCACATAGCCTTCGAGAGACGGGGCCTGAAGCTCATAGAGGCCAAGAGCAGGGCCCTGAGGAGGGGAGAGGTCCACGAGCTGATGATCACGGACGAGGATGCTGCACCCGGGGGTGGGGCCGACAGGGTGAGGGCCCTGGCTTTCTTCGAGGTGGAGAGGGGAGGGCTCGCCGTGGTCGGCGACGAGGTCTCGATACAGGAAAGGCCCCTTGGGAGGCTTGCGGGCTACGACCTCACCCACATGCCGAACCACATGAACTTCGTGGTAAGGGCTGAGAGCCTGGATGAGCCCCAAATAAGGGTAGGAGACAAGGTCAAAATTCAAAGGACCTACGAATAGCCCTCATCCCTTCTCGGGCCCGCCCAGGCCGAAGACCCCCCTAACGTCCTCCCCTCCGTCGCACCTACCGTAGCACATGCGGAGGCTGGGGGGGATTGACCAGAATCCGTTCCTCTCCAGGATTCCCACGGATGCCCCGTTGCCCCCCGGCACACCCACCCAGAGCTCTTCCCCTGCCCTGGCGCCCATGATGGCGTGGAGAAGGGCCTCAGCCCTCTCGGGTCGCCCCGGCTCGCATATCCATGGCCCAATCTTGACGTTGGAGGCCCCCTCCTTCGCCATGATGTACCCCAGAAGCCTCCCGCCCTCCCTGGCAGTGAAGCACATGTCCGGGTGGTCTGCGCGCACCCTCCTGAGCATCCTCCCCCTGTCTGCCCCGAAGAACCTCCCGTCCAGGTCAAGGACCTCCGGGAGCTCCAGATCCTCCATCGCCTCAACTCCCGTGTAGGGATGGCTCTCGGCCCTCCCGATGAACCTAAGCGAAGGGTACTCCTCCCTGAAGCCGAGGCGCCTGTACAGGGGGATAGCCCTGGGCACTGAGTCGAGCCTGATTGAGGCGGCCACCTCATCGGTCAGGCGGCGGATTCCCCTCCCCATCAGGGCTGCCCCTATGCCCCTCCCCCTGTGCTCTGGGAGGACGATGAGGTTCCCCATCCAGCCCACGTCGCCGTAGAGGAAAGTTGCGACCATGCCTACGCTCTCTCCTCCCAGGCTCGCGACGAAGCAGCCCCTAGGCTCGTAGCTCATCATCCTCTCGAAGTCTGCCTCGGTGAGGCCCCATCCCACGACCTCTGCTAGGCGCAGGAAGAGGCTCAAGTCTCCCTGCCCCATCTCCCTGAGCGTCGGCTGAGCCATGACCGGGGATCGGGGCGACCGGGTATAAAAAGGGACGCTGCCGCTACCTAGACGTCTCCCCTCTCTGAGACGGCGAGCCCCAGGGCCCTCCTGAACAGGTCCTCGTCGAGCTCTTCCCCGGAGCCCAGGCCGGGACAGTCCTCATCGATCCTGACTATGAGAAGGTCGCCTTCCCTCTCGACCCAGAGGGGGTACATCCTGCAGAGGAGGGGCCTTTCGGGGTAAACCCTGCACCCGGACTCGCCTAGGAAGAAGCACCGCCCCCCGGCCTTCCTCATCTCAGCTACGAAGGGGCCCCCACCGCCTATGGGGACGCTGTAGGCTTCTGGCTCCCCCGCCGCCTCCCTTAGCCTCTCAAGGTCCCCTTGGAGCAGGAGTATGCGCCTCTCCCTGCCGGGAGCGTCCATGCAGCATGCCCCGCACCTGGTGCATCCCCACCTGAGGCCGACTGGGTAGACGAAATCGACCTCACGGGTTCCCCCCCTATCGTCCCCGTGGGAAAGGCTTGCCCTCTCGTAAGGGATGCCGCCTAAGACTAGCCTGGCTCCCGGCACCGTCAACCGCCCGTATTCTAGATCCGCGTCTTCCCCGAGGCTGCTTCGACTGCCGCCTCCGCGAGCACCTGCATTGGGTCCACAACGGGGACGTCCAGGTCTCCGTCCTTCAGCACGAGGGACACCTCTGTGCATCCGCATATAACCGCGTCCGCCCCTATACCCTCCAGCCTTCGGCCAGCATCGTGGAGAATCCTCCCTCCCTCCACGACGTCTCCCGCCTTGATGTAGTCGTATATCGCCTCCATGACCCTCTCCTGCAGCCCCTCAGGGGGCGCCAGGACCCCTATTTCCTTCTCCCCGAAGGCCCTCTCGTATATGCCGCTCTTGACTGTCCCCGTGGAGGCTAGGAGCCCGGCCCTCCTCACCCCTGGGTGGTCCCTCGCGATCCTCTCGGCGGTCAGCTCTATCATGTTCAGGACGGGGACCCCCAGCCCCTTCCTCAGCTCTTCTATGAAGTAGTGGGCGGTGTTGCACGGGATGATTATGAAGTCCGCCCCAGCCCCCTCGAGGGCCCTCGCCGCCGTGAGCATCTCCGGCAGGGGGTCGGGCCCCTCCCCGAGGATGGCCGCGGTCCTGTCTGGTATCTTGGGGTCGCTGTATATTATGGTCCTGTAGTGGTCCTGGTCCCTC
>CAYGAH010000021.1:0-2560 GCA_964347685.1 uncultured Candidatus Bathyarchaeia archaeon | reverse complement strand
TGCAGGGAAGCGCCGAGGCAGCCCGAGACGGGGTTCCTGAGAAGGAGGGTCCCCCTGGATGCCCAGAGGAAAGTAGCGGATGCCCTCGCGGAGTTCATAGGATACGACGTGAGGTCTAGGGAGGCGGGGGGGAGGATCGACGAGACTGAGCATCCCTTCACAACGGGATACTACGACGACGTCCGCATAACCACCCACTACCACGAGAATAAGTTCGCATCAAGCATATTCAGCGTCCTTCACGAGGGGGGCCACGCCCTCTACGAGCAGGACCTACCAAGGGAGTGGATGTACCAGCCCGTGGGCTCAGGCTGCAGCTCGGGATTCCACGAGTCCCAGTCTAGGTTCGTTGAGAACATGGTGGGGAGGAGCAGGGACTTCTGGGTCTTCTTCCTCCCAAGGCTCAAGGAGATAACGGGAGGGACCCTATCAGACGTGGGCCTCGACCAGTTCGTACACGCCGTCAACAGGGTCGAGCCCTCAAAGATCAGGATCGAGGCCGACGAGGTAACCTACGGCCTCCACATACTCATCCGGTCCGAGATGGAGAGGGACCTGTTCGCCGGCAAGCTCAACGTGGACGAGCTCCCCCAGGCCTGGAACGAGAAGTACAGGGAGTACCTGGGCGTGGAGGTCGAGGACGACTCGGAGGGGGTGATGCAGGACACCCACTGGGCGAGCGGCCTCTTCGGATACTTCCCAAGCTACGCCCTAGGAAACATATACGGGGGCCAGATCCTGAGGAAGATGGAGGGGGACCTCCCCGAGTGGAGGGGCAGGATAGCAGAGGGAAGCTTCTCGGAGGTGAAGGGGTGGCTAGCCGAGCACGTCCACAGGTACGGGAACCTTTACGACCCAGCAGACCTCATAAAGGAGATAACTGGGGAGCCCATAGACGTTGAGCCCTTCCTCAGCTACCTGGACTCAAAGTTCTCTGAGCTCTACGGATACTGAGTGGTCAGGGTGAGCGCTCCGGAGGAGCTTAGAAAGGTTTACAGGAGGCAGGGCTACCACTTCGCGGGGTCCCACAGCGCAGTGAAGACCTGCCACTGGGTGAGCCGCAGCCTCCACACGGGCGGGGCCGAGCACTGTTACAAGCAGAGGTTCTACGGGGTCCCCTGCCATAGGTGCCTCCAGATGACCCCAAGCCTAGGGAGATGCACCCAGAGCTGCCTCTTCTGCTGGAGGGCGACCCCCGACGACCTGGGGGTAGGATGGGAGCAGACTGCTCAGATCGAATCTGGGGACGAGCCCGAAGCCATAGTAGAGGCCAGCCTCGCGGCCCACAGGAGGGCCCTCTCAGGATTCGGCGGGAACCCAAAAGTCACCGAGAAGATACTGGAGGAGGCCATGGAGCCGGTACACGCAGCCATAAGCCTGGAGGGAGAGCCCACTTTATACGCACGCCTAGGGGAACTGGTGCAGGCATACTACGACCACGGGTTCAGGTCCGTGTTCATCGTGACAAACGGGACCATGCCTGAGTCCCTGTCCCGCCTCGGGACGGAGCCGACCCAGCTATACGTGAGCGTATGCGCCCCCGACGAGGAGACCTACCTGAGGACTTGCAGGCCCCTCATCCCCAGCGCGTGGGGGATGCTGATGGAAACGCTTGAGCTTATGGAAAGCTTCAGATGCCCGACGGTCCTAAGGCACACCCTGGTCCCTGGGCTAAACATGAATGATCCAAGAGGCTACGCCCGCCTAGCAGAGAAGTCAAACGCCACATACCTTGAGCCGAAGGCTGCAATGTCCGTCGGATACGCCCGGCAGAGGTTCCCATACGGGGGGATGGCATGGCACAGCGAGATAAGGTCCTTCGCGGAGGTTCTCTCTGAGGAATCGGGCTACGGGATCATAGACGAGCAACCCCTAAGCTCGATAGTCCTCCTGAGCAGGCTCGAGAAGCCCATAAGGCTCTACTAGGGGCCGGCCCGGAAACGGTTAATAGTCCCGGGCCTTGATCGGACCCCATGATACACCACATGGGAGTCCGCACCACCCAGCCTGAGCTCGTAGCCTACAAGACGCTGGAACAGGACGAAAGCGAAGCAGTCGCCCTCGCGGAACTCAACGCGGAACTTAGGAGGAAGGGTGCAAGGCCGAGGGAGCCGACAATGATTGTATTCCTCGACCCGAGGGGCTCTCCCAGCTGCCGAAGGGAGGTCATGATCCCAGTGGAGAGGAAGGTTGAGGGGGTTAAGACTAAGATGCTCCCATCGATGAAGGTCGGGTTCGTCGTCTACTCTGGGACGGAGAAGACCATAGACTATTACTACGAAACCCTGTTGAAGCACATCGAAGAGAGGGAGCTGAGGCCCTCGGGGGGCGTATGCAGCATCGAGGCCGTATACCCCCCCGAGCAGATGGGGCTATCATATGGCTCATTCATAGACGAGGACGCCCAGGAGCACTGGAAGACTGAGATAATAGTCCCCGTGGAGGACTAAAGATTTTAACCCCCGCCGAGAATTCTGTAGGTCGGCGACCGTGGTCTAGGGGTCAGGATTTTGGCCTTCCAAGCCAACGGCCCGGGTTCGAATCCCGGCGGTCGCACCAA
>CAYGAH010000020.1:0-28313 GCA_964347685.1 uncultured Candidatus Bathyarchaeia archaeon | reverse complement strand
CTCTGCCTGAGCTTCTCGAACTGCCACTCTATGAACTTGTGGTAGTAGGGGTCTACGGTTGTGAACTCCCTGCGCCAGTCGATGCTGTAACCGATGCGCCGCATCCCGTTCTTTATCTCCTCTGCGAAGTATCGGGCCATTCCTATGGGAGTCTCCAGCCTGGGCAGGTCCTCCGCCGGGACGTTGTAGAGGTTCAGGAAGGTGTCGAGGAGCTCTGGGTCCTTGTTCCTCAGCCTCTCCACCATAGCGAAGAGCGGGGTCCCCGTGAAGTGGAAGGCCATGGGGAGCAGTACGTTGTACCCTTGCATCCGCCTGTAGCGGGCGTGGACATCCGTAAGAGTGTAGGTCCTCCCGTGCCCTATGTGCTGGGGAGAGTTGGGGTATGGGTAAGCCACCGTCAGGTAGTACTTGGGCCTCTCGGGGTCGGGGTCGGCCTCGAAGGCGTGGGCCTCCGCCCACCTCCTCTGCCACTTATCCTCGATCTTCCTCCAGTCGACCATGCCTTCTATCCTCTAACTCCGGTTTCTAAGTCTTGTGGCTATGACAATAAAGGTTGTGAGTAAAAATCGTTGCGCATGGGATCAGGCCAGCTGGGCCCTGACGGCCTCCCTGATGGCGTCGGCTGAGTTCCTGAACTTCTCTGGGTCTCCCCCACCACCCTGGGCGAAGTAGGGTGCGCCTCCACCCCCTCCCCCGATCACCTCCGCAAGGTCTGAGGCTAGTTTCCCGGCGTGGATCCCCCTGGAAGTGGCCTCCTTCCCCGCCTTGACGACGGAGCGCAGCTGGGTCTCCGACAACATTACCGCCACCACGCTCTGGTCCAACTCCTCCATGGCGTTCCCCACCTCTATGAGGAAGTCTGCGTTGACTCCGTCGGAGTAGACGACCAGCTTTACGCCGTCGAGGTCTTCGGCTTCGGCCAGGAGCGCCTCCGCCTTCTGCCTCGACATCGCCGTCTCAAGGCTCTCTAGCTGGTGCCTGAGCCCCTTTATCGTCTCTATGTTTCTCGCGACGGATTCCCTCACCTTCTCCAGGGGGGCTCCCAGGAGCTCTGCTGTCTCCGCGAGGATGGCCTCCCTCCTCTGGACCTCCTCTAAGGCGTAGGGGCCAACAGAGAAGACGATGCGCTCGACTCCGTCCTGAACCCTCTCGGTCCCCACTATCTTGATGAGCCCAGCCTCGGAGGTGTTGGAGAGGTGGGTCCCCCCGCAGGCCTCCACGTCCCAGTCTCCCATGTCAACGACCCTTATCTCCTTCCCTGGGACGGCTCCCCCCTGGTAGAGCCTGAAGCCGTACTTCTCCTCTGCCCTGTCCCTCTGCATCCACCTGCAAGTTACGGGCCTCCCCTCCGTCACCACCCTGTTGGCGAGGCGCTCAATCTCCTCCACCTGTCCCCTGGTGACCCTGCTGTAGTGGCTGATGTCCAGGCGGCTCCTCTCTACGCCCTTGCTCGCGCCCGCCTGCCAGGCGTGCTCCCCCAGCACCCTCCTGGCCGCGCCCAGGATGATGTGGGTTGCGGTGTGGCTCCTCATCAGGGCGATCCTCCTTTCCCAGTCTACGAAGCCCCTGACTCTGTCCCCTTTCCCGACCTCGGGGCCCCTGACCTCGTGGAGTATGACCCCCTCCACAGACTGGACGTCCAGCACCTCAATGTTCTTTGAGCCCTTCCTGAGGACGCCCCTGTCGGATATCTGCCCACCACTCTCGGCGTAGAAGGCAGTCTGGTCTAGGGCGACGTACCTGCCATCGATGACGTCGACGACCCTGGCATCGAACTCCCTGAGGTATGGGTCCTCGTAGAAGAGCCTCCTCGTCTTCTCAAGCCCCTCGACCTTCTTCGCGAGGTCTGAGGCCTCCAAGGACCCTTTCTTGGACTCCTCCCCGATGTGCTTCTGGGCGACCAGGGTGTAGAAGTCTCCGGGAACCTTTACATCGATGCCCGTCTCCGCCGCTGCCTCGCTGACGTCCTCGGGGGTGAGGCCGTGGGAGTCGTAGAAATCAACGAGCTGCTCCACGGGCACCCCCTTGTGCCTTTGGACGTACCGCCTTACCATGTCTCCGCCCCTGCCCAGGGTCTCCCTGTACTTCTCCCCCTCGACGGAGACCATCTCTAGGATCTCGTCCCTCATCTTACCGAGCTGGGGGAAGTCCTTCCCCCAGAAGCCTATCTGGGCGTCTACCAGGTCTGGCAGCCTCTCCTCTATGCCCGCCCTTCTGAGGAGCCTGTAACCCCTGCGGAAGAGCATCCTGGCAAGGTAGCCCTCCTTTACGTTGCTGGGGACGACACCCTCGCTGAGTATGAAGACCAGGGCCTTGGTGTGGTCGAGCGCAGCATACACGCCCTCAACAGGAGCGAGGGCCTCCTGGAGCTCCCTCTTCTCCACTCCTAGGAGTTTGGCCGTCTTCGCCCTCTTCCCGTTGAGGTCGTCCGGATCTAATATGCACGAGTACTTGGCCGCCTCGGACAGCAGCCTCTCGTCCGGTTCCAGCCCCGCCCAGCCCAATGCCTTTTTCAGGATGGGGCCATATGCGGCGTGGAACGCGCTGGGCGTCCCCTGGCTCAGCCAGGTCCACCTCTCGATGCCGTAGCCGGTGTCTACGACCTGTATTGGCATGGGCTCCAGCCTGTCGCCCAAGACCCTGTACATCATGAATACGAGGGTTGATATCTCAAGGCCCCCCACGCACCCCTCCAGGTCGAAGCCCGCGTTGCCCCCCCCGCTCCAGAGTCCCTCCTTGTAGGTTACCTCCTCGCTTGGGACCCCCAGGTCCTCCGTGAGGAGCTCGTGATGGTATCGGACAGTCTGGTCCTTCCAGTAGACCTGTGGCTTGCCCTCGTAGTTGAAGGCGTGGTGCCCCCCCATCTCGAATATGGTCATGTGCCTCCCCGCCGTAAGCCCTGCGAGGTCTATGTCCTCGAACCTTAGGCAGGGCTGGCTGACCACCAGCGGGTTGGCCGGGGGCGGAATTATCCCCTCTGTGACGTATGGCTGGAAGTCTATTATGCTGGCTATGGTGACCATGAGGTCGTCCCTCCACCTTGCGACTATGGGGTAGGGGCTGATCCTCTTGTGACCCCGCTCCTCGAAGAAGGAGAGGAACTTCTCCCTCATCTCGGCAACGCTGTACTCCCTGTTGACTGGGGAGTCGCCTATGAAGGTGTACTCTACGCAGGGGGCGTCCCCGCATGTCTCTGCTTCTGGGTTCTGGGTCCAGTAGTGGAAGCCGCAGCTGGGGCATAGCTTCCTGACGAAGCCGTTCTCCTGGAAGAAGGGTAGCCTAAACTCGTCTGGGGGGACCTGCAAACCTCTCAGCTCCGCTAATGGGGGTTGTTCTGGGGACTAAAATAACCTTGGGGTCACATTCCGAAGAGGGCGCTGAGGCCCTGGAGGTCCTCCTCCTCCTTCTTCTCCTCTTCCTCGGGCTTCTCCTCTTCCTGCTCTTCAGCAGCGGCGGGGGCGGCTGCAGGAGCTGCTGCCGCAGTGGTGAAGACAGGGGCCTTGAGGGCCTCGTCGATGTCGACCTCTGAGAGGGCGGCGACGAGGGCCTTGACCCTGACGCTGTCGGGCTTGATCCCTGCTGCGTTGAGGACGCTCTCAACCGCAGACTCGGTGATCTCCTTCCCGGCGTTGTGGAGCAGCATGGCGGCGTAGATGTATTCCAAACCTCTCACCTCTTACTTTTAGCCTACTTTCTGAACCGTAGAGTAGAAGGTTTAACACGCCCTTTTATTCTTTCCTATTAGGCAGGATGGGAAGCGTTTAATCCTTTAGGACCAACCCATCTCTGAGAGGAAGATGGTCAGGAGGATAGAGAGGAGGCCCTGGGAGGAGCTTGACCCCAGGGAGAACTCGACCCTCAACCCATACACGAGGCCTGTCGCCCACGTTGAGCCCGGCGAGACCTTCGAGGTGGAGACATGGGACGCCTTCGGCGGCGTTGTCAAGCCTGGGCAGACATACAAGGAGGCCCGGGCGAAGAGCATCAGCATCCCAGTCAACCCCGTCACGGGCCCGATCGCCGTGGAGGGCGCTGAGCCGGGGGACACGCTGGTGGTAGAGGTCCTTGGCATAGAACTCCCGGAGAGGGGCGCGACTTCCATCATTCCAGGCTTCGGGGGCCTTGAGGGGTGGCTGAAGCTGATGGACCACAAGACCAAGATAAGCGAGATAAGAGACGGAAAGATCCGGTACGTCACCGACGGTGGGAGGACGATCGAGATCGACGCCGACCCATTCATAGGGACCATAGGCGTTGCTCCCGCCATCGAGGCCATCCAGACCCTTGCCCCCGGGATGCACGGGGGCAACATGGACTGCCCAGACGTCCGCCCTGGAAACAGGCTCATGCTGCCAGTCTTCTGCCCCGGGGCCCTATTCGGACTAGGCGACGTACACGCGGTCCAGGGGGACGGGGAGCTTTGCGGAACCGCGGTGGAGGTCCCCGCCTTGGTCACCCTTAGGTTCGGCGTCGAGAAGGGGAGGACGATAGTCTGGCCCAGGATAGAGTCCGAGGAGGAGATCATGGCCGTCTGCAGCGCCCGCCCCCTGGAGGACGCCGCAAGGCTCGCTTACAGGGAGCTCATGGAGTGGATGGTCTCAGGCTACGGCTGGGGAAGGGAAGACGCATACATGTTCCTGAGCCTCGCTGCGAGGGCGAGGATAGCCCAGATAGTGGACCCCCTGTTCACAGTCGTCGCGAAGCTGAACAAGAGGTACCTGTGACGGGAGATTGGACCCGAGATGATTTATACTCGGAAGACGTAGGAACGAAGGTATGTCGGACGAAGAGACGCCTTGCCCCAAGTGCGGGGGGAAGATGTTGAGGGGCAGGCTGAGGATAGAGGAGGAGAGCGTTGGGTCGAGCTCCATGTCTCCCTTCATGCCGGGGCTCTCCATGGGCACCCTCCCCACCATGACGGAGCACGCCGTCTCAGGGCCCTTCTGGGAGGAGAAGACGGGGGAGAAGTCGGGCTTCATATTCAAGAGGGAGGGGAGGAGGAGGCTCAAGTTGGAGGGCCTCAGATGCACTCTATGCGGCTACATAGAGCTGTATGCAGGGGAAGAAGACTGAGCCTCCTTGGCTCTTCTTTCACGTTAGTGGGTTCAGAAGTATTCCTAGTATCATTCGGCCATTAGCTCAAACTCGGTTAAACCAACATATATTGGTTTAAATCCAAAAGGATTATATGTATTTTGGTTTTTATATGGTTGGATCAACATGCAGATAAACCTCGACGACGTTGAGTACGTGACCGAGACCTCCCTGACCATCAGGGGGACGAGGAGGAGGACCACTGTCCCCAAGGAGATCGTGGACCACTTCGCCCTCGAAGACGGGGACAGGGTGAGGTGGGTCCTCTTCAAGGACGGCAGGCTGATACTGGTACCCAAGAAGGTCGAGAGGGGCGAGCCCGGTAAGGCCTGACGGTGCCAGCCTTGCTGGTCTACATCCTCGTGGGCCTTGTCTGCGGCTTCGTCGACAGCGCCCTGGGCATGGGCTTCGGGGTCACGTCCGCCACGATACTGGTCACCTTCGGCGTGGTTCCGGCTGTGGCCAGCGCCTCCGTCCACGCGGCCGAGGCGGCGGTGGACATCGTCTCTGCCTTGGCCCACCACAAGTTCGGGAACGTTGACAAGGGTATCTGGGTGAAGATGATGGTGCCTGGGGTCCTTGCGGCCGTGTTTGGTGCGTCTGTGTTGAGCTGGCTCTCTTTGAGCGCCGCCAGGCCCCTGGTGAGGGCCATCCTGATAGGGATGGGGTGTATAGTGCTGTACAGGCACGCCTTCAAGTACAAGCCCGGAAGCGTGAAGTTGACTAGCGGGGGGGCGATGGTCCTGGGCTTCGTCGCGGGCTTCCTCGACGTTCTCGGAGGGGGCGGATGGGGGCCCATAGGGACGCCCTCGCTCATCCTCTCGGGCTCTGACCCGAAGAAGGCGGTGGGGACGATAGAGTTCACAGAGCCCTTCGTATCCCTGGCGGCGGTCCTCACCTTCGGCCTGACGATAGGCTTCGAGAGCTTCATGTGGAACATGACCATCCCCATGATCATCGGGGGCTTCGTCCTCACGCCCATCGCGGGGTACGTCACATCGAGGGTGCACAGGAGGGCCCTGGGGGTCCTGATAGGGGTCTGGCTGATCGCCCTGAACGTGTACGGGCTCATCGCCTGATCCCCTAACTAAGAACGAGCCGATCTACGGATTCTTTCAGGGGGTATAGTAGACCGAGTCAGCGGAGGGCGGGAGTCCTGAGACCTGTGTTGCCCTAAAGAGTTCTGAGTCGACGCACGCCTTTATGCACTTTCCGCATACATCGCTTTCCAGGCCGAGGGCGGTGATGTATCGCCTGCACTGCTCCCTGTAGTTGCTGAGCACCTCCTTTTTGCTCAGGAAGGGGCATGCTTCCAGGCAGGAGCGGCAGCCCCCGCATCCCTCGTAATGCGTGGTTGTGGTTTCCAGTGGGAGGAGCGTCACTACGGAAGCCAGCCTTATGGCGCAGCTGTACCTGGGGTTGACTATGAGCTCGTTCCTCCCCCTCCAGCCTACCCCCGCCAGCTCTGCTGGGACCCTGTGGGAGACGGCCGTGGGGTAGAAATCCTCTACGTGTTCTAACCTCTCGGCTACCCCCTCCATCGTGGCGGGGATAGCGATGCCCCCCGTCTCCCCTGCGAGCCTCTCGGCCGTCTCGTCCAGGGCCTCGTTTAGCCTCCGGTACCATCGGGCGTATTCGTTCCAGGCCCCCTTGTCATAGCCGTTCCCCCTCCTGGCTGCGATGGCCTCTATGGCGTGGTCTGGGTAGGCGTAGGCTATGCTTATGACCGAGCCAGCCTCGATTAGCCCTGTGAACCTGCCCCCGCACAGGCGCCTGAGCACCCCCTGCTGGGAGGGGAGGAGGGAACTGTAGACGGGCTCGAAGGCTGCGACCCCGCAGACCCCTCTCAGCCCGTGGGCCTCCGCCTCTACCCCGAAGGCCTCGTTTACCCTCTCCCTGTTGTCTCTGAACTCCATCCTAAGCCAACTCTTATCGGGGCCTGTTTAAGGGTTTCCGGGCGGGATGGAGTAAAATAAGGTTGGGGCTAGTCTCAGGGGAGTGTGTCGCATTGAGGAACCGAGTGAAGGAGAAGCTGGAGGGAGGAGGGGTGGCGGTAGGCGCCTGGATGTCCATCCTGAACCCGAGGTCCGCCCAGATAGTCGCCGACTCTGGCCTGGACTGGGTTCTCTTCGACATGGAGCACGGCCCCCCAAGCATAGAGACCGTCGACGGCCTCGTCAGGGGAGTCGGGAACGGGGGAGCCCTGTCCATCGTCAGGGTCGTTTGGAACGACATCAACGCCATAAAGCAGGCCCTTGACACCGGAGCCTGGGGAGTAGTGGTGCCATGGGTGAACTCCGCAGAGGAGGCTGAGAGGGCGGTGGCCTACACGAGGTACGCTCCAGAGGGGCTCAGGGGCTGCGCCGCAGGGAGGCCGGCTTCGGCCTGGGGGGTGAGCAGCCAAGAGTACATGAGGATAGCTAACGACGAGATTCTGGTGATCGTGCAGATAGAGACCAGGAAGGCCGTTGAGAACATCGGGGGGATCGTTTCGGTGGAGGGGGTGGACGCCACCTTCATAGGCCCCTCCGACCTCTCCGCCTCCATGGGCGTGAGGGGGGATTTCTGGCACCCCGATGTCGTGGAGGCGATGGGGAGGGTCGTTGAGGCATGCGAGGCCGCAGGGGTGGCCCCCGGGATAGCATTCGGGAGGGGGCCTGAGCACTGCCGCCAGCTCATAGACGACGGCTTCAGGTTCATAGGGATCGGCGGAGACGCAGGCTTCCTTGCAGCTGGCTGTAGGGAGACCCTGGCGAGTATCGGGCGCGGTTGACCCGGCCCTAGGGCCCTCTCCTTCGGCCTAGGGTAGGAAGCCCTCGGATCGATCAGGTTCCGCCTCATCTTGGTTTCCATTTCTTCTTACTCTTCCTTTCCGGGTTGCGACATAAGACCTCTGAACACGCCGCTGTGGAGGTAAATGTTGGGTTGGGGTGATGCCCTCTTCTCTATTATGGTTCGATAATGGCTTTAAGTTGCTTGGAAAGGTAAAGAAGCGGCGTACGTCTGTGAGCGAGAGGGACCTGGAGAGGAGGCTCCTTAGGGAGTACGAGGCCATTGTGCTGGAGTTCTTCGAGGCCAGGAGGGGGACCCGGGCCACGGCCAAGGATGTATGGGACTACGTCGAAGAGCGGCTAGGGGGGAGGGCTGTGTTCCCCAGGATGGTAGTCCTTAGCCTCCTGGAGAGGCTGGTCGAGGCGGGCATAATAGAGGCCAGGAAGGAGGAGGGGGAGGAGGGGGTCCTCACCTACTACGTTATGCCCAGTTAAGCACCGTTGCTCCCTCGCGGACCCTTCGGGGAAGAACTTTATTTTAGTCTATTTTTACCATCAAAGATTTAATTCACCCGGGATAAAGGTTGAATGGATGTGTTATGCGGGAAGGGGTGCACATTTTGCTTCCACTTTACCCACGCGCAGAGGCGCGGGGAACCCTGGTCTTCGTCTTGGATGAGGACGGGAGCGAGCTCTTCTGGGGCAGGGAGGGGAGCAGGGAGGAAGCTGAGGTGGTCGCCGGGGAGCTACAGCTTGAGCTGAGGGCCATCAGGTACGTCGAGAACGAGCTGGGGGTCTTCCTATCAGAGATGTCGGACGGCTTGACGGACCTCGGCGTGCCCCTTGAGCACGTTGCCGACGTTATCCACGAGGGATACTGCAACTTCATGAGGATGCTGAAAAAGGTGGGGCGCAGAGACGGTGATAAAGGCGACAACCCCCGTCTTTGACGTGTCTGCTGGGATGTATGTTTTCGCCCATCTTCCGACAATTAGATCCATCGGCTAGGTAGATCGACCGCCTCCCCGACATACTTCGGGCCTACCCGGCTCGTCCGCATCCGGACGTTTTGACGCCCTTCGCCTTTCTCCCAACCCAAATCCAGTTGAGGGGGCGGGAACCTATCCCTGCGGATCTGTAAGACCTCAACCTTTTTATCCTCAGGGCGAGGTTAGAGTTGCTGAACTGGAGGGGTGAAGACTAGATATATATGTCGCTCCCCCACCAATTAAAACGCATTAGGAAAAAGGGTTAGAAGATGACGACCGCCTACGACGTCCCGGCAGACGTCCTCATAACGAGGCTCTCCCAGTACATAAAAGGCAACATAAGGGAGGTAACTCCCCCGGACTGGGCCGCACACGTGAAGACGGGGAGCCACGCAGAGAGGGTGCCCCAAGACCCGGACTGGTGGTACGTCAGGTCCGCCTCCCTCCTCAGGAAGCTGTACATGAAGGGGCCCGTGGGGGTCTCGAGGCTCAGGAAGGTGTACGGCGGCCGGGTCAGGAGGGGGGTCAAGCCAGCCCACTTCAGGAAGGCGGGCGGCAACATCATCCGCACCATCCTACAGCAGCTTGAGGCCGCGGGCCTGGCCGACAGGGCTGAGGGCAAGGGGAGGGATATAAGCCCCAAGGGAAGGGGGATGCTGGACGCCCTATCCACCCAGATAAAGAGGGAGCTTGACAGGGAGAGGCCAGAGCTAAGACCCTACTGACGTGAGAAGAGATGTCTTCGGACGAGGAGCTGGAGAGGATCAGGGCGCAGCGACTGGCTGAGCTCCAGGCGCAGCAGCAGAGGGCAGAGGAGATCAGGAGGGCCCAGGAGGAGGCGGAGGCCCAGAAGGAGGCTGTGCTGAGGAGGATACTCACCCCAGAGGCAAGGCAGAGGCTCACAAACATAAGGATGGTCCGCCCAGACTACGCGGAGCAGCTTGAGGTCCAGCTCATCCAGCTGGCCCAGACCGGGAGGGTGAACCTACCCATAACCGACGAGGTGCTCAAGAGGCTCCTGGCCCAGATCCAGAGGCAGCAGAGGAAGAGGGACATAAAGATAAGGAGGATATGACGTTGGCGAGGAACAAGCCGCTGGCGCTGAAGCTCCGCCTAATAAAGGCTGGGAAGCAGAAGAGGTCCGTCCCTGCCTGGGTAATAGCAAAGACAAGGGGCAACGTGAGGTGGAGCCCCAAGAGCCGGAGGAACTGGCGGCGGAGGAAGCTCAAGCCTTAGGAGGGAACCCTTTTGTCAGAGGAAGAGGAGCGCATATACACCGTGCCCCTGGGAAGGGCCTGGGTCGTCCCCAGGTACAGGAGGGCGGAGAAGGCGGTCGCCGTCCTCAGGAAGTTCGTCCAGCGCCACATGAAACCCACGGGGGTGGTCATAGACCCCTCGGTAAACGAGGCGATCTGGGCCAGGGGGATCACCAACCCCCCTCGCAGGATAAGGGTGAGGCTCTCGAAGGACGACGAGGGATTTGTCACAGTGAACCTTGCGGAGGCCTAGGGATGAGCGAGGGGAAGCTCTTCAGGGTCAAGGGCGAGATAAACAAGGCAAAGTTCTTCGAGCCCATGACCTTCAGCAAGGAGATCGTGGCCGCAAAGAGGGAGCACGCCCTGGAGCGGATATACGCAGAGATGGGGAGCCGCCACAGGGCGAAGCGCCACCAGATAACCATCCACAGCGTAGAGGAGCTGGAAAGGGAGGAGCCTGAGGAAGGGGCCTAGATTTGAGCTCCCTTGGGAAGGAGGACCAGCTTAGGCGCATCGTCGTGGAGCTAAGGCTGATGCAGGGAACCGCCGAGACCCTTCAGCAGAGGCTCCAGCTCCTGACCACGGCCCTCGCAGACCTAAGGCTCGCCGAGGGCTCCATGAAGGACCTCAAGGAGGTCGAGGCGGACACCCCCATCCTCGTCCCCGTTGGAGGGGGCACATTCGTCAACGCCAGGCTCGGAGACATGGGCAAGGTAATAATGGGGATAGGCGCCGACGTCTCTGTTGAGATGATGCTTGAGGACGCCCTTGAGAACGTCTCGGGGAGGGTCGAGGAGGTGGAGAGGGCCCAGCTGTCGGTCCAGCAGCAGCTGTCCCAGATCCTCGCCCAGATGGAGGCCCACGAGGATGCCTTCAACAGGCTCTCAGCAGAGCTCCGAGGGGAAGCCCCAGGTGTTTGAGAAGCTCAGGAAGGGCCTACGAGGCGTAGTAGAGAGGATCTCCAAGAGCGAGCTCTCAGAGAAGGAACTCGAGCCCGTCCTCTGGGACCTCCAGCTACAGCTCATATCCAACGACGTGTCCGTCGAGGTTGCTGAGAGGGTATGCTCAGAGCTCAAGGAGAGGCTCACGGGGGAGCAGGCCGCACGCTTCGGAGACAAGACGGGCCTTGTTAGGGAGGCCCTAAGAGAAGCCGTAGAGGCCGTGATGAAGACCGAAGGGGACATGGACCTCCTGAAGCTCGTAGGGGAGAGCAAGAGGCAGGGGAAGCCATACGTCATATTGTTCGTGGGGATAAACGGTACGGGGAAGACCACAACGATAGCCAAGGTCGCCAAGCTCCTCATGGACCAAGGGTACAGCGTGGTCCTCGCCTCAAGCGACACGTACAGGGCAGGGGCGATAGAGCAGCTCGAGGAGCACGCTAGGAGGCTCGGGGTAAAGGTGATAAAGCACAGGTACGGCTCCGATGCTGCAGCCGTGGGCTTCGACGCGGTCCAGCACGCGAGGGCCAGGGGCATAGACGCAGTCCTGATAGACACAGCGGGGAGGATGCAGACGAACAGGAACCTGATGGACGAGCTGAGGAAGATAAAGAGGGTCGTCCAGCCGGACCTCACTCTGATGGTCGTCGACGCCCTCATAGGGAACGACGCGGTTGAGCAGTCCCTTACATTCAACGAGCAGGTGGGATTCGACGCAGCGATCCTCACCAAGGTGGACGCGGACGCAAAGGGGGGCTCAAGCCTCAGCGTCTCGTACCTCACGGGTAAGCCCATAATCTACGTCGGGGTCGGCCAGGGGTACGGGGACCTGGAGAGGTTCGAGGCGGGATGGTTCGCGGGCAAGATCCTGGGGGATACGTAAAGGATTTAAACGCTGCCTCCATCCATAGCTGGGAAAAAGATGGGGCTAGGGGGATTCTTCCAGTCTGCGAGGCGCCTCATGAGGACCCTTACGAGGCCCGACTGGAAGACCTACTGGATGAGCGTCAAGATAGTCTTGGTGGGAGTAGCCCTCCTGGGCGGCATAGGCTACATCATAAGGATCATATCCGTGGTGGTCCAGACTGGGTCCGCTGGCTGACGGCTACAAAGCCCAATGATCCAGCATCCTGTAAATCCCGTAGCATTTGTGTTCCTCCATTGGAAGCCCGTATACGGAGTCGGTAAGAATCCTCCGATCCTTATGGGAACGAATCAAGCCATTTCCAAGGCTGAAGCAGTGAGTTCTCCCTGTGACTGAAAGGGGATCGGAACCAGGCCCCCTATGGCTGCACTGGAATCCTCATGAAATATTTCCCCCTCGTTCCCCTGCCATCCGGATACGCATAATGGGACGTGTTAACTTCGTCGGGGCAGAATAGACATGATTTGAAAGGGGCTCCCTCGGTCGGGTAAATCGCCCTTTCTACTCGCCCTCTTCAGGCTCTACGTCCTTGCCGTAGGGGTACCTGACGTAGAATATGTACATGAGGCCGAGCACTACAAGGGCGGCTATGCCGAAGACGTACTCGAAATCTAGGAACGCCATCGCCTGGTCCATATCCGGGGCCCTCCGACAACTGCTATAGCCCTGCCCCTTTTTATTAACCTTGCCACGCGAGGTTCAGGAATATTAATATCTTCGAGGGAACTCTCATAGGTGCATCGGGCGTGGTCTAGTTGTCCGAAGGTAAGCCCAGGACCTCCCTGTACGCGGTGAAGGTGACGAACGGCCAGGAGAGGAACACGGCCATCATGCTGGCAGACAAGGCCAAGGTAGAGGGGATTCCAGTCACAGCCATCCTCGCCCCCTCCGAGCTCAAGGGCTACCTCATAGTTGAGGCCCCCACGCCCCACGACGTGGACGAGCTCATCAGGGGGATGAGGCACACCAGGCAGAGGGTGGAGGGGATGGTGAGCCCGGAGGAGGTAGCACACTACCTGGAGACTAAGCCGGTGATAGAGGGCCTCGTCGAGGGGGCCTTGGTGGAGGTCATCGCGGGACCCTTCAAGGGGATGCAGGCGAGGGTGGTGAGGGTTGACGCCCCCAAGGAGGAGGTGACGATAGAGATCCTTGAGGCCGCTTTCACCCTTCCCATCACGGTGCACGCTGACTACGTCCGGGAGATAAAGGGAGCTTAGGAGAATGGTTGAGAAGACATTCAACTTCATAGTCAACGGAGGGGAGGCTACGGGGGGCCCCCCCATAGGCCCGGCCCTGGGGCCCCTGGGCGTCAACATAATGGCAATAGTCAACAGGATAAACGAGGAGACGGCGGATTACAGGGGCACCCCGGTCCCAGTCGACGTCACGGTCGACACGGACTCGAAGGCCTTCAAGGTGAAGGTGGGGATGCTCTCCACCTACGCCCTCATAACCCAGGCCATGGGCATAAAGAAGGGCTCCCCGACCCCCAACGCCGACTTCGTGGGGGACATGAGCATGGACCAGCTGATAAACATAGCAAGGAGGAAGAGGGAGGGGCTCCTGGCGTCGTCCCTGAAGGCGGCTGCGAAGGAGGTCCTGGGGACATGCCAGAGCATGGGGGTCACCGTCGAGGGGAGACCGGCTAGGGAGGTGCAGGGCCTCATAGAGTCCGGGGAGTACGACGGGAAGCTTGCGGAAGCCGCATAAAGTTTTATATTGCGTTCCGGGTGAGAAGAAGGAGGCTCAGAGATGTCGATCCCAAGGCAGCAGATCATGGACGCCATAGAGAGGGCTAGAGAGGCCTCCCCAGAGCGCAACTTCGAGGAGTCCTTCGACATGGTAATAAACCTTAGGGAGCTCGACATGAAGAGGCCCGACAACAGGGTCAACCTCCGCTTCCAGCTGCCCAACGGGGTAGGAGGCAGGAAGGTCCTTGTCTTCGCCTCGGGGGACCTGGCCCTGAGGGCCCGCAGAGCCGGGGCCGACGAAGTGGTCGGCCCCGAAGAGCTGAACGAGCTGGCGGGGGACAAGAAGGAGGCGAAGAAGAAGCTCAAGGATTACGACGTCTTCGTGGCAGAGGCCCCGCTGATGCCCACTGTGGGCCGGGTCGCGGGCCCCATCCTGGGTCCCAGGGGGAGGATGCCCACCCCCGTCCCTCCTCAGGCCCCCATAGACGAGGTAATAGAGCAGGAGAGGAGGACTGTGATCCTTCGCAGCAGGGACAAGCCCTTCGTCCACTGCATTGTAGGGAAGGAGGGCATGAGCGACGAGGAGGTGGCCGAGAACATAGAGGCCGTCATAGGAAACCTGGCCAGGTCGACCAAGAGGGGGATGGGCAACGTCAGTTCCGTCTACCTCAAGACGACGATGGGGAAGGCGGTCAGGCTCTACTGAGGTGATGGGGGATGGCCCAGGTTTCGAAGGAGAAGGTGGAGGCCGTCGAGGAGACCGTCGAGCTTTTCAAGGAGTACGGCGTGGTGGCGGCTGCGGACCTCTACAAGGTGGGGAGCAGCATGCTCCAGGACATGAGGAGACAGCTCAGGGGCCAGATGAAGGTCCGGTGCATAAAGAACACCCTCATGAAGATAGCCATGGAGAAGGCCGAACTGGAGGGCAGGGACGAGTTCCTGGAGGCCACGGCGGGCCCCAACATTTTCCTATTCACCAACGGGAACCCCTTCAAGCTTGCCAGGATGCTGGAGAAGAACAAGGTCAGGGTCTTCGCAAAGGCGGGGGACGCCGCCCTAGAGGAAATAGTCATCCCTTCAGGGAACACGGGCCTCTCGCCAGGCCCCATAATAGGCAAGTTCGGCGCCCTGGGGGTGAGGACCCGAATCGAGGGGGGAAACGTCTGGGTCGTCCAGGACACCGTCGTCGCGAAGAGGGGGGAGGAAATCTCAGGTGACCTCGCGGACATCCTCATGAGGCTGGGGATAAGGGCCTCGGAGATGGGGCTGAGCATCAAGGCCGTCTACGAGAGGGGGACAGTAATACCCGGAGAAGGGCTCCTCGTCGACGTGGAAGCGTACGCGGAGGACCTGGCAAGGGCCTACAGCGACGCCTTCAATGTGGCCCTCAAGGCAGCCTACGTGACCCCTGAGACCGTCACGACGCTGCTCAGCATGGCGGCCCAGAACGCTAGGAGGGTCTCCCTGGAGTCTGGATTCATCACTAGGGAGACCGCCGTGGATATGATATCCAGGGCACAGGCCCAGGCGAGGTTTCTAGCCGCCAGGGTGGGCCAGGTCATGGCGAAGGCCCGTTGAGGACACGCATCACCTTCTACCAGCCTTAGGCCTTCCTGAAGCAGACCCGCCCCTTCTGGCCTCGGACGGTGAAAAACACTAGCTCGTCTCCCTCTTCGAGTTCCAGATTCTCCCTTACCTCCTTCGGCAGGGTCAGCCTGAAGTCTGCCCCGACCCTCCCTGTAGCTAGGATCGCCATCTTCAACAGGGACGAATATGGGGCGTGGAAATAAAAATCCGGCGATGGGGGGGCATCCCACGTTTTTTATTGGGCGATGGGCTATATTGAAGCAACTGGTCTTATGAAGTCATCTTCTAAAACCGAGGCTGAGTGGGTCCCCAGGGGACTCCTGACGGCTTCCGACTGCTACAACTGCGTTAACAAGCTCGAATCTAGTGTGGAGGGGTACCGGGTACTAATCCTCTGCAGGGACCCTTGCAACTACAAACATAAGTGAACCCTCCCCAAGATATCCTTGGGAGGTGGCTGCCGCGGCTCAGGTTGAGGGCAGGAACCCCGTGCACGAGGCCCTTAAGGCCCTCGAAGTCCTGAAGGTCATCGTGGCTAGGGGGCTCGAGGATGACCCTAGGGTCCAGGAGATATTGGAACTGGCCAGGGGGAAGGGGATAGCCGTAGAGGCGGTGGACCCAGGGAGCCTCGACGAGGCCTCCACCACAGGCCGCCACCAGGGGGTCATCGCACTCGTCAAGCTCCCAATGATGCTCTCCCTAGGGGAGATACTCTCTAAGAGCAGGTTGGACGTGTGCGTAGTGCTGTTGGACCGGGTCCAGGACCCCCAAAACCTGGGCTCCATCCTCAGGACGGCGGAGGCGACTGGAGTAGACGCCGTAGTAATCCCGAAGAGGAGGGCTGCTTCTCCTTCCCCGGCGGTCCATAGGGCCTCAATGGGGGGCAGCCTCTACGTCCCCGTCGTGGAGATGAGCCTTTACATGGCTGTGAGGCTCCTCAAGGAAGAAGGGGTTCGCCTAGTAGCGGTAGACCCTTCGGGCCCAAAGAGCTACTTCGACGAGGACCTCTCGGGTGCAGTGGCCCTTGTCATGGGAGGGGAGGAAAGGGGGATAAGCCCCAACCTCCTTGAGAGGTGCGACGCCGTTGTCAGCATACCCATGCTGGGCAGGATAGGTTCCCTCAACGTGGGAGTGGCCGCGGCGGTCGTGCTGTACGAGAGGGTCAGGCAGAGGATGAACAAGCGATGAAGCCTCGTCGATGGGATGCATTTTCCTATCGTGATGTGGCCAGCCCCGCCTTTCGTGCTTGGAAAGCTCCATCATTATAAAGTAACTGTTGTGCCTAAGGCATCAAGTTTTCATGTGGCTCTGAACCAGATTGAGGCTCCATTATCAATAAATCGTTGTCCCGAATCAATGGGACGTTCTTTAAACCTAGGTTACAAAAAAGGGGCTTCCATGTGTTATCGGGGGAGGATATTTGAGGTTAGCGTGAAACATAATGAAAATATATACACCGTTCCGATATAGGGGATGCCCAAGCGGAAGCGTCAAAAGGGTCAAAGAGGCTGAAGGCCCCAAGGCGCAGAACCTGAGGGAAGGGCTTCGAAGGAACCTCCGGGCTTTGGCTCAGAGGAAACCTGCTTCTCCCAGGTAAGAACGCTTGGGCACTTTCATTTTAGGGAAAAGTTTACTCGCGGACATTCGTATAGGGCTCAACTTTTATCCTGAGCGACCCAACTCTTGAAACGTCATCACCATGTCCGGCAAAGTTACACAGATCAAAAATGTCGTGGTAAAGAGGATAGCCCGCCCACAGGAGGCCCTGGTGGAGGGCTTCAAGGGGCTCCCCGTCGCGAACATAGCGGACGCCATTGGGAAGCCCAGCTACCAGACCATGTCCACCTGCATCCGGCCCGCCTTCGAAGACGTGCACCTCGCCGGCCCAGCGGTCACTGTCAAGGAGCAGCCAGGCTGCAACCTGATGACCCACAAGGCCTGCGACCTGGCCCGGGAGGGGGACGTGATCGTCGTCGACGCGGGTGGGTAAACGAAGGTCGCCGTCGGGGGGTTCCTTATGGCGCGTAAGCTCATCTCGAAGGGGGTCGCAGGAGTAGTCGTGGACGGAGCCTGGAGGGACAGGGCCGAGATTAGGCGTGCCCGGTTCCCCGTCTTCTCTAGGGCCTGGCAGGCGACAGGCCCCCACAAGGACCGGCCTGGATCAGTGAACGTGCCGATCGCCTGCGGTGGCGTCTTGGTCAGGCCCGGGGACATCGTCGTCGGCGACGACGACAGCGTCATCGTTGTCCCCTTGGAAGCCGCCGAGGGGGTTCTTGAGAGGGCCCTTGGGATCAAGTCTGGGGAGGCGGAGAGGATTGGGGAGACCCGGAAGGAGGCTCTGGAGCTGCCAAACCCCCTTGCCTCGGATGAGAGGCTCAGGGGGCTCGGCGTCGATATCAGGTGAGCCTCGTGTCAGTGGAGGTAAGGGCCCACACGGCTCTACACGTCCTGAAGGGCGCGGTTCAGAGGGTGCTGGGGGCCGAGTGGACCGCCGGGGTCTACGTCGAAGGCCCCCACGGAAGGCTCACCGTCTGTTTCGACAGGAAGCCCACAGAGGACGAGGTCGCCAGGATAGAGGAGCTGGCGAACAAGAAGGTCAGGGAGTACGCCCCCGTAGAGATCCATGAGGTGGAGAGGTCCGAGGCGGAGGGGAGGTGGGGCGAAGCCATCTACGACCTCTTCCCCCTCCCGGAGCACATTACCCGTCTTAGGGTCTTCCTCCTCCCAGGCTGGAACGTGAACGCCTGCAACAAGGAGCACACCGAGACGACTGGGGAGATAGGGGCCCTGAGGATAGCTAAGGCCCGATACAGGGCCAGCAGGGGGCTGCTGGAGATATCCTTCGACTTGACTGAGTAGAAACCCAGAGAACCAGATCATCTTATTTCTTCTATTTCCGATGGGTCGGATCGATGCAGAGAATTAGGACGAGTCCTAAGTGGGTTCGAGTCCCCCCGCGCCGGTTTCGCGTCGGTGGCAGGTCATATTTGTTTTCCCGGGGCGGGTTGGTTTTCCATTGAGCTTCTTTGCGCCTTTCAGTGAACCCCGTACTGGGTTCTGTGTTGTTTTTGGTTCCTTTTTTGAACCTGTTTCTGTTGTTCCCGTGAATTTTTGGGTCTATCCGGGATCGGTCCCGGAGCTGGAATCCGAGAGGGGTGCGTCGTCTTGCTTTTCGTTGCGCGGAGGAGGGGCGGGTCGCTCTCTCTGAGGGTGTGTCCTTCCTCAGGTTCCATGCGTCTCCCGGTCGTACGGCCTCGGGGTCGGCGGGTCTCGGGCTCGTCGACGGCGAAGGGCGCCTATTCCTCATCTCCGTTTGAGACTTGGCGGCCAGCCTACCTGGCTCTGCCCTTCTTCCTCTTGGGCCTCAGGTTCTTGCTGTGGCACTTCCTGCACTTGACGGCGTCGGGGGGGTTCGTTGCCCCGCAGTCCCTGCAGACTGTCTTCTCTATGAGGTGCTTCCGGGCGAGCTCTATCTTGAAAGGGTCCCTGAGCGACATGGCTTATCCCCCTTCAGGGGCTCTGAGTCTATTGGCTCCGGGCTATTTTACCTTTTCTCAATCAGCGCCCCTCTGTCGATGATGATAAGAAGTGGGTGAGCCGAGGCTGTGAGATCGTGGACTTTGGAGTTCATCGATTTTTGAAAAAGGAGGAATTGATTTTCATCCTGTTCTTCGAGAGCCCCTACCTGAGGAGGAAGGTGGAGCCCTCCTTCATTACGTATCCGACCCTCTTGACGGACCCGATTTCATCCAGGGGGTTCCCTTCGACTGCGATGACGTCGGCTAGCTTGCCCTCCGTTAGGGTCCCCACCTGATCCTCGATGCCTATGCACTCCGCCCCGTTCCTCGTCGCGGCCACTAGGACGTCCATGGGCCTCATCCCGTACTTCACCATCGCTATGAGCTCGTCCGCGTTGTCGCCGTGGGCCCTAAGGGGGGCACCGAAGTAGTCCGGGCCCGTCGCTATCTTCACCCCCGCCTCGTAAGCCATCATGAGGCTCTTCGGCATCGCGTCTATGCACATCCTCTGCTTCCTCAGCCTGTACTCGGGCATGTCGTAGGGGTTCTCCAACGCCTTCTTGTATACCTCGACCAGGGCGAATGTGGGGACGAAGTAGGTCCCATGCTCAAGCATGAGCTCGACGCACTCCTCGTCCAGGAAGTACCCGTGCTCGACGGAGTCTACCCCGGCGATTATTGCGTTCTTAACCCCCTGGGCGCCCTGGGCGTGGGTGGCCACCCTCTTACCGACGTTGTGGGCCTCGTAGGTGATGGCCTCTATCTCCTCCATGGTGAACTGGGGCTCCCAAGGGTTGTCCTTCTCGGAGCCCACGCCCCCCGTCGTGGAGACCTTTATGAGGTCTGAGCCGTCCCTGAGGGCCTCCCTCGCCGCCCTACGGCAGTCGTCAGGCCCGTCGCAGAGCAGGACCCCGCGCTTTATGACCTCCTCTCTGGGGAGGTAGTGGACGTCCCCGTGGCCCGCCGTCTGGGAGAGGGGCCTCCCCGCCGCGTATAGCCTGGGGCCGGGTATGACCCCCGAGTTTATCCCCCTCTTCAGGGAGAGCGCGATCTCGCTGCCGCAGTCCCTCACCGTCGTGAACCCCGCCTTCAACAGCTTGAAGCAGTCCTCCGCAGCCCTCAGGACCTGGAGGTCGTGGGGGGTCGTTATGGGCTCCGAGGCGCTGTAGCTCCTCGTTCCCATGATGTGGGCGTGGGCGTCGATCATCCCAGGCATCAGGGTCTTAGCCCCGAGGTCGATCCTCTCGGCTCCTGAAGGGATCTGGACCCTACTCCTGGGCCCTACCTCCACGATCTTCTTCCCCTCGACGACGACCACCCCGTCCCTGATGGGCTCAGCGCCCGTGCCGTCGATGATGAGGGAAGCCGTCAGGGCCTTGACCTCTGACTCTTCCGGCCTCTTCTCCAGATAGTAACCCATGTTGTCAAACCACCAGAGGAAAATATCGCAGTTCGATAAATGAATCTTTCATGCCACGGAGGTCCCGAACTCTTCGATTCACTAGCCTAGTCAGAAGAGTATGGAGAGGCAGGTGAGGGCCCCGTCGCACTTCTGGATCTCTGACACGTCTAGGGAGACGACCTCGAAGCCCGCATCCCTCACCATCTCATGGGCCTCTGGGTAGCCCTCTGCCATCAGCACGGTGTCCCCAACGGCCAGGGTGTCGGCTGCGTACTGCTCCCCCTCGGGCACCAGCAGGACCTCCAGGCCCCTTAGGGCGGGGTGACCCGAGTATTTACGGGTGGAGACGACCATTCCCCTCCCAAGGTATGTGACGTAGCTCTTCAGGTGCATTATGCCGGGGTCCACTATGGTGTCAACCCTGACCCCCAGCCAATCCCTCATCTGGGCCACGCCATCCGTGTTCGTCCTCTGGGTCACACCGCTCACCAGCCTGTCGGGTAGGTGAACCACGTCTCCCCCCTCCACCGTCGCGGGGGCCACGGCCCTCTTGACGGGCATATGCTCCTCCAAGACCGCCTCGACTCCACCCACCTCCCCCCTCCTGCTCTCCTTAGCCATCCTGCAGATGAGGGCCCTTCCTCCGTGGACTACGGCGTTGTCCTCGACGAAGCAAGAGTCCGGGTGCAGGTTGTCCCGGGGAACGCGGATGACCTCAAGCCCCAGCTCGTAGAGGGCCTCGCAGTAGCCGGCGTGCTGCTCCCTGGCCCTCCTCACTTCAACTGTGTGGTGGAGGGGGTGGGAGGAGATGCAGCCCGGATAGCTGTCCCCGGGCTCCCTGACGAGGGCTCGCTTGGGCATCATGGCACAGACCACCATAACAGGGCCCGAGCGAGGTTAAAACAGTTTCAAGGCCGCTGCGAAGAATGGTTAAAGATTAATTCACATCGGCAAATTATAGGGTGTGATAGGTTTTGACGGTGGACATGTACGAGGTCCTGGAGGATCTCATGGGGGCCCCCGCCGTCACGGGGTTCGAGGAGCAGAGGAGGAAGAGGATCATAGAACGATTCTCAGAGTACTGCGACTCCGTCTCCGTGGATGTGATAGGGAACGTGATAGGAACCCTGGGGGAGGGAGAGCGCAGCGTAATGCTGGCGGGCCACTACGACCAGCTAGGCTTCATGATAAAGCACCTGGACGACAAGGGTTACGCCAGCTTCGACAAGGTCGGCGGATGGGATCCCAGGGTCGCGTACGGGACGAGGGTGAGGGTCTGGGTGGGGGACGGGCCTGAGGACTACGTGATCGGCACAGTCGGCACCAAGGCGGCCCACCTGACGGACCCCAAGGAGAGGGAGAAGGCCGTGGAGATGAAGGACATGCGCATCGACCTCGGAGCCTCGAGCAGGGAGGAGGCGGAGGGGATGGGGGTGAAGGTGGGATGCCCCGTAACCCCCGAAGCGAGGCTAGACCGCCTCGGGAGGAGGGGCTCCGACCTGGTGATCGGACCCGCCTTCGACGACGTATGCGCCGTCGCCTCCTTCGTGGAGACCCTGGACGAGCTCCAGGCGGAGCCCCCCAAAGAACTGAAGGTCCATGTTGTCGCCACGGTCCAGGAGGAGATAGGGTTGAGAGGGGCCACGGTCTCCGCCTACAACCTAAGGCCCTGGTGCGCCATAGCCGCC
Organism: uncultured Candidatus Bathyarchaeia archaeon; assembly: GCA_964347685.1. Classification (GTDB taxonomy): domain Archaea; phylum Thermoproteota; class Bathyarchaeia; order TCS64; family TCS64; genus CAYGAH01. Next base: position 6,451 of record CAYGAH010000020.1, on the reverse strand, counting down.
GACGTGACCCACGCCGTAGCCCCTGGAGTCGAGGCAAACAGGGTGGGGGGGATCGAGTTGGGGAAGGGGCCCGCCATAGGGATAGGAGCCAACTTCACCAAGGCCCTGTGGGAGACGATGATCAGGGAGGCGGAGGCGAAGGACATCCCCTACCAGAGGGAGGGCGTCCCCTCCCAGAGCGGGACGGACGCGTGGGCTATGCAGGTGGTGAGGGGAGGGACCATCTCCGGCCTGGTCTCCATCCCCAACAGGTACATGCACTCCCCCAACGAGGTGATCTCCCTAAGCGATCTCAAGAACGTGGGGAGGCTCCTGGCAGCGACCGTGGGGGCCCTGGACGGGAGCGACATGGTGCACACCGTGGAGGTCTACAGGAGGGGATAGCCCCGATCCCGGCCTCCATGTTTTTGATCAAAATCGGTGCACAGTCAACCTTTTATCGTCCAGGGGGTAAAGGACCCCAGGTTGGAGCCCCATTTTGAAGGCATCTAGGGTCTTAGGGGTCCTGGTGCTGGCCGTAGAGCTTTTCGTGCTTGTCTCCTTCTCCCTGAGCATGGTCACCATATACGGGGTCATCACTAAAACCCTCTCCAAGGAGAACCTCACGATGACGGCCTCGACGGACGATGAGACCAACGACACAACAATCACCATGGAAGCCACTTGCATAAACCCGAAACTCCTCCCCCTGAGCGTTGAGCTAGGGCTCGATGCAGATCTGACCCTGGAGGCGGCTCTGATGGACGAAGGGGGAAACTCTTTAGCGGAGGACTCCGCCAGCCTGTACCTGAAGCCTGGGACATCCACCCCTCTCCGCCTCGAGCTCGTCATTTCGGGCGAGGACAAAGAAAAATACTCCGACAGTTGGGGTGACGTCTACTTCGAGGTAAGGGTGGGCGTAAGGACCCTTTACGACCTCGTTGGCTTTTCTGAAATAACTAGGATAAGGGGAGGCGTGGGCGTTTGAGCGGGAGAAGGGCTTTTACGGTCGCCTCTGCGACGATTACCCTGCTGATCTTCGTAGTCCTCCCCCTTATGGCCCCCAAGCTAATACCCCCAGAGTTCGCAGAGGTCCTGAGCCAGAGCGGCTTAAACCTGGAGGAGCTTTTGAAGCAGGTAGCAATGATAGGATTGGCCATGGCAGGGATAACCCTCGCCCAGGGGTTCCTCAGGAAGAGCTCCCCCCTCTACCTTGTCCTCTCAGTGGCTTCCAGCGCCGCGACCCTCGTCTTCTCATTCGTGCTCCTTGGGCTGGGGGACATAAGGAGCCTGGGGATGAACTCCGTCTCGGTGGACATACCCAACGGCACGACCAACATAGTTATCGACATGCGCCTATTCGTCCGGCTATCGGCCCTCGCCGTGATCCTGAAGGTCGTCCACACGGTGCTGGAGTTCACGGAGGCCAGGAGGGAGCTCGAACAGCCTGGAAGGATCCCTCCCTAAGGTCGACCCGCTCCTATTTTTCGCGGCCCGCTTTAGCCCTCGGGGTCTTTAAGGCTTAATTTATATGGGAACCCTCCAAGGGATAGTGAAGTGTAAGAGTTGAGCACTGTCACCATCGCCCACGGCGAGGACCCTGACGGGTTGACCTGCGCCGCCCTGCTGCTCCACCTCAGGGGAGCCAAGGTCCTGCTTGCCAACTACGACGACTTCGAGGAGAAGCTTGCGAGCGTCGAGCCCCCAACCAGGCATGTCTACATATGCGACCTGAACATCAGGGGGGCCCTCCTCCCGGAGATTATGAGGATAAGGGGCTTCTCAGAGGTCACCGTCATAGACCACCACGCCATGGCAGAGGGGGTGAAGGAGAGGCTGGAGGACTCCGGGGTGACTGTCGTCCTTGACCTCAGGGACTGCTCCAGCGCAATACTATACGACCTCTTCGAGGAGGAGCTGGACAGGAGGGCAGCCAGGCTCGCGGCGTACGCGGCCGTCTCAGACATGTTCGAGGAAGGCCCCGTGGCCTCCCGCCTCCTCGCGAGGTTCGACACAAAGTTCGTCCAGCACGAGGCCCTCATCCTGACCCACTCCCTCTTCGAGGACTCGTCCCCAGAGTTCAGGAACAGGATCATAGAGGGGCTGAGCCGCTTCGAATACCCCCACAGGATGAGGGGGGTGCCCGAGGCTGCCCTGGCATACCTGGAGGAGATGGCCCGGGTGATGGAGACCCTTCCTGGGAGGGTGACCCGGCTGGGGAGGCTGGCTTACGTGGAGGCGTTGATGGAGCGCTCCACCGGCTCTGTGGCCAACCTGGTCATGGACACCATGGGCGTAGACGTGGGCGTCTGCTACAAGGAGAACGGCCCCTACTACAACGTCTCCCTAAGGGGGGAGAAGGGCCTCGAGGAGGACCTGGGGGAGATCGCGAGGCGCCTCGGGGAGAGGCACGGGGGGTTCGGAGGGGGACACAAGAGGGCCGCCGGGGCCAAGGTCCCCAGGGCCCACCTGATGGGATTCATCGAGGACCTCTCCGAGGAGCTGGGGGAGTAGCCCTCACCGCTTTCCTGACTTCAGGCGTCCCTCCCCCTCTGCCCTTCTTAGCTTCATCCTGACCTCCTCGGCCTCGGTGTCGTAGAGTTCAAAGCTTGCGCAGATGCCGACCCTGCAGATGACCGGGCGGAAGTTGCGCCTGAAGCACTGAGGACGAAGCGCCTCCCCCTGAAGACCACGACGAATCCTTCCGCATTTATCGAGCGCCCTGAACGGATAGGAGGCCCCTTTATGGAAATTAAGTCTGATTCCAGCAGCCGCGTTGATTGGTTCGTCAATGGTGCGGGGATGGTTGGATTAATTCTACTCGAACCCCCTCCTAGAAGTTTCCCGGGCTATGAACCTCTCAGGGCCGAGCCATAGGAGCTTTAGGCTCTTCTCGATCATGCTCTCGTGCATCTCCCCGCAGGGGAACATCCCACACTCGTAGCAGAACTCGTGGCCTTGGCCGACGCAGCATGCTCGGACCCGGCAATCCTCGTACCCGCCTCCATCCCTGCAGCCACGGCAGTCCCTGTCGGCGAGCCAGCTCAGGACCTTCCAGAAACCCGGGTAGTCTCCAAGCTCGGGGAACCTTTCGCCCATCCTCGCCGCGTACTTCTCATAGCCTTCGAGACGGAGCTTCAGACGTTGGGCCGCGTCTTTGACATCCCCGAAGCGATAGAAAACGCATTTGCCGCAGTATAACCCACAGTGACCAATAAGCGATTTATTAGATTGCATCTGTCCTAATTGGAGTAGGGGCCACACCGTTATTAGTTTTACATGCAATTTCTTTCCTTGTAGTGGCTCTAAGTTCGGATTGATGACTTAAACAAGGATGGTAGAATGCCGGGGTTTGATTGGGATAGGCACTGGGAGCTTAAGGAGGAGCCCGAGGGCGCGAGGATATTCGCCGTCAAAATGGCCGACATGATAGCCGACTTCATTGAGAAGAGGAATGTAAGGACGGTCGCGGACTACGGCTGCGGGCCTACCACGCTGCTCTTCAACTTGGCTGAAAGATTCCCGGGAACAAACTTCTATGGGTTTGACATTGCGGAGTCGATCGTCAGGAAGGATAAGGAAAAGGCGTCCAAGTTGGGAACAACGAATTTGAGGTTCGAACAGGATAGGCTTCCATGTCCGAGTGCAGGAGGGGCCTACGACCTGGTTACTTGTTTCGCCACTTTGCATTACGTGAGAGATATAGAACGAGCCATCAGGGGGCTCTTCAAACTCGTCAACAGGGGAGGACACCTGATCTTCAATTACCCCAACGCCTATACCCGGCGGGCCTACCAGAGGGACGTTAAGCCCGATGACGAGTACATGAAGAGGGGGTTCGCCCTGTTACTTGCCGGTGAGAACCTGCTCTCGATGAAGAAGATAAACGATATCTTGGGAGTCAGGCCCCGGAGGTTCTATTCCTCCGTCAGATCAAATGTCTACGTCTCAGTCCGCAAGAGATAGAAACATTCTGAAGAGATGGGCGTGAGCTCCTCACAAGACGAGTGGATTCTACCTATTTCAGGTTTCGAGTTCTTTGAACGCCTTCTCCTTCGAGACATTGATCGGGGGCACCTCGAACTCCCCGAACCTACGGACGAAGTCGCACATCCATTCCACCACCTCCCCCATGAGTTCCTCGCCGAACTCCTTGGTCACGACCGAGTAGTCCCTGGTGCCGGGGACGTCTTCTGGGTGGGCCTCCGTCATCGACCCCGTGTCCGAGACGTCCCCTGTCTTCAGGGGTATCCTCACGAGGCCCCCCCTGAACCTTGCGAGCCCGGCCCTGACCATCTGGACCTCATCGTCGAACTGCTTCGTGGCGGAGAGGACGGCTCGCCCCATCCTGACGGCCTCTGGCCTGGAAGCGAGGGTGAGGGCGGTCTCTGCGTACCCCGCGTGCTCCTCGGCGGGGTGGCCAAATATCTTCCTCGACCCCAGTATGTCCCACCACTGGCAGATGGCGCAGACGATCCCGTGCCTCCTCCTGGCCTCCTTGGCGGCCTCCGTGATGGCTGAGAGGTTCCCGCCGTGGCCGTTCATGAAGACCACCCTCCTGACGCCGTTCCGGGCGAGGCTGTCCAGGACCTCTGAGATCACCTTCTGGTAGGTCGAGGGCTGTAGGGTTATGACCCCTGGGAAGTCGTCGTGGTGGCCCGATACACCGTAGGGCACGATGGGGAGGACCGTGACGCCGCATCTCTGCCCCACCCTCCTGGCAACTTCCCAGGCCTGGATCCAGTCAGCCCCCACCCCCAGGTGGAGGCCGTGCTGCTCCACGGAGCCCGTGGGCAGCAGGGCGACCTTGGACCCCATGAATGCCTCCTCGGCCTCGACCCAGGTCATGTTCGAAAGCTCGTATTTTGGGCTTGTCATCAAATAGACCCCCTGCTAGTCAGGCGTGGGGTGTCGATTAAAGCGTTGCCCAATAAAAGAGGGGGATACTCGTCCTTGGTTCCTAGAAGGCCCCAGGGGACCCCTGAGTCTTCTAATCGACTTCCTGTCGTCTGGCGTCTATGCGATGGCTTCTATGGCTTCCTTGGTCTCCTCGGGGAAGTCCCTCATCAGGTTGTTGAGGACGGTCTCGGCGATGTACCTCTTGTAGGCCTCCTCGTCGAGCTTAGTTGAGTAGATCCTCCTGTGGCCGCCCTTCCCCGTGATCTCTATGTAGTCGAGCACGCCCTCGTCCACCATTGCGTTCAGGAAGTTTATGATGGAGGCCCGGCTTATGCTTCTCTCCCCCTTCAGCCTCTTGTTGACCTGGCTCCACACGTCCCTGGAGCTCGAGCCCTCCCCCTCCTTGCTCCAGATCAACCTAAGGGCCTCCTCCTGGTAGTCCTTCAGCACCATGGCCAATCCTTTGTTGGCTGTATCGATGGTTATCGTCATTCTCAGCTTCACCCTTGACTCAAATATCCACCAGAAAGTAATATTTAAAAATATGGTGCTCCTTTTTCAGGAGACGTTTTTCGATACTTTTTTCAGACACTTAATACTGGATCAAACCCCACCATGATGTCATATTTGGGATAAAATAGTCTTTAATTGACGCATTTTGATATTTTCAACTAATATATGTATGATGCCTCGATGAGGATTCGCAGCTACTCGCTAGCCAGACGCGTCCCCGACGGGGACGCCCCGAAATTAAAACAATACCGCCATAGTTCTGCATCTCTAAAAAGAGAGGAGGTGAAAAAAATGAGTAAAAAGAGTCCAAGCCAACTCCGCAACGAGGCGATCAGAAATGCCAGGAAAGTGTACTCCGAGGCTGTTAAAGCTGCGAAGGTGAAGCGTGACGAATCAATTGCCTAGGCTTGGAACGAGTATCTGAAGGCGTCGAAGGAATGAGTCGGGAAGAGGACCGAGTCAAAGATCTTGCCCGTCGATTTTTACAAGCTGAGGGGATCGCCAAGAGGAAGCGCCAGCCCGAGGCAAATGTCAAATATCTTAAAACCTTCTGTCCTTTCTGTGGACTTAAAATTGAGTACAGCCCCAAGCCCGGTTTCAAGGGGGATTTGTACTGCCCAGATCGCCAGAGGGAGTTCCACATATCGAGGCTTGACGATTTTGTCCAAAGTTAATTAACGGATTATTTAATTACCCGAATGAGACCCACTAATTAAATTGTGGAGGGAATTTATTTGAACCACTTTCTCGCGTCCTGACCCGTCTTTAAGAACTCTTCCAGATGTCTCCGCCGTTCTTCGCCCTTTCTCCTAGCCTCAGCCACTTTTGTTGTCGTCTTCTAGGAAGCCCATGTTTATTCGAGGTAAACTAGGGTTCTCAGTCACATGTGGATTATAGTGAAGAGCCCACAATCGCTGTGTCGCTACATCTCCAACAGCACATAACAACACAAACCAGATGCCGCAACCCGTGGTGTAAGCTCGTAGTCGTCGAGCTTACAAGTGGGGTTTTAGTAAGTCAATGTATATGTGGTTTTTTAGTCGCTAATGTATGATGTGTC
>CAYGAH010000019.1:0-5540 GCA_964347685.1 uncultured Candidatus Bathyarchaeia archaeon | reverse complement strand
TTGGATCCGTTGAACATGACAAGCACGGGGTTCAGCGTCTCCGATTTTCCCGAAAGACAGGCTGTTCCGTACGAACGTGTATACGGCGTGTTGTCGAAGACCCTTGTGGAAATACCGCTCTACGACAGAATCCTGATCGGAGGCGGAGGAATGAGAAGCACCGTGCACGATATAGCCAAGTTCATGATAGCCCACATGAACGACGGAAAAATAGACGGGGTACAGCTCCTGAAACCCGGGTCCATCGAGTTGATGCATGGAAAGGCGGTTTCCTTCTCCCCTCAGAGCCCCATGGTAGGCTACGGATACGGCTGGATCCATAATAACGAAAACCCAGTTAACTTCAGAGATATGCGTGGGTCTCAAGGGCATGGCGGCGAATATCTGGGTTATATGAGCGCCATGTGGTTCGTCGAAGAAGGACAAGGTGGCTATGGGATAATACTGTTGACCAACGTCAACGAAGACGTAAAATCCAATGTCGTGGGCACCCCTGAAATATTCAGGCTAATCCAGGAGTTGCTCTTACAAGAAGCATACCTAATGTTTACACAAACTCCATAAGTCTAAAGCGCGCGAACAGGCTGACGGTTCCCGTCGAGATGGTCCGGGGAGTGGCCCTTGATAAGGGCGAGATGATGAGGACCTGCATCCAGGTGGGGTAATGTGAAGTAATGACCAGTTCTGATTCTCCTATTTAATAGGATAAAATTTATCCCCACACGCGCTTTTTCTGGCTTCCGATATGTCTAGTCTTTTTCCTTGCCCCTCACCTTTTCATAGCCTTCGTTGAGGCGAAGCCTGTACTCTTCTTCGGAGATGAGAGGCTGACTGATGACCTCGAGGAGACCTTTGGACATCCTTCCCTCCTCCACAAGTTCGTGGCCGACCTTCTTCAACGCCTCCATGACCTTCTCCGCCTCCTCCTTATCTTCATCCATGAGGTCCGCATGGGGGCGCAGAACCGCGCCCGCGAACTCGACGCTGGCATCTTCCGCGAGCTCCTCGGCGATCCGGAGCACGGTGCCGAAATTGCCCATCTCCCACCAGCCGCACGTGGATACCAGAACTATCTTGCTGATCTTGACGTCGTCGTGAAACTTGGCGCGGGTGCGACCGTCTCGCCACACAAGGATCGGCTCGATGAGGGGGCAAAGCCTGTTGATCAGGTTCTGCATCTCACCGGGCAGGGGGATATAGACGGGAGTCGCCAGCACGAGGATATCTGCCCCGCGTAGCCTGGGATAAAGCGTCTGCATGTCGTCCTCAATATAACAATCGCCAGGCTTCTTGTACCAGCAGTGAAACTCTCCAGCGCAAGGCTTGACGTCTAGACGCCTGGCGTAGAACAGCTCAACGGATGCCCCGGCCTCCTTCATTCCTTCGAGGAATGGCGCCAAAACCCGGGCAGTGTTGCCCTTCTCCATTTTGGCGCTTCCATTGATGGCGACTACATTGGTCAAAACAATCCCTCAAACGGTCGAAGAGACGATCCGTGCCCTAATTAACGTTTCCAACCTGGTGCGAGTGATTAAATTTGAATCCCAAACCCATGTGGGCTTCTCCCGCCATCGGGCTCACTCCGCTCGCCGCGCGCGGTCGTAAATTCGTGCGGGGGTCTGATTTAGAACTCTTATTTACACCGATATTGGCACCTATTTTCGCGCGCTACTTCGTCTTTATTCTAACCTGTATATCAGGGATATCTGTTCCTCTAGGATGAATATATCTAGTCTCTAAGAATTCCATTTCTTTGATTAAAGCACCTAACTTCTTAAAGCCATAAGAACGATAGTCAAAATCTGGTTTCTTATTCCGAATAATTATACCAACTTGACTCAAGAATGCCCAGCCTTCTTCATCAGCCGCATCTTCGACAGCAGATAATAATAGATCTCTGATATCATCAGTCGAAAAATCTGGTTTTCTCTCAGGTTCTAGATTCTCTATAAAAATAAATTGATCACATGCTTGACGAAAGGGCTCAAGAGTTTTTAATTCACCGATACCATAAACCACTAGACCCGATTCTCTAATTCTCATAGCTAACCTTGTATAATCACTATCACTCGAAATTATACAAAAACCATCAACAATGTTTGAATGTAATATGTCCATTGCATCAATAATCAAAGCAGAATCGGTTGAGTTTTTACCGTGAGTATAGGTAAATTGTTGTATTGGTTGTAATGAATATTTGTGTAAAATATCCTTCCAAGTATTCATTGAACTTGAGGTCCAATCACCGTATACTCTTTTGACATTGGCTGTACCTAGTTTAGCAATCTCATCTAAGATTATCGACACTTTATATGGTGAAATATTATCGCCGTCAAATAATACAGCCAATTTTTGTTGACTCTGATTTAAAAGGTCCTGAGTTGACATTGATTATGTTTAATATTAGAAATAAAAAACTCTTTCTGTGCGTTCGTTTTAATGAATTTAGTAATAAATCATTTTTCCGCTTGGGCAAACCATGCAGCGCAAATCAGCATTAAAATATGAAAAGAACCACAAGAAGACCCCGAGGCTTCACACCGAAACAGAAAAACCTGAAAACCTTATGACAACCCACCGACGCGAAAAACGGACATAACTGCCACAGTAATAGCTCCCCTAGGACCCCTCCGCCCTGGCGAACATCCACAGGCCGAGGACAACCTGCCACAGGCCCATCGAGCCCGCAGCAAGGGCCTCGGGTATCGCCACCGCAGACCATCCGAAAACCCAGACGGCCGCAGAGAAGACCCCCGCTGCGGCCGAGAGCGCCGAGAAGGGCCTCATCCCCCTCCGGTAGAAGAATGCTGAGAGGCCCCACAGGGCCAGGGGCATAGAGACGAAGAAGGCGACGGAGACGACGTAGTGCCAGGGCCTCACGTTTATGTTGAAAACCCCTATCCCGCACAGGAGGAGGGCTGAGGAGACGTGGAGGGCGCTCCCGAGCCTCCCAGCCAAAGACCCCCTGGTAAGCTCGAACAGGCCGGCGCTGAACACCATAGTCACCGCCCCAGCCATGGGGAGCCCAGAGTTGAACAGAACTGAGCCGAATCCGGAGGCACCCAGGTCGCTCAGGGCGTTCCCAGTCCAGCTGAACCAGGGGGAGGCCCTTATCGCGAGGAGGACCATAGTGAAGCCCACTAGGGGGGAGGCGACCCCGAAGAAACCAGCCATCCTCAGGACCCTGACGTTAACGCCCACCCCTACTCCCACCTATATCAATTCTGGGAAAGATTTACGCATATAAGGTGCTGGCATGAGAGCCCCGGCCCGAGGCCCCCTCGAAGAAGACCATCGGGGGCACCCCTCTCCGGGGTCCAGAAGTCTCCCCTATTCGATTAGCTTCACTCTGACTGCCCTCGGGCCCTTCTCCGTGGTCTGGACGTCGCACTCCACCCTCTGCGCCGCTTCGTCCCTGTCGACTCCCTGGAGCTCAGAGTGGTGGAGGAAGATGTCCTCCCCTCCCTCGTCTGGCTCTATGAACCCGTAGCCCCTGCCCGTCAGCCATCTCTTGACAGTGCCCCTCAACGCTGCTGTTCACCTCCTCGAACCGGCATAATATACCAACGAAGGAATATATAAAGCACAGGAACCCTGAGGGCTCTACCCCAGGTACTCTGTGGGGTCCTGGACCCCAGCATCCCTGAACGCCTCCCTCCGGTTGTTACACGACTCGCAGACGCCGCAGTGGACCGGCCCCCCCAGGTAGCAGGACCAGGTTAGCTCAAGGGGGACCCCCAGCCCCACCGCCCTCCTAATGATCTCGGACTTGGGGACACCTCCGAAGGGTGCCTCGATGACCAACGGCTTCCCGGTGCCCAGCCTCGCAGCCTCCCCGAAGGCCTCGTAGAACTCCCTCCTGCAGTCGGGGTAGAAGGGCTCGTCCGATGCGTGGGCCCCGTACAGGACCCGGCTCGCACCTATCCCTTCTGCGTAGGCCACTGCGACGGCGAGGAAGACCCCGTTCCTGAAGGGGACTATGATGGGCTCGGTGAACCCCGGTGAGACCTCCATCCCCTCGTCAACGAGGCTCGTCACCCCCTCGTATATCCCCCTCAGGCCTGAGAGGTCTATGACAACGTGGCTCACCCCCATCCCCTCCGCGATCTCCACCGCCCTATCGATCTCTATCCTAGCCCTCTGCCCGTAGTCGAAGGTTATCGCGTGGACTTCATACCCCTGGTCCTTGGCCCAGTAGGCGGTCGTGACCGAGTCGGGACCCCCGCTCATTATGACCACGCATTTCTCCATCTTACCACCACTCGTACCTAGGCTCTACAGCCTTGAATATGAAGGCCCCGAGGACGTTTACGGCCTGCTCGCTCAGGAGGAGCCCCGGGAGCGTCGCCATCATGGGCAGACCGAAGAGCTGGTTTAGCATCCAGCCCACGCTCAGGGGGATAACGACGGCTATAACAGCGCCGCAGACGAAGTAGTTCCCGTCGAATCGCTTCGCAGCCTCGTACCCCAGGAGTCCCGCAACTAGGCTCATGAGGGGCATGAAGACGATCTCGTAGGCGCCCGCGAAGGGGCTAAAGAGGTTTGCGACCGCGACCCCCACCGCGTAGGCCACGGCCAGGACCCTCTTCCTTGCGATGCCGGGCCTCAGGACCCCGGCGACCCTGAACTGGAGGGCGTAGAAGGATATGGGCGCGAAGGCGACGACCATCGCTGCGTACAGGGCCGCGTAGACGGCCACTAGGGATATGTCTCTGGTCTCTATCCTCATCTCGCCTCCCTTCTCCGGGGTTTGTAGGGCGGAACGGGTGGGAGGCCCCACTCACCCGCCGAAAACCAAAGGCGGCCCGGAGGGATATAAAACGTTCCCCGTGATAACGTTATCAACCCGCGAACGCAATGAATAACAGGATCGTCATGAAGGTTCTGGGCATTTCAGGAAGCCCCAGGAGGGGAGGTAACACCGACCTCGCCGTCGAGAGGACGCTGGAGATCATAGGGAAAGGGCTACCAGGAGTTGAGACCGAGTTCCTCAGGATAGCAGACTATAGGATAGAGCACTGCAGGGGGTGCAGGCACTGCATGACCCACGCCGAGTGCATCATCAAGGGCGACGACCTAGACCCCCTGGTCGACAAGATGCTGGGGTCTGACCTCATCCTCCTAGGAGCCCCAATATACTGGTGGAGCCCTCCCGGGGCCCTCAAGGACCTAATAGACAGGACCCACGGGTTCTACACCGACGAGGGGAGGTTCAGGGGGAAGAGGGTCGCGGTCATCACCGTGGCCGCCCAGAGCGGCTTCCCGAGCCACGAGAGGGTGATGGGCTGGCTCAGGCACTACGGCGCCGAGTACGTCGCCTGGCACAGAATAAGGGCCAGGGAGAAGGACGACCTGAGAAACAACAGAAGGCAGATGAGGAGGCTGAGGGAATTCGCAGAGAAGCTTACAGGCCTTCTCTGAAGGATGGAGGAACCCAAGTCCCTCTCCCTCTGACCCCGGTAGGCTTCCTATGGCCCACCGGGTATCCCCTTCGCCTCCGACCCCTGATGACCCCGCCGCGAATATATACATTCTCGAAG
>CAYGAH010000018.1:0-5712 GCA_964347685.1 uncultured Candidatus Bathyarchaeia archaeon | reverse complement strand
GGTCAGGGTCTGCTTCGGCTCAGACGGGATGCCCTTCGACCCCCTTTACGGAGTCTGGTCCGCAGTGAACCACCCTATAAAGCGGAGCCGCCTAACCCTCCTCGAGGCCATAAGGTGCTACACTCTGGAATCCGCGTACGCCTCCTTTGAGGAGGACCTCAAGGGGAGCGTAGAGCCAGGGAAGCTCGCCGACATAGCGATGCTGGAGAGGGACCTCACCGAGGTCCCGGAGGAGGAGATAAAGGACGTCCCAGTCCACATGACAATCGTCGGCGGAAAGATACTCTACTACAGGGAAGAATAGGGATTCTGCACCCCTCCTGAGTCGTCCTTTATTTTATCCCGTTGTGAAGGAGTGGTTCCAAAGGGGGTCCGATGCGGATGATCGAGATAATAGCCTAGGCTTCAGAAGGACGGACTCCTCCTCGCTCGGAAGAAGGATGATGGACACGGGGGTCTTCTTCGAGAGAGGCTATCATACCTGAGGGATCAGGGAGACTTGAGTCCCACCCTCTCCACGACGTCGGTCAGCTTGACGATAACCAGGGGCTTTTCTGGGGTGAAGCCAGACCAGCCCTCTTCGTGGTTCAGACCGTGGGCCGCGAGGAACCTGGGCGAAAGGTTCCTCCTCCCCTCTTCCGCGAACCTCGTTATGGCCCTCTCCCTCTCATAGGGGTCCTCCACCACCTCAAGGCTCCCCCTGAGGGCGACGGAGCGATAGCTGCTCAGGTCGGGCTCGTATCTCTCCACCTGGACGCATACCCTGCTGTCCTGGTTGAGGAGCCTCATCTTCCTGCCGTAGTCGGTGAACTGGAAGTATAGCGTGTCGTCTATCACGACGTACTGGAAAGGGGCTAAGTATGGGTAATCTTCCCCCCTGAAGGCTATCCTGCAGATCATCTCCCCTCTTATGAGTCGCTCCACCTCGCCCTCATCCATCATGGGAAGCTTTACCACGGACATGCGTGCATAAAAAACTAAGCACCTTATTTTTATTTAAAGCTCACCATAAATCAGGGTTGGTGGGGGGATATCATTTTAATTCGCATGATTTATTCAGGTTTGGTGGGGGCGGCGTCGAATTTTTATGGTGACTCCGGGTTGTTAAAGGGATTCAGCGACTCGTCGGGGTTCTGCATTTGGGTAAGATAAGGACTGTCGAGATAGTGATCAGGGGGGACATAATAGAGCGCAACATCATCCTGAAGCTGGCAAACCGTGTGAGGGAGGCGAGGGTCAGGGCGGACCTAAGCAGCAGCGTGGCCGTCCCCCCCTTCCTCACTGCGACCGAGAAGAGGTATCCCAGCCTGGCGGTCCTCTACGGAAACGTGGACCTGGAGGACTCCTTCGCACTCAAGTCCCTCGTTGAGGTCCTCTGCTTCGAAGAGGGGTGCGAGGTCCTCTCCTACAAGGAGCTCTAGACGGGATCCGTTTGGGTCTCAGGAAGAGGGTCGCCGTCGTCGCTGCGATCTCTCTGGCTTCCGTCGCCTCCTCATCCCTTACCGCAGGGTCCCTCACCTCCGACGAGAGGGCGGCCCTCGTTGTGCTCATCGCGGCGGCGGGCCTTTGGATGACAGAGGCCGTGCCCCTAGCTGCGACGGCTCTCCTCATCCCTGTGATGCAGAGCGTCCTGGGAGTCCAGGGGTTCGGGGCAGCCCTAGCCCCCTTCTTCGACACCGTTGTCATGCTTCTCCTGGGGGGCTTCCTCCTCGCGGTGGCGGTGGAGAAGTACGACCTGGACGAGTACTTCGCCTACCAGATCCTGTCGAGGGTGAGGGCCCGGCCGAGCGTGGTAGTGCTGGTCATAATGGGCACCGCCGCCTTCCTGTCCATGTGGATCAGCAACACCGCCGCGACGGCCCTCCTCATAACGATGGGGCTCAACGTATGCGAGGGCGTCGAGGACGAGAAGAGGAACTTCGCCAAGGTTATGGTCCTAGCCATCGCCTACTCTGCCACGGTGGGGGGGCTGAGCACCCTCATAGGGACGACGACGTGCGCCATGGCAGCGGGCTTCCTCAGGGACACGATAGGGTACCAGATATCCTTCCTGGGGTGGACCTTCTACGGCCTCCCCCTGACCCTGATAATGATACTCGTGATCTGGGCTGTCCTCTTCTCCATCTTCCCCACCAGCGTCAAGAGCATACCCGCGGTAGGGTTCGAGGAGAGGAAACTGGACAGGAAGCAGAGGGGAACCCTCATCGTCTTCCTGGCGGCCGTCCTCCTCTGGATCACGGAGAAGCTGCCAGAGCCCATAGCCATCGCGGTGGGTTGGCCCGGCCACGGCCTATCATCGAGCGTCGTGGCTGCCATCATAGCCGTGGCCCTGTTCTTCACTGGGCTCCTGGACGAGAGGGACCTCCCCAGGGCGAACTGGGGCACCCTCCTCCTCATAGGCGGGGGCCTCAGCCTGGGCTCCGCCCTTGAGGTCTCTGGGCTGGTGGTGAAGATAAGCAGCCTGCTCCTCCTCTTCACAGGGGGCGCATCTGGCTTGGTCACAATAGCGCTCGTGGTGGCCTTCGGGCTGGGAATAAGCATCATAGCGAGCAACACGGCGAGCGCGGGTATATTCCTCCCCATAGCCTTAGGCCTCGCCTCGTCTACCGGGGTGAACCCCGTGATCCTCGCGGTAGCCGTGGGCATGTCCACGAGCCTCGACTTCATGCTCCCCGTGGGGACGCCTCCCAACGCCATCGCCTACAGCACTGGGAGGGTCAGCATGGGGGAGATGATCAGGGCCGGGGTTCTCCTAGACGTATTGGGAGCCCTGACGACGATAATCCTGGCCTGGCTCGTCTGGCCTCGCCTCATCTGATCAACGCCCCTAAAACGGTAAATTGGGAGCCAGTTGGGTCTAGGGGTCCACACCTTGGTGGATGGGTTCGTCCACCTTCACACCGAAACGGAGGACTGCCAGGGCTGCGAAGAAGGTCAAGGCCGAGACCATGAATATGCTGAAGACCCCGAAATATTCAGCTATGTAGGCGGCCGCGATGGGGGCCACGGCCCCCATAACGCTCCCCGGCAGGAAGAAAAGGGCGAACCCGACGCCCCTCTGTCTTCCCGGCGAGAGCTTTGCCATGATGGCGGAGTTGGCAGCCATGCTCAGGTAGTTGAAGAACCCGTATGAGAGGTAGAGGAGGATGAAGGGGATAGTCCCGGGCGCCATGAAGGCCAGGCCGAAGCATGAGTAGGAGGCCGCGAGAACTGCCAGGGTCCACCTCTTCTCCCCGTACCTTGCGGCCATGAAACCGCCTATGGGGGCTGCGAGTATCCCCATGAGGGGGTTGCTGCCGTAGACCAGGTTTGCGAAGCTCTGTGTCCAGCCCCTAGTCCCTACGAGGTAGACGTTCAGGAACGAGGTCGTCATCGCCCTTGCCACCATCCTGATCCCGCTGTAGACGAGGAAGAGCGCCATGCTCGCCGTAAGCAGCTTGGTCGACTGTGTACGCACGCTTACCTCGCCTGTTTCGATGACGGCAGCGTCGTCCCTGGGCTCCGACTTTACCAAGAGAACCGCTACTACACCGAGCAGGAGGGGGAAGAACCAGAAGAGGTAGACCTGCCTCCAGTCGAAGGCGAAGACCCCCATGAGTATGCCCAGTGATATGGGCCCTATCGCCATGCCGAATGTGCCCCCCGCCCCATGGAACCCCAGGGCCTTGGACCTGTCCCTTGGTTGGAAGAGCCTAGTCGTAAAGCTGTAAGACGCGGGGTGGTAGACCGTCGTGCTGACGTAAAGGAGGCTGACGGCCAGGATCAGGGTCCACATGTTCTGGGTTGCCCACGCCATGAGGGCGCCCGCCGCCGCCACGAACTGGCTCAATATTATCATCTTCCTCGAGCCTAGCCTGTCCGACAGGAGCCCCGCCGGGATCGAGAAGAGAGACTGGCATAGGGGAGGTATGGCCGCTATGAGACCCAGTTGCTGGTAGGTAAGTTTGAACTCCTCTTGGAGGGTAGGGAAGAGGGCCGTGTGCATGTTGCCGAACGAGTGGGTAAGTGTGTGGGTCACGGTCATCACGAAGAGGGCGTAGCTCAGTATGCCCGCCGCTTTCCCAACGTCTTGCTTCTCCAAAATCTCCCCCCGCAGAGATTATACAAGAAGGACTGTAAGCGTTTTTAAAGGTTACACAGGACCATACCCTTAAACGCCCCCGACCCAAGGTGAATGGTATGATCACCCGGGAGAAAGCCCTGGAACTGGTCAGGGGGCACGTGAAGAACGAGAACTTGGTCAACCACATGATAGCCGTCTCGGCCATAATGAGGGCGATGGCGGAGCGCCTCGGGGGGGACCCGGACCTCTGGGAGCTTGTGGGGATACTCCACGACATAGACTACGAGGAGGTTGGGGAGGACTGGGACAGGCACGGGCTTGTATCGGCGGAGATGGTCTCGGACCTCCTCCCCGAGGAGGGCCTCCACGCCATAAGGGCCCACAACGAGAGGACTGGGTACGAGGCCGAGAGCAGTATGGACGTGAGCCTCTTCGCGGCCGACGCAGCATCGGGGATGTTAGTCGCGTCCGCCCTTGTCCGCCCCACCAGGCTCGAGGGGATGAAGCCGAGCAGCGTGAGGAAGAAGATGAAGGACAGCTCCTTCGCCAGGGGGGTGAGCAGGGAGAACATGATGCGCTGCGAGGGGCTGGGCCTCGACCTCAACGAGTTCCTCGCCATCAGCATCTCGGCCATGCAGTCCATAGGCGGGGAGATAGGCCTCAAGCCATGATCCCAAAGGAATTACTCAGGAACAGGATAGCCCGCATCATAGCGGCCACCAGGTTCCCCTTCGTTGACCAGACCGACTGGGGGGAGGGCTACGTGACCATCGTCAACGACGAGGAGAAGCGAAGGGGCGTAGAGGGACCGGAAGGCACCTTCTACCCCCGCATAGTCGTCACAGACGCCAACAACGGAATTCGAGAGATAGGGGAGGTGGAGATGGATGAAGGCGTCTTGGAGGCCCATGTGCCCAAGTGGCGGCTCATGTCGGAGAAGACGGGGAAGGGGAGGCGGGTCAAGAAGTTCTTCCTTTACGTCCCTGAGGGGAGGGAGGATGAGGCCATGAGGCTTCTGGAGGACAACGGGATAGAGTACGCCGGGCTCAGGGCCTGGTCCATAAGGGGCAGGAGCCTCGTGGTGAAGCCGATTAAGACGCCCGACGAGCCCAAGGACCACAGGTAGGGGCATCCAGCTTTGGGTAGAACGAACGCACGGGAGACATACTTTCATTAAATTGTGAAGATTTAAGGATCACAGGTGGAACAATTGGTAATATGCGGTGTCTGTGGTAAGGAGGTCAGGGAGCAGCCCAGGGTCACGGCTGAAGGCAGATGCTCCATCTGTGGCGCCAAGTTCACAGTAGAGAAGTAACATAACCGAAGGGCACTTGTCTACCCACCCCCATTTTTATACGAAGGAGCCGAAAGGGAAGATCGCAGCGGATATCCATGAGAATATCAGGGCGTTGAGTAACGCCCCTGAGCCCGTTCTAGACGTCAGCCCGTATAACCACCATGAGACGACCGTGGAAACCACGAAGAGGGGTACGATGGCCCAGACGAACTCCACGAAGAAGCCGACGAAGCCCTGCAGGGGCCTGACCCCAAGAAGGAACATGGGCGCGTACTGTATCAACAGGACGGCGAGGTAAGGGGAGGCCTTGAGGGAGACGACCCTTAGCAGGCCCCACGGACCCCTGTGGCGG
>CAYGAH010000017.1:0-2648 GCA_964347685.1 uncultured Candidatus Bathyarchaeia archaeon | reverse complement strand
GCACTCTTTAGATTTTAAATAAATTCCTCTGGTTGCCTCGCATTCGCAAAGATAAAATGCGGGTGTCGAATTCTATCCTTCGCCTGGTTCCTGGTAGACCCTGGACTCCCCGTCCACCTTCCTCACCCTTATCAGGTTGACCCCCTCCTCCTCCCCGTGGCCGTGATGGGTCACCAAGAGCACTTGGCCGATCTCCCTGCCGCTCCTCGCGACGTACTCTAGGAGCTGGGGGACGTTCTCCGAGTCCACGGCGTCCGTCGGCTCGTCGAGGATGAGGAGGTGGGGGAAGCCCATCACCCTGAGAAGGGCCAGGCGCTCCGATAGGGCGAATAGGCTCTCGTGGCCTCCCCCCGCCCTCCAGGCTGGTAGGAGCCTTCCGCTCCCCATGGGCTGGACCTCGAGGAGGTAGCGCTCCCTGTCTATGTGGCATCCCGAGTAGGCCTGCTGGTCGGTGAGCCTCTCGAAGTACTTGTAGGTCAGCCACTCGAGCTGGCGGAGGGTGTTCTCCCTGAGGAGCCTCTCGTAGACCCCGTAGTGCTCCTGGATGGAGTCAGCCACCCTTATCTTTGCCTCGTACTCGAGGATTCGGTCGAGCAGCCCCTGGGACCCCCTCAGGGTCTCCTTGTAACCCTCGAGCCTGGCCCCTATCTCCCGAATCCTCCTCTCCGCCTCCTCCAGGAGGGCCTCGGAGGACCTCACCTCCCCCTGGAGCCTCCCTAGCTCGTCCCTCATCTTCTTCAGCTGAGCCTCGACCCTCCCCTGGGCGTCCCCCAGGTCCGCGAAGGAGGTTGCCATCTCGGCTTCGGCCTTGCTTAGAAGCTCCTCGTTCTCCCTCTCTATCCTCGCCGCCAGGTTGGAGCCCTGGGAGTCTAGCTGGCCTATGGCCCTCTTCAGCTCCCCGATCCTGCGCTCCTGCTCCACGAACCTTGTGACGGCCCTCTCGGCCTCTATCCGCTTCTCCCTCGCCACCCTGACCTGCTCCTGGACGGCCTTTATCTCCATCTCGAGCCTCTCAAGGCGCCCTCCTTTGGACTCCAACTCCTTCTCCCAGCTGGATACGTCCCCCTCTAGGAGCCTGTAGTCTATCTCCTGGCCGCACTTGGGGCAGACGGTGAGGCCCTGCTCCTTCAGCTCCAGGTGCTCCCCTATCTGGTGGTTCAGCCTGGCGACCTCCCCGTCGAGCGCCCTCCTCTCCTCTGTCAGCTCCTCGTCGACGAGCCTCCCGAGCCTCTCCTCCGTCGCCTCGGCCGCTCGCCTCGTTGCCTGGAGCTCCGCCCTCCTCTCCTCGGGGTCTGCCCCAAGGCTCTGGTACGCCTCCTCTAGCTCCCTGGCCCTGTCCTCCCTGCGCCCCCTGAGCACCTCGATCTCGTTCATCTGCCTCTCAAGGCGCCTGAACTCCCCGGAGAACCACTCCACGGCCTCCACCCTATTCCGGGCGGCCTCGAGTTCGGCCCTCTTTTCCTTAAGCCCATCTGAGAGCTCCCGTCTCCTGCCCTCGGCCTCCTCCAGCTGCCCCTCCGCCTCCTGGATGGATTCTCCTGCGTTCCTTATCCTCTCCTCCACCGCCCCCTTCTGGGCGATGCCCCCACGCTCCTCTAGCGCCCTCTTCACCTCCCTGAGCTGTTCCCTTATCTCAGTGGGGGTGGTGAGGCCTAGGATGGCGTCCATCCTGTTCTTGTCGGGGTTGAGTATGTCGACGAACTCCTTCTGCTTGGCGTAGACCACGTTGAAGAAGGTGCTCTTTCCTACGCCGAGGAGGTCCCTGAGCCTGGACTGGATCTCCCTCTCCCTGGTGTAGGCGTGGTCCTCCCCCTCCACGTCCATGTACGACTTCGTGGTCCTGAACCCGCCCTCCCTCGTGGGGGAGCCCTCCCTGTGCACCCTGACCCCCTGCCCCGTGTAGGGGCTGTGGAAGACTACCGTGACGCTCAGATCCCCGCCGCCGAGGGGGAGGAGGTCCTGCTTGTTTATGCCCGGCACGTCCCCGAAGAGGCCGAAGATCACCGCCTCGAGGAGGGTCGTCTTCCCGGAGGCGTTCCTCCCGGAGATCTTGTTCACCCCCTGGGTGAACCTGACGGCCTGCCTCCGCCTGTATGACTTGAACCCCCCGAGGGTGAGCTCCTCTATCAAGGCTCCCCCTCCCTGAACCTCCTCCCCTCGAGGCGCTCCACCCACTCCGAGACGAGGGGGGCCCTCTGGCTCGGGGTGAGGAGGCCTGTCGTCAGGCTCGCCTCCTCCTCGAGGACCTCCCCCACCCTCCTGTGCATCTCCTTTATCTCGTCGGCGAACTCTCCGAAGCCCCTGAAGAACTCGGCGACATCGACCCTGTCCCTCTGGGGCCTGACTGCCATGGGCGGGAGGTCGAGGTTCATCGTGTCGGCGTCGACCCAGAGGAGGAGGGGCTCAGACTCCTTCAGGCTGTCCACGTCTTCTAGGGGCACGTCGCTGGGGAAGCCCTCGCTGAGCCCCCCCTCCACCCTGACCCTGATATAACCCTGCTTCCCCGCCCTCCTGAGCTCCCCGACGAAGCCCTCCACCTCCTCAAGTACCCTTCCCCCGTACCATGCCGGAGGCCTCCTCCTGTCCGACCTCACCACGACCTGCTTCATCAGGTGCATGGGCTCTATGGGAACCCATCTGAATTCGGG
>CAYGAH010000016.1:0-15284 GCA_964347685.1 uncultured Candidatus Bathyarchaeia archaeon | reverse complement strand
CCCTCGTACAGGTACCAGACCCTGAGCCCGTTGGCCTCAGAAAGGCTGACCACGACCGGAATGTCATAGGCGGGGCTGTGGGCCTCCATTACGCCGTCGACGAGGTTAATGCTTATGATGTCGAGCATGTTCACCTCGGCGGCCTCTGTGAGGGCCCTCTCCACCTTGGAGTCTATGACAGAGAGGGCCTTGTGGACCGCCTGCCTGCTTATTTCGAGGCGCCTGCCTATCTCTGACTGGCCCAGCCCCCTCCTTCTAAGGTCCCAGATGCCGGTCTCCCTGCTGGTCAGGTATCCCGCCCTGAACGTCAAACCCTTCCACGTCAACCGAAGATGGTTAACGTATATAACCTTTACCTGAAAATAGCCTCTTCGTCAGCCCAGGGCCTTCCAGATCCTGTCGCCGACGTAGTGGAGGTTCTCTACGACCTTGCCCTTCCCTGAGGCCTCGATCTCCTCGGAGGACTTCAGGGCTCTCCCGACTGCGAGGGCCTTCCCGTGGTTAACGTCCCTCACAACGACGAGGTCCCCCTCATCGAAGGAGCCCCTTATCTCGACGATTCCCGGGGCCATCACGTCGGCCCCGTCGCAGACGTATGGTACGGCCCCCATGTCGACGATGACTGAGGGGAGCCTGTCAACGTGCTTCGTGTTCAGGGTGGGCACGAGGACTCCCCCAGGCCTGGCGAGCTGGATAACCCTGTCGAGGAAGTAGACTGGCTCCCCGTTTTCAAGCTCAGCCTCCTCAACGGCCTCGGGGGTGGCCTCCCCAAGGATCTCGGAGGCCTCCCCCAGGAGTTTCTCGACGTCCCTCCTCCTCATTGACCTCCTCCTCCTGACTCCGGTGGTGGATCTGCTCATCGTCGATATATCCTGGCTTAATAAAGCTAATAAGGAAATGGTGGCACAGATTGTGTGGAATACCGCCTTATCCTCCGGGAAGGGTAACAGAAAGGTGTAGACTCTTTGAGCAGCATGTTCGGCAAGATAATGGGCAGGAAGGAAGAGAAGTTGGCGAGTCAGGGTCAGAGGTTCATCAAGGCTATACCCCTAAGGGCATACGAGGACATAGACGTGATAAAGGCCGAGGTCAGGGCCGGGAACATAGTCATCACCAACGTGGCTCCCCTCGCGAAGCACAACATAGAGGACGTGAAGAGGGGGATAAACGAGCTCAACGAGTACGCGCGCCTCATCCAGGGGGACATAGCCCGACTGGGCGAGGAGAGGGTCATCCTGACCCCAAAGAGCATAAAGATATGGCGCAGCCCAGAGGAGGGCTGAGCCCCTTCTAGGCAAGGCTGTACGTGTCCAGGTTGTAGGGGGCCTGGGCCCTCACACCCCTTAGCTTCGAGACCGTCCTTGCCATGTTGTCGCACTTGGACTCCTCACCGTGGACAACGAAGACCCTCTTCGGCTGGGGCCTCAGCCTCCTCACGTAGTTCACGAGCTGCCTCCTGTCCGAGTGGCCCGAGAAGCCCTCTATCGTGTGGTTGCTCATGTGGATGTTTATGATCTCCATCTTTCCCCCCTGGTTGTAAACTTGGACGGACCTCATCCCCGACTGGATCCTCTGCCCCATGGTCCCCGCCACCTGGTAGCTCACGAAGATTAGTCCGTTCTCCTCCCATGGCGCGAGGCGCTTGAAGTACTCTATCACTGGGCCGCCCTCCATCATCCCCGCGGTCGCAATGATGATGCATGGCCCCCCCTCGACGATCTCGTCCCTGCTGTCCTGCTGCTTGACTACGGTGAAGTAGTCGGACTCGAAGGGGTTCCTCCCCTCCCTGAGGATCTGGTCCCTTATGTCGTGGGATAGGTATCCGGGGTAGGCGGTGTGGATACCGGTCGCCTCAGAGATCATCCCCTCTATGTAGACAGGCACCTCAGCTAGCTCCCCCTCCTCCATGTACTTGTTTATCACCATCAGTATCTCCTGGGCCCTTCCGACGGCGGGAACGGGGATGAGGGCCTTCCCCCTCCTCAGTATGCTGTTGGCCATTCCTACGAACTCGGCCTCGGTCTCCTCCCTCGGGGGCGACACGTCGTTGGGAGCCCCGTACGTGCTCTCCATTATGAGGGTCTCCACTCTCGGGAACTGGGTAGATGCCGGCTGGAGAAGCTGGGTGACCCCGTTCTTGAAGTCCCCCGTGTAGACTATGTTGTGGAGCCCCTTCCCGATGTGGAGGTGGGCGATTGACGAGCCTAGGATGTGCCCCGCGTTGTGCAGCGTCAGCCTCACGTCCGGGGATATGTCCGTTACCTCCCCGTAGCTGAGGGGGATCGTGTGGAGGATTACCTCCCTTATGTCGTCTGCCCCGTAGGGCGGCGCCCTCCCCTCCTTGGAGGTGACGTCGAGGTAGTCTCCCTGTAGGAGCACCATCAGGCTCGCAGTGGGCTCGGAGCAGTAGACGGGTCCCTCGTAGCCGTACTTGTACAGGTACGGGAGGAATCCGCAGTGGTCTAGGTGGGCGTGGGTGATCACGACCCCGTCCAGGCTCTCCAAGTCGAAGTCCTCCACGTCCAGCCTCGGGTAGGCGTTTATGGGGGTGTTGGTGCCGGGGTTGATCCCGCAGTCCAATAGGATGCTGCTCTCCCTCGTCCTGACGAGGATGGCGGACCTGCCCACCTGCCTGCAGCTACCCAGGAATGTGACCCTGACGTCCCCTGCTGGCTGGTACATCGGCCTGAATATGGACTCCCCCGCATCCCTGAGGAACTTCTCCCTCTCCTTGCTCCTGCTGTAGAGGTAGCCTCGGATCTGCTTTATCGTCATGGATGGGATTGGTGGCGAGCGGACCACGTTGGGGCTCCAGTGGGTCCTCTTCACTATCTCCAGCAGGTTGGAGCCGCTCTTTCCTATGGCTACCCCCGGCTTCTCCACCTCCAGGACGACCTCGCCCAGGGTGGGGTCGAAGTAGGCCTGGACCAGGCCCGAGTCCTGCAGGACCTCCTTGATTATCCTCTCGGCATCTATCTCCCTTATCCTCACTGAGGGGTCCGATCGGATCACTATCCTCTTCTTTATGGCGCTGGCTATCTCCCCGACTATGCGGCTGTCCTCTAGGAGCATCTCCGGCCTCTGGGTGTATATGGCGAGGCGGGGCCCCTCGAACTCGATCCTGGTGATTCCTATCTCTTGGGGTATCTTCTCCAGGATCGTGTTCCTGATCTCTGCGTAGGACAGGCCGTGTGTGTTCTGCATCGGTATCTAACTCAGTGCTTGAGTAGGGACTCCTTATCCTCCTGGGACAGCTCCCTGTAGCCCTCGCCGTCTATGACGGCCACGTCGAAGCTGTCACCGCTGCCTACGTCCCTCTTCATGGCGGAATCTATAGCCTCCACGACTATGGGGATCATATCCTTGATGGTCCTGCCCTCCCTGTACTGGGCTTCCAGGACGCCGTAGGCCAGCGGGGAGCCGGAGCCCGTCGAGACCATGTTCTCCTCGGTTACGCTGCCGAAGGGGTCGAGGTTGAACACGTGGGCCCCGGTCTCGTCGTATCCGCCTATCAGGGCCTGCATAGGCAGGGGCCTCCCCACCTCCCTGTTCTGGAATAGGACGTTGGAGACGAGCCTAGCGGCAGACTGGACTGGCATGGGCCTGTTCTTCTCGAGCTCGAAAAGGGATGCGTTTATCCTCAGGATCTCCACTATCCTCTGGGCTACGGCGACCCCGC
Organism: uncultured Candidatus Bathyarchaeia archaeon; assembly: GCA_964347685.1. GTDB lineage: Archaea > Thermoproteota > Bathyarchaeia > TCS64 > TCS64 > CAYGAH01. The sequence continues at coordinate 11,605 of CAYGAH010000016.1, read as the reverse complement.
CGGCGATTGTCATCGCCAGCCTCTCGGTTATCTTGTACACCTTCTTGGCGTGCTTGCTCGCCACGTAGTTGCCCATGGTGGCCCTCGTGTCCGTCCCTAGGATGACTCCGTCGCTGCAGACCACGCCGACGGTGGTTGTACCCTTCAACATTCCGATTTTTTCTGTCATCGTTCGACTCCTTCAGCGATGAACTAACTGGGATTAATCCTTAGAAGGAAAGTCAAGTTACTTAAAAACGTGTCCTTTAAAAACCTTTCTCGGTCTCACATAGGTCATACAAAAACTTATCCACGGTCCTTTTCCCTGGTTTCATCGATAAAACCTTATTTCGTAGTTCCTAAATGAGGTTAAGGGCCGGTGCCACATTGGATTCTTTCCACAGGATAGATCTTCCCAGGATAGTCCTAGTGGGCAGGGGGGTCCTCGGGTCGCTGGGGGGGATCTGCAGGGAGCTGGAGCTTAGGAGGGTGCTCGTTGTCACCGGCAGGACAACATACGGGGTCGCCGGGAGGCGCTCCCTCGAAACTCTCTCCGAGGGTGGAATCCGGGCCGACCACGCCTTCGTCGACGACGCCGACCTGGAGACCGTCAAGAGGATCAGGGGGGAGGCCGAGGGCCTGGGAGCCGAAGCGATCGTAGGGGTGGGAGGGGGGAGGACGATAGACGTGGCGAAGCTCAGCGCCGCCGACAACGGGGTCTTCTTCATAAGTGTCCCCACCGTCGCCTCCCACGACGGGATTGCGAGCTCCTCGGCCTCGGTGAGGGGGCTGGACAGGCCCTACTCCAGGAGGGCCAAGTCGCCCATAGCCGTCATCGCGGACAGCGGGATAATAGCCGAGTCCCCCTACAGGTTCACCGCCAGCGGATGCGGGGACGTCGTATCCAAGGCTGTGGAGGTGGAGGACTGGAAGCTCGCCCACATGGAGAACGGAGACTACTACGGGGCCTACGCAGCCAGCCTTGCCCAGATGAGCTCCCGGCTGGTGATGGAGAGCGCCCCCCTGATATGCGAACGTAGCGAGGAGGGGATAAGGACACTCCTTGAGGCGCTCGTCAGCTGCGGCGTCGCCATGAGCATAGCCGGGAGCAGCAGGCCATGCAGCGGCTCCTCCCACCTATTCAGCCACGCCCTTGACATGATCGCCCCGAGGCCTGCCCTCCACGGGGAGCAGTGCGGTGTCGGGGCCATAATGATGGCTAGGCTCCACGGGCTGGACTGGGCCTCCATAAGGAAGAGTCTCGCCACAATAGGCGCACCGACCACTGCAAGGGAGCTGGGCATCGATAGGGATACCGTGGTCGAGGCGCTGGTCAAGGCGAGGGAAGTGAGGCCCGAAAGATATACGGTCTTGAACAAGGCTAACCTTACGCCAGAGTCGGCCGAGAGGCTGGCAGGGGAATGCGGGGTCATCTAGTTCTTATGTGAGCCTTACTCCAACCTTCTTGAGGTGTCTACATGATAGGCGCTTCCACCGGTTGTTCAGGTCTCCTGGCACGAACTAACGTTTATATGAGTCAAATTCCTCTTCAGAACGAAGATCGCCTACAGGTGGTATGGCTTTGAGCAGCGTCCAGTTGAAGGTAGCCGAGGCCAAGCAGCAGAGGGACGTGGGCAGGAGCATAGCCCGGATAGACTCGGACACGATGAAGTCCCTCGGCGTCACTGTCGGGGACGTGATAGAGGTAGAGGGCAAGAAGGCCACCGCCGCCAAGGCGTGGCCCGCATACCCAGAGGACCAGGGGCTGGGCCTCCTCAGGATAGACGGGTTCATAAGGAAGAACAGCGGCGTCTCCATAAACGAGTACGTCACCGTGAAGAAGGCGGAGGCAGAGTACGCCGTCTCCATAAAGCTTGCGCCGGTGGACATACGGATAAGCGTAGACAACGACTTCGTAAGGTTCGTCAAGGACAGGCTTATAGACAGGCCCTGCACAAGGGGGGACACGCTGCTCATAATGATGCTTGGCCACTCTGTCCCATTAATGGTGGTGAACACCAGGCCCAACGGGATAGTGAAGATATCGCCGACAACAGAGATCAGCATAATGAGCGAGCCAGTGCCCGAGCTTGAGATGCCAAGCAGGACGACATACGAGGACATAGGCGGCCTGGACGAGGAGATAAGGCGGATAAGGGAGATGGTGGAGCTCCCTCTTAGGCACCCAGAGGTATTCCAGCGGCTCGGCATAGACCCGCCCAAGGGTGTGCTTCTGCACGGCCCCCCTGGGTGCGGGAAGACCCTCCTGGCTAGGGCGGTGGCGAACGAGTCTGAGGCCAACTTCTACGCAATAAACGGCCCCGAGATCATGAGCAAGTTCTACGGGGAGTCGGAGGCCAGGATGCGTAAGATGTTCGAGGACGCTGAGAAGAACGCCCCAAGCATCCTCTTCATCGACGAGCTGGACGCCATAGCCCCGAAGAGGAGCGAGGTCACTGGGGAGGTGGAGCGCAGGGTGGTTGCCCAGCTCCTCGCCTCGATGGACGGCCTCAAGGGGAGGGGGCACGTCATAGTCATAGGGGCGACGAACAGGCCAGACGCCATAGACGAGGCCCTGAGGAGGCCGGGGAGGTTCGACAGGGAGATAGAGATAGGAATCCCCGACAGGGGTGGGAGGCTGGAGATAATACAGATCCACACCAGGGGGATGCCCCTCTCCGACGACGTCAACCTGAACCACGTCTCTGAGATCACCCACGGGTACACGGGGGCAGACCTTGAGGCCCTGAGCAGGGAGGCTGCCATGAAGGCCCTCAGGAGGTACCTCCCCCAGATAGACCTTGAGCAGAAGAGGATACCCCACGAGGTCCTCGACGAGATGGAGGTCAACAACGACGACATCCTCGACGCCTTCAGGGAGGTGACCCCCACGGCGATGAGGGAGGTCTTCATAGAGACCCCAAACGTCAGCTGGGAGGACGTAGGGGGGCTGGATGATGTGAAGCAGAGCCTAATAGAGGCTGTGGAGTGGCCCATAAAGAACCCCGACATGTTCAAGAGGCTGGGCATAGACCCCCCGAAGGGCATCCTGCTCCAGGGGCCCCCCGGCTGCGGGAAGACCCTGCTGGCGAGGGCCGTCGCCACGGAGTCGGAGGCAAACTTCATCTCTGTGAGGGGGCCGGAGATTTTCAGCAAGTGGGTGGGGGAGTCGGAGAAGGCGATAAGGGAGATATTCAGGAAGGCTAGGATGGCGGCCCCCAGCATCGTATTCTTCGACGAGTTCGATTCCCTGGTCCCGAGCAGGGGGATGGGGATGGGGGACTCAAGGGTGACTGAGAGGGTGATAAGCCAGCTCCTCACAGAGATAGATGGGCTCATAGCCCTCCAGAACGTCGTCGTCATAGGGGCTACGAACAGGCCCGACATAATAGACCCTGCCGTTCTCAGGCCCGGGAGGTTCGACAGGAGGGTATACGTGCCCCCACCGGACAAGGGCGCCCGCCTTAAGATCCTTGAGATAAAGACCAGGGGGATGCCTCTGGAGGGGGTCGACCTGGCTCAGATGGCGGAGTTCATGGACGGGTACTCCGGGGCCGACATAGACTCAGTGGTGAGGGAGGCAGGGCTCAACGCCCTAAGGAGGGACCCGGAGAGCGCCTCGGTGACCAGGGCAGACTTCGACAGGGCGATGGACAAGGTGAAGCCCTCTATAACCTCAGAGATGGTGAGGTGGTACCAGGCCACCGACGAGAGGCTCAGGGAGATGGCGAAGCCCCCAATGGACATAGCCTAGGTGATGCGATTGAACACCAAGCTGGTCCCCACGACGATCCTGGAGACCCTCGAGAGGGGAGGGGCCCAGGAGTTCGACGACCTGTACAAGCAGGTGGGCAAGATGCACGGGGACCTGGACGAGAGGCTCTTCACAGACATACTGATGAGGCTCGAGATCCAGGGCCTCGTCCGAGTCTACCACATGGCCCGGGGTAAGAGGAGGATAGAGCTGGCTAGGGGCTGAGCCTTGGGGGTCCAGCTGGGAGACCTCGTCGAAGCGAGGAAGATATCCATAGGGGACCTCGCCGGGAGGAGTATAGCCTTCGACGGCCAGAACGTCCTCTACCAGTTCCTGGCCATAATCAGGGGGAGGCAGGGGGAGCCCCTCAGGGACTCCCAGGGCAGGGTCACAAGCCACCTGAGCGGCCTCATATACAGGAACTCGAACCTGATGGAGGCTGGGATCAGGGTAGCATACGTCTTCGACGGTGTGCCCCACGGCTTCAAGAGGGAGGTAATAGAGGGAAGGAGGGAGGCGAGGAGGGAGGCCAGGGCAAGGTACGTTAAGGCTGTGGAGGAGGGGGACGCCGAGAGGGCCAGGCTCTACGGGCAGCAGGCGGTCGTCGCCTCAGCCGACATTGTCGGGGACGCGAAGAGGCTCCTCACCCTGATGGGCGTCCCCTGGGTCCAGGCCCCCGAGGAGGGGGAGGCCCAGTCTGCTTACATGGCCTCAAAGGGGGACGTATGGGCCTCTGCTAGCCAGGACTTCGACTCCCTCCTGAACGGGGCGCCCAGGCTCGTGAGGAACCTCTCCATAACGGGGAGGAGAAAGCTCCCAAGGAAGAACGTGTACATAAAGATAGAGCCGGAGATCGTTGAGCTTGATAGGCTCCTCAGAGACTTGGATCTGACCCGGGAGCAGCTCATAGACATAGGGATACTGCTGGGAACGGACTACAACCCCGATGGGGTGAAGGGGGTGGGCCCGAAGACCGCCCTCAAGCTGATCAAGCAGCACGGCAGCCTTGAGGGGGCCCTGCCCCACCTGAGGGGAGCTGAGTTCCCCCACCCCGTCGGTGAGATAAGGGAGCTCTTCCTAGAGCCGAACGTCACCGACGATTACGAGCTAGATTGGGGGAGGCCCGACGCGGGTGGGATCGTGGATTTCCTCTGCGGGGAGAGGGACTTCAGCAGGGACAGGGTTCTCAAGGCGGTTGAGAAGATGGAGAGGGGCTTCGACCGGGGGAGGGAGAGGGCGACCCTGGACCGATGGTTCGTGTGAAGGTTCTTTGGCATGGGGACGGGCTCACAGGACCCGCGGTTCCGTCGGTTTCGGGTCGGCGTGTAGCCCCTTTTCCAAGGGGCTCTCTGAAACACGGGTGTGCGCGTGAAAGGCTGGGGGCTATTCTTCTTTCCGGGCGAGCCTCACGAGGCGATCGTGGAGTTCCTCGGCCCTATTGTAGTACCTGACGAAGGCCATGTTCATCCACATCCTGAAGTTCTCGTCGTTCCTGATCATCCATATGACCGCGGCCACGCTCAAGCCCAGAAGGATGAGCATTGCGGCGAACATGACAGCGTCTAGGAGCATCCCGATAATTGGGGCTCTTAAGGTTCATTTAAAATTTATGTAAAAATATTTATGCTCGTTTATTTTTCCTTAACCTATGTCTGAACGTAAATCGGAGTTTTCCTTCTCCGACAAGTCCTGTCCCGCATGCGGGGAGGTGGGGAGCTTGATCAAGGTTAGGGAGCCCCTCTGGATAAAGATGTTCGACGAGCAGACGTACGTCTGGGCTGCGACATACAGGTGCAGCAACTGCGAGAAGTACTTCCACGGGTACACCATGGCCCTCAGGGAGATACCCCCCGTCCCCCCCGCCTATCCCTGAGGCCCCCGTTTTTATGGAACGATCCTCCGTCGGCTCGAAGGGAAGGGATTGGGTCTTCTTTTTTCTCAGGCTCGCATTTCTAGGTGCTTAAGCTTATAATGGGAGCTGCCTCGGTATGAGGGATGGCTCAGGGTGACAGGTCCTCCTCCCTCAGGCTTCTGCTCGTCGTACAGCTCTCCCAGGCCCTCAGGGGCGGGGTGGTCTCGCCCATCCTGTCATTGTTCATAAGGAGGCAGGGGCTCTCCGTGACCCAGATTGGGCTCCTGGGGACTGCTGGGATGCTTGGCTGGCTCATATTCGAGCCTGTCTCCGGGGTCGTGGCCGACAGGGTCAGGAAGAGGTGGATGGTTGTCTTCTCCCTCGCCTCCTCAACGTTCGTTTACGCAGCCTACCCCATGGCTAGGGAGTTCTGGCACTTCGCCCTCCTGGCCCTCTCCATGTCCTCCGTTTTGTCCTTCTACGCCGTCTCCGTGAAGGCCCTGACCGCCGAGCTGATCCCCGCCCCTGGGAGGGGGAGGACCTACGGAAGGTACGTCTCCGCCATCTCCGTCGGGGGGATAGCAGGCCCCGTGCTGGGGGGCTACCTCTCCGGCGCCCTTGGCTACGCCGTCCCCTTCTACGTCTCTGCAGCCGTCGGCGTCGTCGGCCTCGCCGGGGTCCTGGCTATGGGGTACGACGACAGGGCTGTGGAGGTCTCGGCCGACAGGGAGGTCTCTGATGGGGGTAGCCTCTTGAGGGGTTCCTTCCTCTCAATCCTGCTTGTGAGGATGCTATACCTCTTCAACCACGTATTCGTACACAGCTTCCTCCCAGTCTACCTGAACGAGAGCCCTTCCATTGGGGCCTCTGAGGCGGAGATAGGGCTCTACTTCGGCGTCCTCCAGGTCGCCTCGGCCCTCTCCCAGTCCCTCATCGGGGAGGCGACTGACAGGGTGGGGGCGGGGGCTGTTATAGCTTCGAGCCTTGGGCTGTCTGGGCTGAGCTACCTTGGGCTGACGGCCCTGAACGGTGTTCTCCCCCTCTACCTGCTGGGGGCTGCTCAGGGGGTCTTCTTCGCCGCCGCCGACCTTGGGATGATGGTCCACCTTATGGAGACCATGCCGGGGGGGAGGACCGGGGTGGTGATGGGGCTGTACTCGGAGTCTGAGAACGTGGGGGGGATGATAGCTTCGCCATCACTCGGGCTAGTCTACGACCAGATGGGTTCTATTTCCTCGGTCTTCACGGTCTCGGCTGTCCTGGTATTGGACGCTGCTCTCTCAACGCTCCTGATAAGAGGGAAGAAGATAGAGGGTTAAGGTTCATCAGAGATGTTGGGTCGGGCAGGGATCGAACGTGCTCCCCTTCCTCATCCCAACTCTTATCCCCATGTCCTGCCTGTTTAATCAAAGGTGATTAACGGGTTGAAAGAATGGACTTGCGTCCAGGTAGGCCACCACAAGAACGTGGCCGAGGCGATAGAGGAGCATCAAAGGCAGGGCTGGAGCCTCCACACATACCAGGCGACGGGGCAGGCTACCCTGGTCAGCCACTACCTCCTCTTCGAGAGGGAGCGGTAGAGCAAAAAGATCAGTCTTCCTTAGACTCTTACCCTATCCCAACTCTTTTCCCCGGCACGGGCTAGTTGTACCCGGTGTATCTATGGGTAACGGGGTCAGTCGTGGAATAGGCGGGTCGTTGCTCGAAGCCTTCTCGTTGACCTGGGAGATGTACCGGGCTGCGATCGAGGACATTCCTGAGGAGCACTGGAGGACTGGCGAAATCCCCTACCTGATCCCCTCTCGACTGGTGCTGCACGCAGTGGAGGCGACGGACGGCTACTGCCGCTCGTCTCAGGGGGGTTTCGAGCTCGGGCACCGCTTCGGCATCGATTGGGATACATCCCCGCCCGAAATGCTGCCGAGCAAGGACCAGGCTCGGACCTACCTCGACGAAGTTGAGAAGAGGACGGAGTCCTGGCTGAGGAGCCTGGAAGACTCGGATCTGCTGTCCCAAGAGACCGAGTACCCGTGGACAGGAAGCACTCTGTTGAGCCGCCTCCTGTACGTGCTTGCCCACAGCCGTCAGCACCTCGGAGAGATAAATGCTGAGCTCAGGAGAAGAGGGCTGCCAAGGATAAAGTGGAGAACGTTCGGATGATACTCAAAGTCGGCGCACCGGTCAGTAGCCCGGGAACCCCTCCCTCTTGATCCTCTCCCTTGGGACTCCCACTCCCCTGAGGAGCGCCGCCATGGCGTCGACCATCGCCTGGGGGCCGCAGACGTAGAATAGCCTCTCCCCGTTGTCCGGTATCAGCCTCCTCACCTTCTCCCCGTCTATCCTCCCCCTCTCCCCATCCCAATCGCCTCCCTCCCTGGTGAGGGTGTATAGGACCCTGAGCCCATCCCTCTTCCGGGCGATCTCGTCTAGCTCCTCCCTGAAGACTATCTCGTCGGAGATCCCGCAGCTGTACAGCAGCACTATGTCGTTGCCGAGGCCGTTGTCGAACCAGAACCTTATCATGCTCCTGAAGGGGGTGATCCCTATACCCCCGCAAAGCATCGCCACCTTCTCGTGGTCAGGATCGAGGGTGAACTTGCCGTAGGGGCCGTTCACCCCTACCCAGTCCCCCGCCTCTGCCGCCTCTAGGGCCTTGGAGAACTCGCTCCCGGTCAGCTTCTTGGTGAACTCTAGGTGGCCCTCGCTTGGGCTGCTCGATATGGTGAAGTGCTTCATCATCCTCCCCCCGGCGGCCTCTATCGTCACGTACATGAACTGGCCAGCCTCGTAGCCGAAGCCATCTGGCCTCTGGAACCTGAAGCTCCTCACGTCGTGGGTCCTGGGGATCACATCGGAAAAGACTGTATCGAAGATCATGACGCTACCTTAGATCGATCCTGAACGAAATAAACGTGCCCATGGCCACGCCATCCGGGAGCGCGCTGAAAACCCAACGGGCGATAATAATATGCCTGAACTGAAAGATAATCCAGAAAAAGATGAATCAACGCCCAGAACAAGCAGAAATGACAAAAAACTAACTCTTATCCTCACTTGAATCAGCATATGAGGGGTTTCAAGAAAAAAAGATAAGTTGGAGAATTATTTGATCAATTGGGTTTCTAGGACGAAGTTTAGTGTCTGTGTTATTTATGTGCTGGAGTCTATCGTGGGCAGAAAATCTGAAATTATTTTTCCTGCCACCATGTTGCAGTTACGAAGTGTATTTTGCACTCGTCGCAGTCTCCTTCTGCAGACTCCGAGCCTAGCATTCTCTTAACCTCTTTTTCGGTCCCACATTTTGGACACTTCGCAAGGATTTTTCGAGCCAATCTATTTTCACCCCCGTCTTCATCTCACCCCCTAACAGATGTCTCTAATATAGGTCTATCGTTTAGAACACACGTTCAAAATCATTAAACATACTCGATGCGAAAATAGTTTGTTTTGTGCATATTATATTCACGAAGAAGGTAGGATTGGCTTCTCTGTCTGTTCCGTTCTTAGCTTCTTAACTCCCCACCTTTGGAGTTATCTAAGTTCGTTAACTCCTATTCTTTACGGTATTAGCGTAATCATTCCTCGGAGCTAGGTTCCTTTAGAAACCTTATGGTTAGGGTGTCAATAAAACCTTGAACTCAATTAAATTCCATTGAATATTTAACGATTTATCGGGAGCGTACTCTAAATGCTCTATAGACATGTGGATTGGTGAAATGTAAGGTCAAAGCAGTTACTTAACTTCGTCAGGAAATCCTCTGTATTCGATAACCCCTAATTGCATGAGGAAATCCATCCAATCTTCGACAGCCCAACCTTCTACAAACTTGCCATCGACTATGCGGTAGATGTTGACACCCGTACCCGTTACCTTCTTGCCGGTAGGGGCTATTCCACGATATTCGCCTGTGTGTGTCCCCGTGGCTTCAGCACGGACCCAAACCTTATCCCCTTCAGCGACGATGTCTTCGATAGTTTCGTGCCAATCGGGGAATGCCTCAAAAATCATGTTCATGAAACGTTTGACGCCTTCTAGACCAAGTTGATGGGTGTGGTCAAAATAATCTTGTGCTGATAAATCGTCTAACAAATCCAAGTTTTGATTATTAATGACGGCTTCAATCACTTTGCGAACAAGAGCCTTGTTCTCTTCCAATGACAAAGTGTCACATCCCTTCTATAGATGAGCATCTATTTCTCAAGAATGCTTTTCAACTTCTCTAACGATTTCTCGAGTTGCCCTTCGCCCATTCTCCTAGCGAACATTTTTTCGATGAACTTGCCAAAAATTCCCCAAGGCATTTCATAGCTCACCGCATATGTGAGTTCAGTTCCCCCCTCTACGGGTTCCAAGACAAGTGTTACAGCACTGTTTCTCCCTGGTTCTTCTATAAAATATGTAATCTTCTCGTTCTTTCGACTCTCCATAACCTTGAAAGTTAGTTGGTCGTAGGCAGTTGGTCGGGCAGACGCACCCACTCGATACTTGTCATCAGGAATGTTCACCTCTGAAGTAAACTTTACACCCTTCTCGATTTGCAAGGAGCCTATACCGCCTACTACCTGCCACTCTGACCACCTGTCCAGAGCAAGCATTTCCCAGACTTTTTCAGGCGGAGCCCTGATCTCAATAGACTTTTCTATCCGACCCACTCAAACCACCTTTCCTCTCCTTCTTGGTACCTCTATGACTGCCCATCTTGGGGTAAGGTTCCACTGAACCCTTGTTAGGGTGACAATGAAACCTTGAACCCAAGTAGATTCCAATGATTATTTAACAATTTATTCAGGGTTAGAGAATTCAGAATATGAGTGGTTTCTAGAAAAAGAGGGATAAGATAGTTATACTATATTCCTTTCACCAGTTCGATCATTTTCTCTGGCGTGAATCCAGTCAGAGTCTCTGTTCTGAGAAGTCCTCTGCTGCCCCAACTTAGAAGGGCTTTACTGATTGCCTCTTCGTTTGGAGCTTCAACTATACCTACAACGTCGTATCGTCCCATTGTAAAAACTAGTTGTTTTATTTTGACTCCGAAGGATTCAAAGACTTTCCTGCTTTCTGTTATTCCCTCTGGTAGGTTCTTGATAGTCTCGATTCTTTTCTGTGTAAAATTTCCTAGAACTACGTATAGTGACATTTTAACACCTGCTTTTATGTTAAGATGAGGGTTAAATATATACAGTGCGCTCGTGTAGATCGAATTTATTCCGTTAACAGAGCATAGACTCAGGCTTTGGAAAGCAAATATGATTCTAATCCCTGGACCATATCTTTATCTCAAAATGGGCTACTAGTCTGGTGACTTGGTATGGTAGACCAGATAGCACTGCAGACGATTGGTATCCTTATGACGGGGATAAGCCTGACAATAGCGTCAGCCTACTACACCCTCACTCTTAGAAACACGCAGAAAAACCAGAAATTACAGCTCGAGACGAGGCAGGCACAGCTGTTCATGCAACTTTACAACCGTTTAAACGAAGGCGAGTTCTGTGAGAGTTATGGTAAGGTAGTCTATGAGTATGAGTGGGAGGATTTCGATGACTGGAAGAAAAAGTATCATCCTAAGGCAGATTTGGACGCCTGGATTCCTTGGGTCTCAGTGGCGAGGTTCTTTCTGGGAATAGGCACTCTTGTAAAAAGAAAATTGATCGCTGTAGACTTGGTTGCTGACATAATGGGTGGACCTGTGATATGGACTTGGGAGAAAATGTCACCAATAGTGAAAGAGTTGAAAGTCGACTTAGAACGACCTCAATTATGGGACGATTTCGAGTATCTATACAATGAAATAAAAAAGTTTGAGCAACACCCAGAACCCAGGACCTAGACAGCCAGTCCTCCCTTTTCTTTACGCTTCTAGAATCAGCATCTGAGTGGTTTCGAGAAAAAGTATTGATCCTGATTCTTTGAATACCGCTAGATTAGGGTATTTTTCCTTGGAATATCTTCACGAGTTTATCGAGGTCTATGTTTCCTCCCGAGACTATGCATACGATCTTACCCGTTCCTGCCCTAC
>CAYGAH010000015.1:0-25948 GCA_964347685.1 uncultured Candidatus Bathyarchaeia archaeon | reverse complement strand
CTTGGGCAGCTTCTTCCCTGCGAAGGGCTCCCTGAGGCTCCAGATGTAGTCAGATACGTCCTGGGCTATCCTCTCCGCGAGCTCCCTGTTGCCGTTGGTGACCGCGATCACTGTTGCCCCCACGTCCGGGACGTCTGCGTACGCGAACCCGAACGCGACCGAGACGCAGTAGGCGTCATCCTCCTTCCTCTCCCAATCCCTCGCCCCGTCCATTATGTCCTTCGCGGGGTGCTCCCCGGTCCCCTGGTAGACGCTGGGGGTGATGACCCCTGGCTTCCTTATCGCCATTGTGGGCTTGAAGCCTCCCCTCACGGTCTCTACGATGCACCGGCCCGCCTTGAGGCCTATCTCCTCTGAGTCCACGTGGGGGTAGGTCTTCAGGATGAAGACCCCGTCGGCAGCGTCCGTGAGCTCGTGGTCCTCGTTCGCGTGGAGGTCCAGGGTCACCATTATGGGGACATTCCCCCCGACCACGGCCCTCACCCTCCTGACGACCTCGGCCTCGGGCTTGGGAACCCCCGTCACTGCCATAGCCCCGTGGAGGGCCAGGAGGACGCCGTCTATGTCCCCGGCCTCCCTGATCCCTTCAGATATCCCATAGGAATATTTGTCGAAGCAATCCCCGGTGAGCCAGCTTCCAGAGGAGCCCCCCCAAGCCCTGGAGGCGGAGAGAATGCCCACAAGCTCGACGTCCGGTTGTTCCTCCGCTGCCTTGATGAAGCCGTTAATGTAATTGGGTATGCCCCTAGCCTCCTCGATGACATCATCCCCGTGGAGGACTCCCCCCCTCTCGAAGCGCTCAACCGTCGTGGGGTTGGGGCAGAAGGTGCAGGTCTCGTGGGAGAATGAAGCAACAGCTATCCTCACGTCAGTTCCACCTCGATCATGTTCCTCTCCGGCGTTTGGAATATTAAGGGTTGGGGGGGCCAGCGCCTCCTCGTGACGCATGGCTCGTTACATGGATGAGCGCCGTCCTAGCTCGGTTTCTACAGGATCGGTGTGGATGAGGGCGCTGCCGGGCCCCGTCGATGCTGAATTTTCGACTCCCGTCTTCGACCTGTTCCTCTTGATCGTCTGCCCTATGCTCAGGAGCATCATGAAGATGGTGACTATGAGGAGGACCGAGTAGAGGCCAGATGGAGAGAGGTACGGGTAGAACATCCTCACGAGGCTATCCAACAGATCCTGGGTAAAACCCCTTGAGAAATATATCAAGTAAATGGGCTGTATCACTCCCCGCGAACAACTAGAAGTTTCAAACATTATTAAAAGTAACGTATCCCGAGCAGCCCAAATCTCAGGAGAACGAATGCTCATGGCTCAATTTCTAGTTGAGGGCCTCGCCCACGAGGTAGCCCGGTTCAGCCCTCGTGGCCCTCACCCTGACGAATTCCCCAAGCGGCGCGCCCTCACCGACGACGATGGGCTTGTATGCGAAGTTCCTACCCACGGCGCTCCCTCCCCTGCCCTCCTCGTCTATGAGGACCTCCCCCTCCCACCCCAGCCACCTGAGGCTACCCTCAAGGGACATCCTCCTCCATAGCCTTGAGAGCCTCCTGGACTTCTCCTTAGTCTCCCTTCCGTGGAGCTGCCCCCCCATCCCGGCCGCCTCGGTCCCCGGCCTCGGCCAGAACCTTGATATGTTGAGGACGTCTGGCCTTATCTCCTCGATGAGCCCCACCGACTCGCAGAACTGCTCCTCAGTCTCCCCTGGGAAGCCGCAGATTATGTCGGTGGAGAGGCTGAGGTCTGGGAAGCTCCCCCTGAACCCGGAGACGAGGCCCCTGAAATCCTCAACGGTGTAGCGCCTCCTCATCCTCCCTAGGACCTCGTCGCACCCAGACTGGACCGGGGCGTGGAGGAACTTGAACACCTTTCCGTCCCCGTAGGCATCGATGAGGTCTTCCACGATGGGCTCCGCCTGGTCGGGGGTCATCATCCCCACCCGCACCCTGAAGTCCCCGTCCAACCCGCAGAGCATCTCCAGGAGCCCCGGGAGCCTGACGCCGTCCCGGTCGTAGGCGGCCGTGTCCTCGGCGGTCACCCAGACCTCCCTGCACCCCCCCTCAAGGGCCAGGCGCGTGTCCTCAACGATCTCCTCGGCAGGGTAGGAGTGGAGCCTGCCCCGGGCGTTCTTCACTATGCAGTAGCTGCAGCTCCCCAGGCAGCCCGATGAGATGGGGGCTATATGGACCACCCCGTTCCTCCTCACCCTGGGGAGGCAGGTCTTATCCACGGGGGCCCGACCCGTCAGGGCTACCCTCTCCCCACCTAGGGTGCGCTCAAGCACCTCCACCACCCTAGGGACGTCGTCTGGCCCCATCAGGCTCGCTTTGGGTACGACCTCCTCGACGAGGCCCCTCTCCGCCTTGGGCATGCACCCTGCGACGACTAGGGGCCTTCCGAGCCCGGAGACCTCCTTCAGGCGCTTTACCACTCTCCTCTCTGTGGGGGCCTTCACTACGCAGGTTAGGACGACGGAAGCGTCAGCCTCCCAGGGGGCATCGGCTAGGACGTGCCCCGCCTCAGCCAGGAGGCCAGAGACCATCTCCCCGTCGGCGGCGTTGGCGCTGCACCCGAAGACCTCGACGTACACCCTAGCCAATGGGTCTCCCCCCCTTCATGAACAGTAGAGCATACTCATAAACGGCCCCCTTTAAATCGATCAGGTCTCTCAGGGAAGTTAAAGGGGTATGTGAACGTTCGAAAAATTCGTATCCAAGCCCGTCTAAAAACGGTCCAGATGGGGTTTCATAAAGACCTATGCGAAGCTCGACCGCCGATATTTTGCTTTTTATTAGTTAAAATTGTGGGGAATTTTCTGAGGGATTTTATTTCATCCTGTCCCTCGGCCCCGTCTATATTGGGACTGGCGACCTTTCTAGAATAGAAACGGATCAGTTACCTATAATTATTCTCAGCCGGTGAGAGTAACTTTTACGGGGTTCTTGTAAATCCCGTACGTCCTTCGTTTCCCAGATGTTATTAGATGTGCAGCGATAATCTGGATCGAATCGGATGCGCACCCCCAAATGGGACAATGCGGGGGTGCGAGGGACACGACCGCCGATATTGGAAGGAGAAGTTTAGAGAATGGTTCTGATGGAGAAGGCGCTCAGCTGGACGCGCCACGAGATCATGGGCAGCGGCATAAGGAAGCCGGGGGAGTGCGGCATAGCCATCGTCGGGGTCGGTGGATGCGGGAACAACGCCGTCAACAGGCTAATGAGCCTTGGGGTCGGAGGTGCCCAGTGCATAGCTATAAACACCGACATCCAGCACCTAGACACCGTCCACGCAGACAAGAAGATACTGATAGGTGAGAAGATCACCAGGGGCCTAGGCGCCGGGAACATGCCCTACATAGGAAGGGACGCGATGAGGGAGAGCTCCGCCTCCGTTGAGCGCCTCATCGCCGACATGGACATAGTCTTCGTCACAGCAGGGATGGGGGGAGGCACAGGGACGGGCGCGGCCCCCGTCGTAGCGGAGCTCGCGAGGAAGCAGGGGGCCATAGTCGTCGGTGTCGTCACCATGCCCTTCAGGCACGAGAAGGGGCGCTTCGACTACGCTTTGAAGGGCCTGAACGAGATGAGGAGGGCGACCCACACCACCGTCATCATAGACAACAACAAGCTGATGGACCTCGTCCCACAGCTCCCCATAAACTCGGCGTTCACCGTCGCGGACGGGATCCTCGCCAACATGGTCAAGGGCATCGTCGAGACCATAGCCCTCCCGAGCCTCATAAACCTCGACTTCGCAGACTTCCGCACAATCATGTCCAAGGGCGACGTCGCCATAGTCGGGATGGGGCAGAGCGACGCCCCAGACAGGGCCGAGGAGGCGGCGAGGAACGCCCTCAACCACCTGCTGCTAGACGTGGACTACGAGGGGGCCGACGGGGCCCTAATCCACGTGAGCGGGGGAAGCGACATGAGCCTCGGAGAAGCCGTTAGGGCAGCTGAGTCCATCACTGAGATTATGGACGACAACGCCATGGTGATCTGGGGCGCGAGGGTGGACCCCAACCTGAACAACCTACTCAGGGTGACCCTTGTGCTGACTGGGATAAGGTCGCCCCAGCTCGTCGCCGGGTTCGAGTCGATAGATAACTCCCTGTACAACCTGGAGCCCTTCGCCGGGCCTGAGACCGACATAGACCTTGGCCTCCCCCTCTTCCAGATGGAGCGCAGGCACAGAAGGTAACCACCCTTCCCCCTTTTTTCACCGGAAAATTGTTCTCCTTATCTTCCTCAACCGCTCACCAATGGTTATGCCGCTGCCCCAGGCCTCGGTGCGCCCCTCCCTAATGGCCCTGACCACGTCCTCGACCCCCCTCGACTCTGCCTCCACGATGGTGTACGCCCTACCCACTGTCTCGGGTATGTGGGAATCGCTCCCCCCCGTCTCTGGGAGGCCCAGCATCTTGGCCAGCTCCCTGTTCTTCCCGGTGATGTAGCCGTATGGGAACTGGGAGGAGTTGGCGACCTCTATCGCGTCGAACCCGGACTCCTTCACATCGTTCAGGTTCACCCAGCTCCTTGGAAGGCCATATGGGTGAGCAAGGACGGCGGTGGCCCCCTGCACTAGGATTTGGTCCACAGTCTCCTGGATTCTGAGCCCTGGGGGGACAGGCTCGGAGGGGTCCAGAGCCAGGATGTGGGCTCCCCTGGCAGATACCTCCAGCCCAGGGACCACCACCAGTTCCCCCCACCTCTCTACGGCCTCAGGTATCCCCTGCATAGAGTCGTGGTCCGTGAGGGCGAAGCCGTCCAAGCCCTGGGCAATGCAACTGCTAAAAATCTCGTCGATGGTCGTGACGCAGTCATTGCTGTGGAGGGAGTGGACGTGGAGGTCTAGCTTCAGCCTCAAGGCCTCCCCCTCAACCCTTGGCCCTGAGAATCCTTCTCTCGATAGTCTCGGCTAGGGCCTCCGTCTCCTCCTCTGGGACCTGCTCGAAGAGGGTCTCGGGCCTCCCTGTCTTCGCCCCCACCTTCAACGGCTCAAGGGCCTCTCCCAGGGGAACGTCCCTCCTGGGGTCCCCCAGCTGGGCCCATAGGGCCTCGGCCTTGAAGGGCATAATGGGCTCCATGAGGACGGCTATAGCCTTTGCTAGCCAGAGGGAGTTGTGGACGACGTTCGCCGCCTCTCTGGGGTCGGTCTTCCTCAGCCTCCAGGGCTCCCTGGACTGGAAGTACCTGTTTCCGTAGGATGCGAGGGCGAGGACGGCGTCGGATACCTTCTTGAACTCGTACTCGTCAAGCCCCTCCCTGATGGTTTGGATCGCCTGTACAACCTGCTCCCTGACCTCTGGCTCTACCGTCCCCTCGGGGGCCTCGCCGTAGTTCCTGTGGGCGAACAGGACGGCCCTGTAAAGGAAGTTTCCCAGGGTCGCGACGAGCTCCTTGTTCACCTTCTCCCCGTACGCCCTCCAGCTGAAGTCAAGGTCCCTTGTGTGCCCCGTGTAGCTCGCGACGTAGTACCTTAGGGCGTCTGCGTCAAGCCCGTTGGCTAGGTAGTCGTCATAGACCCATATGACGTAGCCCCTGCTCTTGCTGAATATCTTACCCTCAACCCTGACCATTCCACTGGCGACGACAGCGTAGGGGACACTGTACCCGCTCCCATGGAGCATGCTCGGCCAGAAGAGGCAGTGGTGGTAGACTATGTCTCCTCCTATGAAGTGGATCAGCTTCCCTGGCCCCCTCCAGTAGTACTCCCAGTCCCCGCCCGTCCTCTGGGCCCACTCCTCCGTCGAGCTTATGTACCCTATGGGGGCGTCGAACCATACGTACAGGACGAGCCCAGGCTCTCCAGGGAACTTGACGCCCCAGTCGATGCTCCTGGTTATGTTCCAGTCCTGGAGCCCCTTCTCGAGCCACTGGATCGCGTAGTTCCTGGCTATATCGGTTCCGTCCATCCTCTTGAGGTAGCCCCTAAGGAAGTCGCTGAAGGCGGTAAGCCTGAGGAAGTACTGCTTCGACTCGCTCATGACTGGCTCCGTGCCGCAGACGCTGCACCTCGGGTCCAGGAGCTCCCCTGGCTCCAGGTATCGGCCGCACCCCTGGTCGCACTCGTCCCCTCGGGCAGTGGCCCCGCAGTAGGGGCAAGTCCCCCTCAGGTACCTGTCAGGGAGGAAGCGCTCGCATGTGGGGCAGTATGGGAGGGTGACCTCCTTCGAGTATATGTACCCGTTCTCCATTAGGGCTATGGCTATCTGCTGGGTTCTTCGGTGGTTCAGGGGGTCGTCGGTGCTCCCGTAGTTGTCGAAGTTTATGCCCAGCCTGGGGAACATCTCCTTGAAGTGCTGGTGGTACTTGGCCACTATCTCCTGGGGGGAGACCCCCTCCTCCTCCGCCTTCACCGTTATCGGCGTCCCGTGGGTGTCGGAGCCGCAGATGAAGACGACCTCCTGCCCCATCTTCCTCAGGAACCTGACGAATATGTCCGCCGGGACGTATGTCCTCAGGTGGGCTATGTGCATGGGGCCGTTCGCGTAGGGAAGCCCGCACGTCACGAGGATGGGTTCGTTCTTTGGGAACTTGTGTTCCCTTTCGTCTCTTGTGGTTAGTTCAGAACACCTCGTTGTAGGAATAGGTGCGGGGATCGGCTCTTAAAAATTTTCATCGCAGCCCGTCAGATCCCCGTACTCCTCTATGAACTCCTCCCTGAGCTCCAAGCGCCTCCCCTCGGGGAGGAAGGAGGATTCGAGGGAGCCTAGGCTTATCTTGAAAAGCTCGGAGACGGTGAACCCCAGCTCCCTGTGGAGCTGGATGTACTCGTTGTTCATGTCGGTGCCGAACATAGTGGGGTCGTCGCTGTTCACTGAGACCCTGATGCCCCTGTCGAAGAAATCCCTGATAGGGTGCTGCCTCAGGGAAGGAACAACGTTCGTCCTGAGGTTGCTAACGGGGCAAGACTCGACGGTTATCCCCCTCTCCCTCAGGAGACCCATCAGGGCGGACTCCTTAGCCGCAGCCACGCCGTGGCCTATCCGTTCCACCTTGAGCAACTCCACGGCGTCCCTGACGCTCTCGGGACCCGCGGCCTCCCCCGCGTGGGCGACCAGATGGAGGCCCATCCCCCTAGCACGGCGGTATACCTCCTCGTAAGGGCCGGGAGGGAACCTCTCCTCGCTCCCCCCTATGTCGACGGCCACGATGTTGTCCCCCTTCTCCCCCACCCAGTCGAGGACCCTCATGCCCACCTCCGGGCCGTAGTTCCTCACGAGGTCGACCCTTATGGTGCACGTGACCCCGAATCCCCGCTCGGCCCTCCTTATGCCACGGTTTATGGCGTCGAGCATCATCCCGTAGTCGAGCCCCCTGCGGACGTGGTCGTTTGCTGAGAATATGCACTCGACGTGCCTAACGTTGCAGCGGGCGTCCGCCTCGAGCATCTCGTATGTGAGCCTCTCGTAGTATGCCTCCTTCGATACGAGGTCGTCCACGGCGCTGTAGACCTGTATGAAGTGGGGGAAGTCCCTGAACCTGAAGAAGCCCCTTATGTCTTCGACGGTCTCGAAGGGGGATTCCGCCCCGCTGTCGTTGATGATCCAGAGCAGCGTCTCTGGCCTGGTCGAGCCTATTATATGGACGTGCTGCTCAACTTTTGGGAGGGCCCTGATTATCTTCTCGGTCTCCATCGGGAACGAATAGCGCACCCGACTGATAAGAGTTCAGGGCCTCCAGACGCCGCCGTAGGTCTCCTTCATGAGGAGGGCGAATATGAGGGTCATCGCCACCGCCCCTCCAATCAGCATTGCGTTGGACGCCCCGTACCCTCCAGTCGCGTCGACCAAGCCTCCGTAGACGGGAGCTATGACAGAGAACCCTAAAGTGCCCAGCCCGTTCACCAGCCCCAGCCCTATCCCGGCGGTCTCAGCCGGAAGTGTCTCGGGGATCATGGAGAAGAAGAGGACCCAGAAGGACACGCAGAAGCTGATGGCGAATGAGAGGGTGGCGAAGAACACGGCCCCCCACCCTGCCGGTAGGGCGAAGAAGGCGGAGAGGAGCAGGGTGTAGGCGGCGGAGAAGGCGACGATTGGGAGCTTCCTCCTCCTGAGCCTGTCGGATACTGCGGCCACCACGACGCAGCCAGGTATCCCCGCGATGGTCCCAGCGCTTGCTATCTGCCCCGCCTGGATGTAGGTGAATCCCCTGGTGTCTATAAGCAGCTGGGGCATCCAGGAGAGGAAGACCCAGCCGAAGGCGGCGAGCACGTACCCTGCAATGATTGGGTATATCCTCATAGTCCTAAAGACGGACACGATCGACCCTACGACGGAACCGCCAACCCTGCTGGAACCTCTATCCTGGGGGGAAGGCGTGTCCCTCAGGATGAGGACGTTCATGGCCCAGCTAGCCAGGAGGAGGAGGCTCATGCCAAGGTAGAGGGACCTCCAGGTCCCTAAGGCGTCCACCGCCAGGGGGAACCCCATGTATGAGACGAAGTTGCCTAGGCCGCTAGCTGCGCTGAGCACCCCTATCGCAGTGGCCCCCCTGTTTGGGGGGAACCAGCCGGAAACGATTCTGACAGCGTTTATGTAGAAGACGCTGCAACCCACCCCAACGAGGATCTGGGCTGTGAAGAGCAGGTGCAGAGAGTAGCTTGCCCAGAAGAGGAAGACACCAGTTATGGTGAGCGATGTGAATATGACTATCGTCCTCTTGGCTCCCAGGGAGTCGCTCAGTATTCCCGCTGGAAGTTGCATCAGCCCGTATACGAAGAAGTATGCAGATATCACGAGCCCCATCGCCCCGTAGCTGATCCCCAGCTCATCGATGAGGACTGGGGTCAGGGCCGATGCGGCTGCCCTGAGGAAGTTCTCCACGAAGTAGGTGACGCAGACGGTCGCAAGGATGAGCAGGGAGTAACGACCGTAGCTCTTGAGCTGGGTCATACGGGGCGGAGAAGACGCGGCTTGGCCTCTTAAGGGTTTCCCGCCCCAGGGGTGAAAATCTTATCTTGAATTCGGGGTATTCTGAATTGAGATGTCCGAGGAGTGCCGAGCTGAGATAGCGGTGATAGGAGGGACGGGGGTCTACGACCCAGAGATAATAGAGGGCGCGAGGGAGGTGAAGGTATACACCCCATACGGGGCCCCCTCAGACCTCGTGACCCTGGGAACCTACAGGGGGAGGAGGGTGGCATTCATACCCCGCCACGGCCGGGGCCACCAGATACCCCCCCACAGGATAAACAACAGGGCTAACATATGGGCCCTCAAGGAGCTGGGCGTCGAGAGGATAGTGGCATCTTCGGCCTGCGGAAGCCTGCGCGAGGACTACGGGCCGGGGGACTTCGTCATAACTGACCAGTTCATAGACCGCACAAGGAAGAGGCAGGACACATTCTACGAGGGGGGCCGGCTATGCCACATCTCGGCAGCGGACCCCATCTGCCCCCAGCTCCACGACTTCTTCGTCGAACACGCCGGGAAGCTGGGGCTCACCGTCCACCCATCTGGAACATACGTCTGCATAGAGGGGCCCAGGTTCTCTACGAGGGCAGAGTCGAAGCTGTTCCGCCAGTGGGGCGCAGACATAATAGGGATGACCCTCTACCCAGAGTGCGTCCTGGCCAGGGAGGCAGAGATATGCTACGTCTCGGTGGCGATGGTGACCGACTACGACGTCTGGGCGGAGAAGCCCGTGTCATCGGACGAGGTGATGGAGACTATGAAGGGGAACGCAGAAAACTTCAAGAGGCTGATAATGGGGGCCCTCCCGGAGATCCCCGAGGAGAGGACCTGCGGCTGTGGAGAAGCCCTGAAGCACGCCCTTCTGTGATCCCTAATAGTCATCCCCGCCTTCCCCCTGTCTAACGTTTGCTGATTCTTTACGCTGACGAGGCGGATTCTCATTGTTTGGATGATCGGTTCATCGTCATCGACAAGCTATCTGGGCAAAGAACCGGAGACGGCTCCATAATACGAAGCCCATCAGCAGTAAGAGGAATGGAGATCGGATAACGATGCAAAAATATATTCCGCCACCGGGTTATTATCTCATGGAATAAGTTAGTGTGAAAAATGGAAGTTGAACTTAAGTCAGAATGGCAGGACACCAGGGTGGAGCTCCTGAAGTCCCTCCACGGATACGAGATGGAAGGGGTGAACAGGGAGCTAGGCTGCGTCGACTACGTGGCCCAAGAAGGGGGAGACGAGAGGAGGCTCCTCAGGGTGGTGGTCGACCCCCACTTCAGGGGCTCCAAGGCGGACCTGGAGACCGTCAGGAAGACCCTCGAGGAGGTGGAGGAGGGGGAGTGCGACGAGGCCATAATAGTTGCCGAGAGGTTCACCTCTGCCGCGAAAAGGATCGTGGAGAGGGAGGAGGGCCTAGGCTACGCCTCCCAAGATGATGAGGGGGCCTACTCGGTCACCGAGCTCATGTACGCCATACAGGACCAGATAAGGGGGCTTTGCGAGTCCAGGTGCGGTGGGCTACCATCGAGCGAGGGGGAGTGCGGCGGGTACGCCGACGGGAGGTACACCTGCCCAGTGAGGCGCATCAGCGACGACTCCGACTTCCACGCAGAGCACAGGTGGCTTCCGCTGCTGATGAGCGACTTCTCCAAGCTCGTCGGCCTCCGCAGGGAGACGTGATGGCAGAGAGGCCCGAAAACCGTTTTTAAGCCCCTGGGAGAGTCAATGAAACCATGAGAGGCTCAAACCCCCTGAGGGAGTACAGGGGGAAGAGGGACTTCGATGCGACGCCTGAGCCCAGCGGCGAGGGCGGACCCACCGGCGGCAAGCCCAGGTTCGTCGTCCAGAAGCACGACGCAAGCACCCTCCACTACGACTTCCGCCTGGAGGCTGGAGGGGTCCTTAAGTCCTGGGCTGTGCCGAAGGGCCCATCAACGGACCCGAGAGTGAAGAGGCTCGCTGTCCCAGTCGAGGACCACCCTCTGAGCTACATTGACTTCGAGGGGGTGATACCGGAGGGGAAGTACGGGGCTGGGACCGTGATGGTCTGGGACAGGGGAACATACAGGAACCTAAAGGAGGAGGGAGGGGAGGAGGTCCCCGTCGAGGAGTCCATAGAGAGGGGCCACGTCACCGTCTGGCTTGAGGGGGAGAAGCTCAGGGGCGGCTACGCCCTCATAAGGACCGGGAGGGGCGGGGAGGCGAGGTGGCTCCTCATAAAGATGAGGGACGGCGAGGCTGACGCAAGGAGGAACCCAGTCTCTACGGAGCCCGACTCCGTCCTGACGGGGAGGAGCATGGAGGAGATAGCCGAGGAGGCGAAGAAAGAGGCCTGACCATCCAGAGAACTGGTTCCCCAGGCCTCTCATTCGCAGGTGTTTTATCCAGCCTCCGCAACTCTTAGGCGTGTCGCCCCTAGTGATCGCCGTCATCCTGGGGCTCCTCCAGGGGGTCCTAGAGTGGCTCCCCGTATCTAGCCAGGGGAACCTCGTGGTCCTCATGGCCTCCCTCATGGGCATGGACCCCTCAGAGGCCCTCAGCCAATCCGTCTACCTCCACCTCGGGACGGGCCTGGCCGCCCTGGTCTACTTCAGGGAGGAGGTATGGGGCATCCTCAAGAGGGGCTCGGAGGGGTCGAGGAGGATGTTCAACTTCCTGCTCGTGGCCACTGCGCTCACGGGCGCCGTGGGGCTGCCCCTCTTCATTCTGGTCAGGGCGACTACATTCCTCGGGGAGGCCCTGCTGGCCCTCACGGGGGCGGCTTTAATCTTGACGGGGATGATCCAGAGAGGCACCCCCAAGGCCGAGGCTCAGGGGGCTGAGGGGCCCTCGGCTAGGGAGGGCGTATCTCTGGGGCTTGTTCAGGGCCTTTCGGCCATACCCGGGATCTCAAGGTCCGGCCTGACGACCTCGGCTCTGCTGTTCAAGGGGTATTCGGGCGTCGAAGCCTTCCGAGTCTCCTTCCTCATGAGCATACCGGCGGTCCTCGCAGCGGCCATCGGATCCATGCTTCTGGAGGGCTCCCCCCCCGTGGGGTCAGAAGCCTCGATCGCGGTAGTCGCCGCATTCCTCTCCGCCCTGGCATCCATCGAGGCTCTGATAAGGTTCGCCCAGAGGGTGAGCCTCTGGAAGGTGTGCATAGCACTGGGTGCCCTTGCCCTCCTCGCCTTCCTGCCGAATCTGGTGTGGGGCTGAGTTCTGGCCTACCCCTGCTCGAACTTGGGCTTTATCGATGATAGGGCCGCCACCCCCTGAACCCCCGCCGTCCTCAGGGTCTCGAGGGGCAGGGCCAGCACTATTGTGTTGCTCTGGTCCTTGCTTATGTCGTCTATGCTGGAGAGTATCCTGAGCTGCATTGCGTTGGGGTCCGCCATGTTCTTGGCCGCCTCCATCAGGTTCACAGATGCCTTGAGCTCCGCGTTGGACTTGATTATCACGGCCCGGGACTCCCTCTCCGCCTCCGCCTGGACGGCGAAGGCCCTCTTCATGTCCTCGGGGAGGCTTATGTCCTGGAGGCCCGCCCTGGCGACGTCGATCCCCCACTCCTTTACGAGGAGGTCCATCTCCTCCTTCAGCTTCACAGCGACCTCCTCCCTGCTCTCAAGGAGGTCGTCGAGGTCGTATCCGCCGATTATGTTCCTTATGGCAGTCTGGGCGTACTTGGAGACGGCCTCGTTGGGGTTCCTTATCTCCAGGATGGTCTTCTTCGCGTCCTCCACCCTCATGAAGACCACGGCGTCTATGATCACCGATATGTTGTCCTTCGTTATGGTGGACTGCCCCATGAGGTCCAATGTCTGGGTCCTCATGTCCACCCTCTGGATCGAGTCTATGAAGGGCGCCCTAAAGTGGAGGCCCGTCTCGACGATCCCTATGATCTGTCCGAACCTGATGACGGCAACCCTCTCCCACTGCTTCACCACGTATGCCGATAGGGCTAGGAGTATTATCATTACTATAATGACGAAGAAAAGCGGGATGTACCATTGTGCGAGCATCTAGGTTCTCACCTTACCAAGTTATACCGTCACATGCCGATATATAATGCGTTACGTTTTATCGACAAAGATCAAAAGACAAATCGATATAACCCGCCGAACAAGAGGATCAACTGAAATGTCAGGAGAGAAGATACTCTACGTCCAAACTAGCGGGACCGACACCCCCGAGAGGCTCTACGCCCCCTTCATACTGGGCCAGACCGCCGTGGCCATGGGGATCGACGCCACGATCTACTTCGTGATAAAAGGCGTCACCGTGGTTAAGAGGGGAGAGGCGGAGAAGATCAAGCTGGGCACCTTCCCTACTCTCAAGGAGGTCATGGATCAGGCGGTGGCTGCGGGGGTAAAGCTGATGGTCTGCGAGCAGAGCTGCATGCTCCTGGGCGTAGAGAGGGGGAAGTTCGTAGACGAGGCCAAGATAGTTGGGGCAGCCACCTTGAACGACCTCCTCCTGGAGGCAGACGCGGTCCTCAGCTTCTGAGCCAACGCAGCGCGTCCCCAGACCCCTTTTCGGCTGCCAACCCTCTTCGATGAAGTCTGGAAGCCCCGCACGGGCGACCCTTTTAAACCCCGGGAGGGAGAACCGATCGGGAATCCTATGTCAAACGTCCTGAGCATACCCGCGAGGGAGAACGAGAAGCTGGGGAAGGTCATGGGTTTCGTGGACGGGGACGTGGAGCTCCAGACCCTGTGGAGGTGCTCCAACGTCACAGCAGTGGATAGGATGGGCCTCAACGACCACGGCCCAGTCCACGTAAAGATAGTCGCGAACAGGGCCCTCAAGATGCTGAGGATGCTCGTTGAGAGGGGTGTCCAGCCAAGCATCGTAAGGGACTACGGGATGGCAGTGGACGACGCGGAGGTGGTCGTCGTCTTGGGCTCCATAATGCACGACCTGGGCCTCTCAGTCATAAGGGAGCGCCACGAGGTATACAGCGTCCCCATCGCCCTAGGGATCCTCCGCCGCTGCCTCCCCGCCATATACGACCCCGAGCACGTGACCATAGTTTCCTCTGAGATCCTCCACTCCGTGGTCGCCCACCACGAGCCCAGCAGGCCCGTGACCCTGGAGGCGGGGATAGTGAAGGTGGCGGACGCCCTCGACATGGAGAGGGGGAGGGCAAGAATCCCATACGAGGCTGGGAGGGTGAACATCCACTCTGTCTCTGCCTTCGCTATAGGGAAGGTGGACCTCCTGGAGGGGGAGGAGAGGCCCATCACAATCCGGATAGAGATGGAGAACCCCGCGGGCATATTCCAGGTGGACAACCTGCTAGCGGCAAAGGTGAAGGGAAGCGGCCTCGAGGAGTACATCAGGGTAGAGGCAGTAATAGGAAAAGAAGAGGACAGAAAAACAGTGGAGCTTGAGTTCTAGGCCATACGCCTCTCGACCGCTATGGTCGCCCTGGAAACTATTGCGGCTATAGCCCCTAGAGCCGCGAGGTAGGGCGCGAGGAGAGCCCCGACGACGCCTATGGTAACGGGGAACTCTATGAGGGTGTCCCCCTTCTCGTTCCTCACCACGATCCTGTTGACATTTCCCTCCCTTATGATCTCCCTGACTCTAGATACCAGGTCGTCTGCGGAGACCTGGAACTCCTCCCACTGGGTGGGCTCGACACGGGTACCGCAAGAGGGGCAGAACCTATCCCCTTCTCCCAGCTCCTTTCCACATTTCCTGCAGTAAGGCATGACGATCAACGATCCTACCGAGGGCTAAAAGATAAATTAGGCGGAACCTGGGGGTCTTTCCTTTATTGAAACTATATAGGTAACGTTTATTATTGAGCTGGCCCCTACCCAGATTAGCACTAGGTAGAGGTCAACTATATTGGACTCTGTCATGGGGGGCCTCAGGCCCTTCAGGAGGGTGAGCCCCGTCCAGATCCTCCTGCTGCTCCAGCTCAACGAGGGCCCGAAGTACGGGTACGAGATGCTCAAGAACATAAGGGAGGAGTTCGAGGGGGTCTGGGAGCCCAGGACTGGGACCATCTACCCCGCCCTAAGGAGCCTTGAGAGGAGGGGCCTCGTGGAGACAGAGGCAAAGGAGGAGACAGAATTCTACCACCTCACAGAGAAGGGGGAGGAGCTCCTGAAGCTCATGGGGGCAAGGATGAGGGACTCCATAAGGTTCACGGCTAGGTACACCCGCTTCGTCTCCAGGTGGATGCCGAGGGAGTTGAAGAACACCGTCATAGAGATGATCACAACCCTGGCCAAGGAGGACTTCGCCTCATACCCCGGCCTCATCTACCTCTTCGACGAGACCATGGACTCCGGGACAAGGCTCGCCGTCCTGGAGGACATAAGGTCCATGCTGGCGGGGAGGCTCAATGTGGTCGAGGGCCTCATAGAGCAGGCGAAGGAGGGCCCGTGACATGACCCCCATAATAGAGACCCGTGACCTGGTGAAGGAGTACCCCCAGGGGACGACAACCCTCAGGGTGCTGAAGGGGGTGAACATGAGCGTCGAGGAGGGGGAGTTCATAGCCATCATGGGTCCCTCAGGGAGCGGAAAGTCCACACTGCTCAACATGATAGGAGCCCTCGACAGGCCCACATCCGGGAAGGTCTACGTGAGGGGGGTCGACCTGTCCACCCTGAACGACAACCAGCTCGCTGAACTGAGGAACAAGGAGATAGGATTCGTCTTCCAGTTCTTCAACCTCATCCCAAGGATGGACGCAATAGGGAACGTTGAGCTGCCCCTCGCCATCAAAGGGGCCCCCAGGGGGGAGAGGAGGGAGAGGGCGGCCGAGCTCCTCAAGACAGTCGGCCTTAGCGAGAGGATGCACCACAAGCCCTCCCAGCTCAGCGGTGGGGAGCAGCAGAGGGTGGCGATAGCCAGGTCCCTGGCCAACGACCCAGACCTCCTCCTCTGCGACGAGGTGACGGGGAACCTGGACACCAAGACAGGGGACGACATAATCCACCTCCTGAGGAGGCTGAACACCGAGGTGGGGAAGACATTCGTCCTCATAACCCACGACCCAAGGGTGAGCCAGAACACGGACCGCATGCTCCTCCTGAGGGACGGTATGATAATGGGAGAGAAACGCCTGAGGTACTAGATATGGAAAGGATGAAGACATTGCTGATACTGGGCCTTGTCGCCCTCGCGATGATGGCGCAGGCCCCAACCACGAGATCAGAGCAGTACACGCCCCTGCTCAGCGTGTCGACCGGCGACATATACCTGACGGCCGGGGCCGAGAACAGGATCAGGGTGACCCTCAAGAACACGGGGGGGTTCAACATCTACGAGGTCCAGGCCCTCCTCTCGGTGCCCCCAACAACCCCGGGGATATCCATCCTGGGGGGCGGACAGCAGATATTCAACGAGATACCTGAGGGGGAGTCAAGGACATACAATCCCACCATATACGTCGACGAGAAGACCCCCATGGGGGCCTACACCCTCACGCTCCAGCTGAGCTACTTCAAGTCATTCTTGGACGCCGGCCAGTACGTGGCCTCCTCGGTCCAGTTGGGGGTAGTGGTCAACTCTTTGGTCCGCTCCGAAACCAAGCTCAACCTATACGCCGAGGAGACTAGACTGCAGGCGGGCTCGGAGGAGACAATCCAACTTGTGCTGGAGAACGTCGGCTCAGAGACGGTATACGACATAGAGGCGACCCTGTCCTCGACCACCCCCTTCATATCCCTCGTGGAAGGCTCCAGGTTCACGGAGGGGTCCCTCGAGGCCAACGGTAGCCTCACGCTGACCCCAAAGGTCTCGGTCCTTAGGAGCGCCCCCCTGAGCGTCTACACCCTCACCGCGAACGTCATCTACAACGACGGTGAGGGGAGGAGCCACGCCCAGGTCTTCACCATCGGCCTCAACGTCGACTCTGTGAGGCTCTCTAAGAAGACGACGGTCACAGTCCAGGGGGTGAGCACCGAACCCGAGGCAATCTACCCGGGGAGCGCCCTGGACCTAGACATCACGCTGAGGTGCACGGGAGCAGAGTCCTACGAGGTGAAGACCTCCCTCTCGGTAGGGGTCGGGGGGTTCCTCTCATCCCTGAGCCCAACCCTGGTCGCGGTCGGGGACATGGGGGAGGGGGAGACCGCCACAGTAGTCTACAGGCTTCAGGTATCTGGCAAAGCCCCGGCGGGACAGTACCCAGTCACTGTGACCCTCACCTACATCGACTCCTTGGGCCTCCCTGGGACGGTCGTCGAGACAGTGAGCATCAGGGTCAGGGGCATATACCAGTTCAGGCTGCTCAGCGATCAACAGCTGACCGCTGAGAGGGGACAGATTGGGGAGATCAGATCGGACCTCCTCCTAATAGGGACAGAGACCGCCCAGTTCGCCCAGATAGAAGTCATCGGGGAAGACCCCTTCTATGAGGTCTCTGGGAGCGGCGAGTACATAGGGCCCATAGACCCAGACAGCCCCATACCCTTCGAGCTGAGCTTCGACGTGAGAGAGGACGCGGAGCTGGGGCGACACACCCTGAGGCTGAAGGTCACTTACATGAACGACATGAACGAGGCCGAGGAGCAGACAATAGAGGTCTCCGTGACGGTCGTCGAGAGCACCCAAGGCTCGCAGCCCCAGAGCGCTGGAGGCTTCTGGATCTGGCTGAGGAGGCTCTTCGGCCTGACGCCGTAGGTTGATGATGGTTGAACATATTAGATGTTTTGAGGGTTGCGGGCCAGGGCCTGAGCGAGAGGAAGTTCAGGTTCGCCCTAAACCTCATAGGCATCCTAATAGGCTGCACGGCCGTCATGGGCCTCGTCTCCCTCACCCAGGGGCTGGGCAACGAGATCAGCTCCCAGCTTGAGGTCTTCGGCCCCCAGAACGTAATAGTGATCCCCGGGGAGATGGGCCAGGGGATAGGGCTCGCCTCGGGCACCCTGGGCTGGAGAGACCTGGATATAGTGTCCAAGGTCCCCGACGTTACCCTGGCAACGCCCATCATAGCAAACAAGATAGCCAGGTACAACGTGAGGGGGACCCCCCACGTGGCGGGGCTCTACGGCGTGACAAACGATTACTTCACAATAAACAAGAACACCGAGGTTGAGGAGGGGGGGAGGCTCCTGCTCAGGACGGACACCTCCGCGATGATCATCGGGGCCAACGTGGCCCAGCCCCAGGGGGAGGAGGAGCCCATCCTGAACGTTGGCGACAGGTTGAAGATCGAGGCGATAGTTGGGGGAGAGACTAGGACGATGACCTTCAGGGTCGTGGGCGTCCTGAAGAGGACCGGGGGCGGGGGTGGCTTCGGGGGAGGCTTCGGCTCTAACCTAGACGACTCCGTGGCCATACCCCTACGGACTGCCCAGCAGCTCTACGATGTGGGGGGAGAGTTCGACTTCATCATGGCTTCGGCCGTGAGCCTCGACAAAGTCGACGACGTCGAGGCGGAGATAGAGGCAAGGCTGGGCGACACCGTGACTGTGATATCCTTCGAGTCGGTCCAGAAGCTCGTCGGCCAGGTTCTGGGGTCCATCGAGGCAGTCCTCGGGGGGATCGCGGGCATCTCCCTCCTCGTCGCGGGCATAGGAATAATCAACACAATGACCATCTCAGTGATGGAGAGGACGAGGGAGATAGGGGTGCTCAAGGCAATTGGCGCAAAGAGCAGGGACGTCCTACTAATGTTCCTTTCTGAGGCCCTCCTCACGGGGCTCGTAGGGGGCTCCCTGGGAGCCATCCTCGGGGTCGGCCTAAGCAAGTTGGTCGGCAACTTCATCAACCTCCCCGCGGCACCATCGATCGGCCTGGGCGTGATCGTTGTGGGATTCGCGATCGTCACAAGCTCCGCCTCTGGCCTATACCCTGCCTGGAGGGCTTCGAACCTAAGCCCTGTGGAGGCTCTGAGGAGTGAGTGAGCAGAGGAGAGGGTTCCTGGGGCAGCTCTCGGGGGTCGTCTCTTCCCCCCGAGGGGCGTTCGCACACATAGAGGAGAGGGACCTAATGAGGGGGTTTTCCATAATAGCCCTCATCGCGGCGCTGTCGGCCTGGGCCGGCATGACCTACACATCAAAGATACCCCTTGAAGCCCTGTTGCCCGCAGGGACCATGCAGATGCTTGAGCCCCAGGCCATAATGCAGAGCATCGCGACGTTCTCAGCACTGGGCGGGTTCATCGGGGCAGTGATGGGGTGGCTCATCTCCTCCCTCCTGGCACACGCGGTCGCATCCCTCGCATCTGGAGGCGGTAGCCTAAGGAGGTGGCTCGCCATGACGGGATTCACCTCGATCCCCCTGCTCGGGCAGCAGGCTCTGCGATTGATAGACGCCTACACCATCTCCCCACAGGCCATGGCAGAGATCGTCTCGGCGGGAAGGGCCTCAACCTCCCTGATCGTGAGGGCGGCGAACCTGACCCTCACAACTTTCACCGTCTTCGGCACACTCGCCCTCATACTCTCTATCTTCGCGGCCTCGACGAACTACGGCGTCACAGGGAGGAGGGCTACGGCCATAGTCATCGCGCCCCGACTGGCCCTGATCGCCCTCAGGCTCCTCCTACCAGTATAAAGCGGAAACCGGACTAGGCCTATCAGAGAATTGTTGAAATTTTGAAAAGTTGGTGCGGCCGCCGGGATTTGAACCCGGGTCATCAGCTATCCCCGCTTGGGCGTGGGGGGCTGAGATCTTGCCATGCTGGACCACGGCCGCACTCTGGGCGTCCCTGGGTGGGCACTGACATTCGTTAAACAGGCGTTCTAATAAGCGTTTTCCGTGCGAGGGGAGCCGTTTCTATTTTTTCTTGGCCGCACCCCCGTCCAGGTACCCTTTCAGGAAATAGTGCTTGAATTAACTAATTATTACAAATCGAAAAAGAGTTATATATATAGTTGACTTAATGGGGTAAACGGTTTAGGCCGTGGGCCTGTAGCTCAGCAAGGCAGAGCATCGGGCTTTTAAGACCTGTGGTCGGAGAGACCCGGTGGTCAGGGGTTCAACTCCCCTCAGGCCCGCTCACGCTCGAAAGGGGAGGAATGAATTGGAGACACGTGTGAGGGAACTCAAGTACAGGATGATGATCACAGACCTCCTGAAGGTGGCAAGCGAGAGCCACACATACCAGGAGCTCTCAGAGGTCCTGGGGCTCAGCCCCCCTATCCTGAGCAGGTACATGAGGGGGCACGTCCTCCCGAGCTACTCGAGGGCCCAGGGCCTTTATGATAAACTGATGGAGATCACGGACATCAAGGAGGAGCTTAGGAAGAGGATCAACTTCGACGAGGAGGGCTACTTCGACAACACGCCCCTGGTCTCCGAGATAACATGGCTGAAGATAATGTCCAACTACGCCATGGAGAAGTTCGCTGGAAGGAGGGTAACCAAGATTCTCACGGCGGCTGTGGACGGAATCCCATGCTCCACCCTAGTAGCCAACCTCCTCGACGTTGACCTCCTAATAGCCAAGGACTCTAAGGAGGTGGGGATCAACGACTTCATCGAGGAGATGTACATCCCAAAGGGCTCCGCCATAAGGAAGAGCCTATACGTCCCCAGGTCCTCCATAAGGAAGAAGGACAGTATCCTCATCATAGACGACGTGGTGAGGACGGGGGAGACAGTGAAGGCCCTGGTGGACCTGGTGAGGAACCAGAGGGCAGACATCGCGGGGATATACGTCCTCGTCACCGTCGGGGGCGACTGGAAGGAGTACCTGCAGGAGATAATAAGCAAGTACTCCTTCGAGGTGCTCATAGAGCTTTGAGGCGCCTCGACAACGTTTTTATCGATGTAAAATGGTCTAGTGAGGCGTAATCATGTTCAACCTCATCAAGCTAAAGGACACCATCAGGATAGCCCCATCAAAGTTCGGCGAGCCCCTGAAGGAGGCCGCATACGAGGAACTCAGGGACAAGTACGAGGGGCTGGTCGACGACGATCTTGGTTACGTCATCAGCGTCATAGACCTTGAGGTGAACCCATACGGGAGGATCATACCGGGGGACGGGGGGACCCACCACCCGGTCACCTTCTCCATACTCACTTTCTACCCCATGATGCAGGAGGTGGTGGAGGGGGAGGTCGTCGAGGTGGCAGACTTCGGCACCTTCCTCAGGATAGGCCCGGTGGACGCGCTTCTCCACGTCTCCCAGCTAATGGACGACTTCATATCATACGACGAGAGGCAGGGCGTCCTCCTCGGCAAGGAGACGGGTCGAACCATACAGAGGGGGGACGTCTTCAGGGTGAGGATAGTAGCGGTCAGCTTCCCGAGGGGAAGGAGCTCAGGTAAGATAGGGGTCACCGCCCGCCAGCCCATGCTCGGAAAGCTCGACTGGATAGAGCGTGAGGTCAAGGAGATCGAGGGCGAGGGGGAGGAGGAAGAGGAATGACCAAGGCGTGCAGGGAGTGCAAGATACTCACGGAGGAGAACGTCTGCCCCATATGCAAGAGCACTGAGCTTAGCGAGGACTACTCAGGCTTACTGATCGTCTTGGACCCCAAGAACTCCATAATGGCCGAGAAGATGGAAATCAAAGAGGCTGGCCGATACGCCCTCAAGATCAGATAACAAAGGCCAGCTTCCAGGAATGAAGCCTGGGAGAAAGACCCTGATCCTGCCGGTGCACATGAGGCCCGAGCTAAAGGAGCCCCTCGGCGACCTCATAGAAGGGGAGCCAGGGGAGGCGATGACCAGCCTAAAGGAGATCCTGAGGGAGAAGGACCCACCCATGTTCGCGTCCGTTGGGGACTTCGTCACCGCAAACGCCCTGGAGGCCTGCCTCGACCCAGACATCATCGTAGTTGACCACAGAATAATGCGGGTAGAGGTGGACCCCCTAGAGCACGACAGGCCAGAGGTGTTCGTCAGGAACCGGCCTGGGACGATAAACGCCGGGGCATACAGGACCCTAGAGGGGGCGATAACCCTTAAAAGGAGGCTGGCGGTTATCGTTGAGGGCGAAGAGGACCTGCTTGTCCTCCCCCTCATGGCGGTGATGCCAGAGGGCTCGATGATCGTCTACGGCCAGCCCGGGAAGGGCGTTGTCGTCGTGACGATCGACGAGGAGAGGAGGAGATGGGTCCTCGACTTCATGAACCGAATGGAGGAGGCAGAAGCTGAAGATAGAGCTGACATCGACGAAGGCTAACCCCCTGATGGGTCGGCGCGAGGTGGCCTTCAGCATCGAAGAGCCGTCAACCCCAAGAAGAGTCGCCGTGAGGAGGGAGCTGGCCGTGTTTCTGCGCACCGAACTAGACAAGGTCTATGTGAGGAAGCTAGAAACGAAGGCGGGAACCAGGACGACCGTTGGAACCGCTCACGTCTACGAAGACGCAGAGAAGGCGTTGAGGACGGAGCCCGAGCACGTAGTCGCCAGGAACCAGGCTCCTGAGGAGCCCCAGGGGTCCCCAGAGGGGGGCGGGGAAGAGGAGTCAGAGGAGGGGTAGGAGTGTCCGACTCGGTGTCGAAGCACTACGAGATAAAGGAAGGGAAGCTTGAGAGGAAGAGGCCCTTCTGCAACAGGTGCGGAAGGGGCTACTTCATGGCCGACCACGGAGACAGATACACGTGCGGCCACTGCGGATTCACCATCTTCAAGACAGAAGAAAAGAAACGGTCCCGACCATAACGAGACCTCCAACCACCGGATCTGAACGGGAGGATCGATCGAATAAAAAGGGACAATCCAATTTTATAGAAAATGTAGTATTATAAATCGACATATTATACTTTGATTCTGTATTCTTGTTGTGCATCTCCCATAATAGAAGCTTGTTTATAACTGTTACTGATACTTTTATATAACTCTTCTACCATTTTTGGTTAGACTGGAGCGGGTTTCCATAGAGGACCACTGGAGTCAGGTCAAGGAGCTTAGGGACGGCCTCAAAAAGGACTGGAATGAGCTCTGGAAGACCAAGCGCGACGACGAGATAAGGGCAGAGGACATATCGACGAAGGACTACCATAGGCTCTTCGTGGAGAGGGGTGAGATCATAAGCGCCACACGGGACTTCAAACCCGTGTCCTTCACCGACATACTTGAGCGCCACCTTACCCCGGAACTGGCGAGGAGGGTCGACCCCGACCCTGAGCACGGGGGGTACCGGAAGTTCGCGAGGGCCCATTTCCCCAAGAGACCCGTGAGGAGGGAGAGGCCGAGGATCGAGGCGGACCTCGACCAGCAACAGAGGAAGGGCGGGGCAGGCTGGTTGAACAAGATAAGGGTCCTCAGGAAGACCAGGGGAAACAGGTAATAACCGACTTAACCCGAAGATGTTCTCGTCCGCCGCCGTCAGGCGGGGACTTTTTTAGTGTTAGGTATTCACATAGGAGACCTGAAAAAATGCCCGTTTTCGAGTATTCGAGAAAGGTTCAAACACTGGGGTCGAGCCTTGCCCTGACAATCCCCTCCCTCTTCATCAAGGTGATGGAGATCAAGAAGGGGGACGCCCTTGATGTGATACACAGCCTTGACGGCGTCCTGGTGGTTTCAAACAGCAAGGACGTTGGCTCCCTAAGGGAGCGCCTCATGATTCTGCTGGACACGCTCGAGGATAGGGTCAGGGATAAGGGTTGAAGGGGTCCTCGCCCTCGGGGAGGGTTCCCAGGAAGAGGTGCGATTGCGGGGGCACCGCCACCATCAACTTCAACGGCCAAGACCTCTGCCCTAGATGCTACTCTGAGAGGCTCAGAGAACTCGCCAAAGCCGAAGGATCGTGACTCGGATACCTCGCTCAGCACGAGGTAGCATGATCTGCGATGCCTCCAAGGCCTTTCCGTCTGGTAGCGTTGTCCACGG
Organism: uncultured Candidatus Bathyarchaeia archaeon; assembly: GCA_964347685.1. Classification (GTDB taxonomy): domain Archaea; phylum Thermoproteota; class Bathyarchaeia; order TCS64; family TCS64; genus CAYGAH01. Next base: position 2,287 of record CAYGAH010000015.1, on the reverse strand, counting down.
TTCTCTTTCTCGGCTTCACGAGGGGATTTTTTCCCTCGGCAGAGGCCGGGGAGTCCGAGGCAGCTTACGCGATGTCAGGGGCAGATGACGCCATCGGGAAGGCCTATTCCAACGTCCTCAGGGGTTCCTCGGCTGGAAAATCCTCACGAAATTCTACGTCCATTGATAGGGGTAGGGGTCTCCGAAAATGAGCCTTGACGGCTGGCGCAGGGGCCTGATCTATTCGGCCATAATATCCCTATTGTCTTTGGTCGCCTTGGTGTATGCCTCCCTCGTATTGGCCTATCTGAGCAGGGATGAGCCCTTCTTCGCCCTGGGCTTACTCGGGAAGGAAGGAAAGGCCGGGCACTACTACCCGGGGGACGACCCGAACATCGAGGTCGGGGAGCAACTCAACTGGGTCATGTACCTCTACAACCACATGGGGGGGCCCAGGTACGTCGCCCTTAGGTTCAAGCTCCTCAACTCCACCATGCCGCCCCCCGAAGCGGACGGAAGCGCCCCGAGTAGAGCCCCGGCCTTCTTCGAGGTTCGTCGCGTGATCGCGAACAACGAGACTATCTTTCTTCCCTTCTCCTGGTCCATAGAAGGGGCCCAGGTGATAGGGGACTCGACCATAATCAGGCAAATCTCGGCCATGGGCGAGACGTATGAGACATACGCTGTAGCGAGAGAAGGGCGCGACTTCAGAGTGGTCATCGAGCTTTGGATATACGACGATAGAACAGGTGACTTCGAGTTCGGGTGGAGCCACAGGGGTGAACGCCACAGCCCATGGGTCCAGATCTGGTTCAACGCAACCTCATGAGAACCATTCTCCCCGGATGGCCCGTAGCAGTCGAAGACAAAGATTGGTTTGGGTGGTGAACATGGTTGGAATGAATTGCATCGCCGCCAGAAATGCGGCTGACCATTCCTCGAAGTTCGACGAAGCCCAGAAAAGGATGCTTCATCTCCCGTCCTACAAGGCGGGTTCATTATTTTCAGATGACAGAGTCATCATCGGATCCACATGCTACGAGAAGTACCCTATAACGACTTTCGAAGAAGAAGGATACTTGATCGTCCTCGAAGGGATGATTTACAACCTTGAAGACAGCGAAACAGGGAAAAGGCTCATCGATTTACTGCCTCATCTCGACGATCACGCAGCTTTCAACGATAGAGCAAAGGAGTTCATATCGGAGGCCGATGGAGAGTACCTGATCCTCATATACGATAAAATGAACAGAAGCTTGCGTGTCTTCAACGACGTTCGTGGGAGGCTTCCAGTTTACTGTCAATGGAATAGTCGTGCCTTGTTCGTTTCTAGGGAGATCAAGTTCATGCACCCTTTCTCGGAGCCCTTGGAGATCGACGGGCTCTCATTGATTGAGTACCTTCTATACGGCTTCGTGCTCGGAGAAAGGACCCTGTTGAGAGGAGTAAAGAGGCTGATGCCTGCGAGTTCGATCCTGTATGACGTTGAAAACGGAGATTTCCTTGAAGACGTGTTGGTACCTCTGAACTTCGATGCTGCGAGCGGCGCCGGCTCCAAAGAAACTATACCCGATCTCAGGGAACTTTTCCTGAGGGGGCTGAACTACAGGGCCGGTAAATTGGGTGAAAGGAAGGCGGTGATCTCCCTTAGCGGGGGCCTAGACTCCAGGGCGACTCTGGCGGGGCTGGTCAAACTGGGCGTCAGACCGGAGGGGGTCACCTACGATCAGGAGCCGGCCTACTCCCGAGAGAGACAATATGCTGAGAAGATCGCGGGAGCCTTCGGCATCGATCTGAGATACCTGGAGCCCTCTAGAGATATCGGGGCGGAGGAATACTCGCGAGCGGTTTACCTTGGGGATGGGCTCTACCCAACCAGGATCGCGTACCTTCTGGACATCTCCGACCAGGTCAGCCGACTGTACGGCAACGACGTTTTCTTCTTCACAGGGATGTACGGGGGGGAGATGTTCAGGTATTTCAACGTGACGAGCGGCCTCAGGTCCGACGAGGACCTGGTGGATTTCCTTCTCACTACCCCCGACAAATACAGGTACGACACGGGGAAGGTCTGCAGGATGCTGGGAATAGGGAAAGACGAGATAGAGAGGCATCTGGGGGAACACGTCTCAAAGTATCTGGAAGAGGACATCTACAAGAAATACATCCATTTCAAGTTCGAGTACGACTACAAGTGGGCTGGGGCCGGTGAGGACAGGTACCGCTTCTTCTACTGGGCCATGACCCCATTCTACTCGATGGAGTTCTTCGACCATGCCTATGGCATCGACGAGAACAGGAAGGACAC
>CAYGAH010000014.1:0-1556 GCA_964347685.1 uncultured Candidatus Bathyarchaeia archaeon | reverse complement strand
GCCAGAGGCCCAACCTAGCCTGAGGGAGATGAAACAGAGTTCGACGTACCTCGCTCTGGTTTTTCTGTTGTGCATCTACTTCGCCGGGGCGTTTGCCACCCATCAGCTCGACACGGATTTTGGGAGGGTCAAGGTCCAGAAGGTCTCCATCCCGGCCGAGGGCTACGCACTAAGCGGCCTCCTCTACATCCCCCCTGAGGCCCACCCCGACAACCCGAGGCCAGGGATCGTCGTAGCCCACGGGATAAGCAACGCGAAGGAGACGGTCAGCGGCATAGCGCTGGAACTAGCTAGGAGGGGCACAGTCGCCCTCTCCCTCGACCTGGCGGGACACGGGGAATCGGGAGGCGCCCTGAGCCCAGACGACCCCTCGTTCGGCGTCATTGCCGCGGTCCGTTTTCTCAGGGCCCTCGACTACGTCGACGAGGGGCTCGTGGGCCTGGCGGGTCACAGCCTCGGGGCGGGGGGCTCCAGGAGGGCCGCCTCGGAGGATGGAGGCGTCTACGCTGTCGCTTTCATCGGCGGTGGGGTGGGGGGGATGAGCGAGGGCCCGGACTACGGAGCCCTCAACTCGTCCTTTCCCAGGAACCTTCTAGTTGCCGTGGGGAGGCAGGACATCCTCTTCGACCTGGGGGAGCTGGACTCCGACCTGAGGCCCGTCTTCAACGCCTCCGATCCCATAGTCGTAGGGGAGCTATACGGGGATTTCTCAGATGGGGACGCAAGGAGGCTACTCACCCCCTCCACGATCCACCTGGCTGAGCCCCTGGACCCGGCCGTCGTGTCTGGGGTAGCGGCCTGGATGATCGCCGCCTCAGGCTCCCCATCTGGCAGGGAGCTACCCGACTCGGACCTGATCTACCTTTACAGGGAGGCGGCCCTCCTCCTCGTCCTCGCGGCCCTGATAGGGGCGATCCTCCCCCTTTCAAAGATACTGATGGGACCCCTCTCTCTAGGGGCCTTGAGGAGCAGGCATGTTCTCGGGGTGGGACGGATGCCTGACCTGAAGGCCCTGCTCGTCTGGGGAGGGCTCGGCCTGGGCCTCTACCTCCCTTTCATGGGGCTAGGGGCGGCCATCCCCTTCCCTCCCCTCATATTCGGCTCATCGATGGCTTGGTGGCTTCTGGGTGTGGGTTTGGCTGGGCTCCTGGTTTTGCGTTTTTTTCCCGGAAGCCTCTCACTCGCTCGTTTCGGCTTGAGGGAGGCTATGTCGAGGTCCATAACGCCGGGGGACGCGGCCCTCGAGGCTGCCTTGTTCGTCTTCCTTTACATGATGGCTTACCCTCTGGACACCTTCCTCTTGGTCGATCCGAGGATAATCACGCCCCTCTTCAAGGCACTGACGCCCCGCCGAGTCCTAGCTTTCCCAACGTTCATCCCCTTCTACCTGGTCTACTTCCTTGCCGATGGACTGTACCTTCACAGGTTCAGGGCGGTCCGCCACAGGGGTCCGTGGGGCCTGCTAAGGGTCGTCTCCCTCAAGGCCTCCCCTTACCTCGCCGTCCTGTTGATACAGTACGCGCCCATGTTCCTTCTTGGGGTCAGGCCCCTGCAGG
>CAYGAH010000013.1:0-3610 GCA_964347685.1 uncultured Candidatus Bathyarchaeia archaeon | reverse complement strand
TCCTGTACGTGACGGCGGCCTCCTCCCTGACGCTCTGGGGGAGGTGGAGCTTGTCGGATATCCTGTCAAGCTCGGCCATAGCCTGCCTCAGGTTCCTCATCCCCGCCTCGTCGAGCTTCGTCCTTACGTCCCACCTCCTCAGCCTCCACATCTTCTCCCTGTCCTTCTCGGCCTCCCTCGGCTCGAACCTTGTTGAGAGGCCCTTGTCGTAGTAGGTGTATGAGCCCGGGGCCCCCGTCCTCCTCCTCTCCTCCCTCTCCTCTGGGGTGAAGGCCCTCCACTCGGGCCCCCTGTCCACCAGCTCCTCCTCCAGGACGAGGCCGCACTCCCCGCAGACGCTCTCCCCGCTGCCAGGGTCGTAGACCATGTTGGTGCTTCCGCACCTCGGGCACGTCAGCCGCTTCTCTTCCCCTATCCTGTCCAGCCTCCTCGCTCAGGAATCTCGGTCACCGAGGACTATCTCCTCAAGCCTCTTAGCAAGCATCAGGATCTCGCAGGCGATGGGGTGGATGCTCCCATCCATGTCTGGGAGGCGCTGGCCCGAGAGTTCGTCCGATATCTGCCTCAGGTGGAAGACTATGTCCTCGCCCCCCAGGCCGGAAGCCCATTTTTTAACCACCTCGTTCTCCTTCCCGTCTATGAGGCCCGCCCAGAGGCAGAAGTCTATGTACTCGCCCTGGATCTCCTGCCAGTTCTCTCTAGTCCACCTCGCCTGACTCTCCCCCACCCTGTGGAGGAGCCTGTTCCCCCTCCTCCCGTAGTGGTAGGGGGAGTTGTCGGGGACGTCTTCCCATTCGTCCTCGATGGAGTCGTATGTGTACTCTGAGCCGCACCTCCTGCATACGAACCTTTGCCTGAAGCCCTCGACCTCCCCCTTCCTGATGTACTCGGGGTAGTCGTCCTTCCTTATCTCCAGAAGCCTGCCGCCGCACCTGGAGCACTTGGCCGAGTCGCTCATGGTCTCAGCTCCGGACATGGTTTACCTCAAGATGGTAGTGAAGCCGGGGCAATAAAAATGCCTTCTTCTCGGGAAGAATAAGCAGCTAGGAGCCCTCAGGACGGCGGGAGCTTACCTCCGCTCTGGGTGCTTCTCCTCCTCTTCCTTGATGTGTATGTCGACCTCGTCCTTCAGGGACTCGCTCTCTATCTTGTCTATCTCCTCGTCGTCCGTGACCTCGCTCAGTATCTCCTCCATGACCTTGGAGTCTTCGCGCATCGTCTTCGCCTCGGCTATGATGTCGTCCAGGTCGCTGACGATGCCCCTTATCCTCACGGCTATCCCGTCGAGGTCCCTGGACGTCTCCTGCTCCCACTCGCCCCCAAGGGAGGCAGCGTCCGTGCTCGCCTCCTCCGTGTCCTCCCTCGATCGCTCCAGGGAAGACCTTATCCTCTCCATGAGCCCCATCAGTTCCTCTATCTCCGCCAAACCATCACCCCGAATCCTTTGAAGGTCGGACTGCGCACCTATGTTATAGGAATCCGGCGGCGATAAAAACGATTCGCGCAGCTTCCTGGAACGACCCGATAGGCTCTGACCCGGACAAGGTTTCCTGAAAGATTCTGTTTTTAGGTTTTGATGGGGGTTTTAGGAGCCCTCCGCCGGCTTGATCCACCATCCGTACCCTCATGGAATCCCGCTGCGATCATGGGACGCTGGTTACCGGCTTCGCCCTCTCCCAGTAGTGGTGGAATAGGTCGCTGCACCACTTGCGGGCGTCCTCGTCCCTGGAGGTGAAACCGTGGAAGTCGAAGCCCCCGTCCCCGAGGGGGAAGGTGAGGATGGCCACCTCCCTCTCCGACATGTACAGGACGAGGTCGGCCCCTTCCATCAGCCTCTCCTCCAGCAGCCCCGAGCTCATTACCCTTCGCATCTTCTCATCGTCGAAGAAGCGAACCCGCTCGTCCCTCATCTCCTCTGGGAGGGCAAGGTCCCTGGTGTGGAGGAACCTCCCCCTCACCCCCCTCTCATATGCCTCCATGATCAGGGGGAAGGAGCTGGCGATGTAGGGGGTGTTCACGTTGAGGATGTACTCCTCGGCCTCCCTCAGCAGCCTCTCGATGCTGTAGACGGCGACCATGACGTCTTCTACGAGGGAGCTCCCAGCCAGCTCCCCGAGCCTCTGCACGAACTCTGAGGGGATTCCGGCAAGGTTGTGTGTCTTGAAGTAGTCCCTGTGCCTTGCGGTGAACTCCAGGCCCCTCACCTGCCTCAGGGTCAGCTCCCCGTAAGAAGTTAGGCCGTGGAGGCCCTCCGGGTCCTTCTGGGCGAGGCCCACCTCTCCCAGCCTGGATACGTGCCTGCTCGCCTCCTGGGTGGTGATGCCCAGCTCCGTGGACAGGCTCGTGATGCTCATCCTTTCCTTCATCAGCTTTCGGAGGATCCTGATCCTGTCCTCGTTGGATACCTCGAACATGAGGTCGCAGAGGTCCTCTAGGTGGGACAAGGGTCGATCGTTAAACCAGAAATAGAGGTGGCGTATTAATACTGCCTTCGATTTTTTCCTCGCCCCGGATTCAGGAGGCAGGAGCCTTTCGGCGGTTTAGACCATGTCTGGCTGCTTGATCATTTTTACTGGTTCTTGGGGTGAGCCTATGAACTCTGGTTAAAGCTTTGTCCATCCACAGGGGGGTTGAGAAGGTTTCTGATGGCCTCGGGTCGGCGCCCCCTGGGGGGCTCGGAAAGTGGGGTTCCTCCTCGAGGCCATGCTCCCAGTCAGGCCGTGAGACTGCATGATCATGGTTGTCGCCCCGTCTTTGTGCGTCGCTTCACACCAGATAGAACCCTGTCTGGCGGCCGTCTAGGAGCCTGCAGCCCTCCTCCGTGAAGACCACGTCCTCCTCGAGGGCCATGCGCACCTCCTGCCCTCCCCACTCGGGGACGGGGCCCTCGACGGAGAGCTCCATTGTAAAGGCGTAGTTGTGCTCCAGCCGCACGTCGCCCCTCCCCTCGCAGCTCTCCTGCTCCCAGGGGAGCCCTATGAGGGGGCCAGGCTCGTGGAGGAAGTACCCGAGGGAGTGGGAGTATACCCTTGGGTTGGGGATGCCCTCCCCCCTAGCACGGGACAGGATTTTTCTCAGGAGCTGGTTCCCTGTGAGGCCCGCCCTGAACTCCGACATGAAAACGTCCTGGAGGCGGTTCCCCTCCGCCATGAGTTTCCTGAAGCCCTCGGGGGCCTCCTCCTCCCCCGGCCCGAGGACGTAGGCCCACTCCTGGTGGTCGGAGTGGAGGCGGAGGTACCTGATTCCCACGTCGCAGCGGACGAGGTCCCCAGGCCGGATTACCCGGTCCCCATCTCCGTATCGCCTCCCCGTGGCCTCGCTCCTGATCAGGTAGAAGGAGGGTTTGAAGCCCACAGAGATGCCCAGGTCCGCGCACACCTGCCAGTAGTGCCATTCCAGGTCTTCCGTCGTGGTCACCCCGGGGACGATCGCCTCCCGGCTGTAGCACCCTGCGATGAGGCCGTGGGCGACTCTTGCCACGTGCTCGTAGAGGCCGATCTCCCCGTCGGTGAGGGTGGCGAGCCAGCGGGTCGCTGCGGGCTCAGCCGAGACAAGCCTTTCCACGTATCTCCTGGGGAGGCATTCCTTGAGTTGCTCATGGAGGTTTTTG
>CAYGAH010000012.1:0-8385 GCA_964347685.1 uncultured Candidatus Bathyarchaeia archaeon | reverse complement strand
TTCGAGTCCCTGTGGTAGTAGGCGTTGGCCTGCTGCCCCGCCCTGGGGACTACCAAGAGCTGGGGGGCGTCGAAGGCCCACCTGAGGGGGCGCCCCAGGGTGTCTATCTTCCTCTCCCCCGTCCCCTCGAAGAGGTACATGGTCTTGAGGACGGCGGCGAATGTCCCCACCTGGATGAACGCCGGGGAGTATATCTCCTCCCCCTCTGCGTCGTATACGTCCTTCCCGGCCTCGTCCGTGTACCAGCCCCGCACCCTCCCTGGGGGAGGGGGCCTGAAGATCGCCCCCTCCTCAAGCTTGCCGTTCTTTGGAGAGAAGTCTAGGATCGCTATTCGGTCTGTTATGGGGCCGTCGAGGAAGAACTCCTCGTTCTCGGGGTCGAAACCCTCGGTGCGCTTAACCCCCTTAACGGATGTGGCGGGGTCCTGGATCATCAGGGGTATCCTGATCTTCAAATCTGAGCCTCCTATTACACTTCTGAAGCTTCCGAGCTAATGAAAACACCGATAAAATTATTAAGATTTACATTTATTTAAAAACTTTCATCCAATAAATATTATAAATATTAGAAATTCAAGACGGTTACCAGAAACTGCTCATCTTATAACATCCGATGGGCCGGGCGGGGATTCTGACCCCCGTAGAGCCGCTCTCTATCAGGTGCGTTTGAGGGGCTTTTTTCATCTTCGTAGATGCGATCTTTTTGACACAGGTGTTTTATTCTCTGTTGCGCTCGTATTTCTTTCTCAGGACCTAGTCGCCTCGAAGAATTTGTTTCTCAGTTTCCTCGTGTTTTGGAACTCGGGGTCTTTCATCATGACGTCCATGAGCCCGTCGCGGAGGGCCCGAATCTCACCTGGCTTATTCAAGAGTCTCCTGATGTGCTTGGACTCTTCGATGAACCTGTCCATAAGAGCCTTCGAGAACGTGTTCTCGTTTATGAGCGCCTCTATCAGCTCTGGGGGTTCCCCTACGACGCTCTCGGCCAAGGCGAGCTGCATCGTGAAGGTGGTGCCAGCCATTTTCCTCATGAGGGGGATGCCCCCGGGGGGCAAGACTCGGGCGAAGACTAGGTTCATGAAATAGGGGAGGGAGAGGATCGAGGCCATGCACCGGTCATGGGTGGCTTCGTCGACGGCCAGTATCCTCGCCCCCGGGAAAAGGGACCCAGCCAGGATGGTCTCCCGGTCACCGTCGAATACAGGCACTACGACTATCGTCTTTCCTTTTACTTCCCTCGTTTCGGGTCCGAACATGGGATGGATTGAGAGGGGCCGTACCCTGGTTTCCTGGACCTCCCTGAGCGTGGCCACGGTCCTCTGCTTCAACGACGCTACCTCGCAGAGGATCAGACCCTCTCCGCAGTGAGGCGAGGCTTCTCGGATTATTCCAGGGGTAGCCCTTATCGGGGTGCATAGAAGGGCCATTTCAACGCCTCTTATCGCGCTGGAAACCGAGTCGGACCAGGAGCAGTCGTATTTCTCAGCTAGGGATCGAGCCTTTTGATGATCGATGTCATTAATCCTGAGTTTGTGTCCCTGGGCCAGGAAAAGCCTGGTAAAAGCATTCACCCATTCCGCCTGCCCCGATGAGGCCGACCTCCATCCCCGAACCTCCCGTTTGTTGTCTTATTACGAGGGTGATCACGGCACAGGGTATTTCAACATTTTCGGCAGGTACACCTGCCCATTCTTGAACGTTCGCATCTCCGCAAGACGGCGCTTCAAACGTTAGATTTACCTTGCTCTAGTGAGAGGCGCCTTTCCTGACGATTGAATTCCTGAAAATAATTAGAATCATGGAGCCGGGCGGGGGATTCGAACCCCCGTGGAGCCGCTCTGCAGGCGGCCGCCTAGACCACTCAGCCAACCCGGCGCAGATCGATCTACAAATAAACAGCCTTTTTAACCTATCGAGAACGCGGTTGGCGTCACTTTTCCGGGCCGTTCCCGGCGAGTTCTCGGGGTCGATCATGGCGGCTTCAGTACAACGTCTAGGAGCGCCAGCCTCCCCTCCCCGACCTCCCTGAGGGCCCTGAGCAGGGCGGGCTTCACCTCGGAGGGGTCCTCTACGGTCTCTCCGTACCCCCCGAACGCCTCAGCGACCTTCACGTAGTCGGGCTTAGGCTTCATGTAGACCCCGTAGTACTCCCCCATCTTCGCAGCCCAGCCCTCGGGATAGAACCTGGTGTGCTGCTTCATCGCTGCGTATGACTGGTTGTCGAATATGACGGTCAGGAAGGGCAGGCAGTACTCCTGGGAAAGCCCCAGGCATGCGGGTACGGGGTTGTAGTTGAAGCTCCCGTCCCCCTCTATGGCGATGACGGTCTTCCCTGGCTCAGCCAGCTTCGCCCCAAGGGCGACTCCGAGCCCCTGCCCCAGCCCGGTGTGGGCTACGGGCCCGGAGGCCTCGAAGTGGGACCCCGGGAGGTTCCTGTTCCCCTCGACGAGCCTGTGGACCGTCCCACCGTGGGTTATCGTCTCGTGGACGGTCACGGTTTCCCCTTCGACGACCTCGTTTATTTTGAGGCAGAGCCAGCGGGGGTCTATTGGGGCATCGTCCTTGACTCCTATAGCCTCCCTCCTCCACTCTTCCCTCAACCTCCTGTGCTCCTCCTCCCACCCCTCGAGCCTCTCCCGGGTCGCATCTGAGCCTTCCAGCTTGGGCCTCAGCTCCTCGATCAGGGCAGGCAACGCCAGCTCGGAGTCTGCTGTGATGAGCATGTCCGCGGGGTACGTGTATGAGGGATACTTGACCTGGAGGGGGTCCAGGTCCATGAAGACGATCCTCGCCCCGCTGGAACCCAGGATGCTTCGGGGAGGGTACCATGGGGGCCAGCCGCTCCCGTCGATGACCAGCACAATGTCAGCATCTGCCAGATAGGGGGCCATGTCGTAGCCCATGTGAAGGGGGTCTTCGGTCGGGAAGTTCATGTACCCAGGAGTCTCGAAGACGGGTGCGGCCAGGAGCCTTGCGAGCCCTACGAGGCTGGGGACCGCCCTGGGGTTCCTCCCAAGGTACCTGGTGTATATGACTGGGTTCTCTGCCCCGATCAGCATCCCGGCCAGCCTCCTCAGCTCAAGGGGGTCTGCCTGGACCCGGGTGGGCCGGGGCGCCTTCCTCGGCATCCTCATCCTGCTCCTCTCCTCGAATATGAGCTCCCTCGAAAGGGCGATGAACACCGGGCCCTTCACGTCCGTCGAAGCTATGTCGAAGCCCCTAGCAAGAGTCGCAAGGGCGCTCTCGTTTGTCGAAGGGCTGTCGCACCACTTGACGTATGGCTTGACGAGCAACTGCTGCCCCCCGACCTGGGTGAAGGAGAGGTAGTGGGGGCCGGGGGTGCCTCCGCGCATCTCCCCGTCGTGGGTCCAAGCCTGACCCGCTATGAGGACGGCAGGGACGTTGTCGACGTATAGGGCCCTCAGCTCCATAGCCCCGTGGAGGAGGCCCAGAAGGACGTGGGTTAGGACGACCTGGGGCCTCCCAGCGGCCATGGCGTAGCCCTTGGCCATTGAGAGGGCGAGCCCCTCGTGCCTGGCGTTAACGTATGTGGGCCCCCTCCCCTGAGAGCCGTACTTGGCGAGGTACTCCCAGAGGGGGACGAACTCCGTGCCGGGAGAGCTGAAGACGTAATCTACCCCGTACCTGTTGAAGAGCTCTACGTACCCCTCCGCAGCGCCCTCCACCCCTATCTCGTCCATGGACAGACCAACCCAGACGAATGCGATATGGTGCATAGGGGGGTGAATAGAGATATCATTTTCCCCGGTGTCGCCACCAGCCGGACGACATACTGACCGAACGGGGTCAGAAGCAAGCCCCCGCCATCGGGGAAGACTCAGCGACGCCCCCTCACAGACCATCATGGCCGCTGGGAGCACACGATCCAAAATCAAAGAGGCGATCCATTGAAAGGAGCGAGAAAAAGATGCAGTCCACACGCGATCCCCTTCAAATATCCATTCACAGGAAAACACCTTCGCCTCCCTTCAACTGCAGCACAAAGATCGAGAGGGGGAGGGGGGATCACACAGGCGAAGCAAGAATATAACGCCATTCAAAAAAAGGCGACCTGAAAAAAGCTCCTCCCCGCCTCGAACCCTCACAGAAACGTGCCCCCAAGCACACAATCCAACACCCAAAAACATCTATTCACAGAAAGCTGAACCCCGAACACCCCAAAAACACCCCATTCACACGGAAACAAGAAAAACCTGAAAACCTTATGACAACTCACAGACGCGAAAAACAGACATAACTACCACAGTAATAAAACCCGGAAAAACGCTATAATCGGCAACGTTTACAACTGGTGGGGTCGCCCGGATTCGAACCGGGGACCACGCGGGCCCAAGCCGCGTATCTTGGACCAAGCTAGACCACGACCCCAGCAGAGCCGATAGAGCCCCGAACGTTTAAACCTTACCGGGCCCCCTCAGCCGAATCGCCTCTTCGCTCTCTCGAGGGCCTCCACGACGGGCATCCTCTCCCCCGCGAGCATTGCGAGCATAGCCCCTCCCCCTGTGCTAACGTGGCCCATCCTGTGGTCTATGTCGAGCATCGAGGCCAGCCCCCCCATGTGGCCCCCGCCCACAACGGTGAAGCCGCCGCACTCAGCCATCACCCTCAGGAGCTCCTTCGTCCCCGTGTCGAACCCCCTCCTCTCGAACATCCCGAGGGGCCCCTCCGCGACGACCGTCCCAGCCCTCCTAAGCCTCGCGCTGAAACGGGCTATGGTGTTCAGACCTATGTCGTATATGTTGGTCTCGTCCGTGAGCTTGTTTGTGAGGACCTCGACCCTCTCCCCCTTAACGTCCAGGGCGACGTCCACGGGGAGCTCTATCCTGTCCGCGTAACCATCCATCAGCACCCTAGCCTCCTCCACGAGCCCCCTGTCCTCCTCCCCGAGGGAGGCCAGCCTCTCGGGGTTGTGGCCCTGTGCCATGTGGAAAGTCTCCCTTATCAGGCCCCCCACGAGGATGCGGTCCGCTATCCCGTCCCTCAGAACCCTCCTCATCACGGGCAGGCGGTCATCCACCTTGGCGCCCCCAAGGAGGAAGACGCAGGGTCGGGCGGGGTCGTCTATCACCCGGTTCAGGGCGTCGAGCTCCCTCTCCATGAGCCTTCCAGCCGCCATTGGGAGCACCTCGCCCAGGCCCACCAGGCTCGGCTGGCTCCTGTGGGCCGCTGCGAAGGCGTCGTTCACAACGAGGTCGAAGAGGGGGTAGAGGGCCTGGACGAGCCTCGTCTTCGCAAGCTCCTCCGGGGGCCCCTGCTCGTTCTCCTCCTCAAGCATCCTCAGGTTGTTCAGTACGAGCACGTCGCCCGGCTCAAGGGACTTGACGGCCCCCCGTGCCTCCTCACCGATGATGTCGTCCGTGTATGAGACCCCCCCGTCGAGGTAGGTCTGGAGAACCCTGGCGTGGAGCTCGAGGCTTGTGAAGTCGTACCTCCCCGGGCGGCTCTGGTGGGCCCCCAGGACGACCCTCGCCCCCCTCAGGTCCTTGAGGGTATCCACCACCGCCCTGATCCTGCTCGCGTCAAGTATCCTCTTGGACGCAGGGTCGAGGGGCGAGTTGATGTCGACACGGAGGAAGATCGTCTTCCCCTCGACATCGAAGTCGTCGAGGGTCAAGAACTCATAGACCATGAGGCATCACTGCGTGTCCTCGCTCATTATTAGGCGGGCTATATAAAAATTAGCTCCGCCCGAAAGATAGGGGTTTCCTCCGACCCCATCCCAAAATAGGATCAGCTAGTTGCGACTTGTCGATAAAAATAGGTGGGGCGTCAGAGGGTGTAAGCCGCCGTGTAGGGCTCACGCCAGTCCTTGTACCAGCCCACGAGCCTGCAGCCTTCCCCGGTCACGACCACCGTGTCCTTGGAACTCATGAGCTCCCCCTCGGGGCCGATGACGACCGGGTCCAGGACGAGCACCATCCCTGCCTCCAGCTCGGTGTCGTCGCAGGCAGTCAGGTAGGGGGGCTCCCTGTCGGAGACCCCCACGCCGTGGCCCACACCGATCTGGGCGACGAGTTCTATCTCCGTCTCTGCGGCCTTAGCCCTCACCGCCTCGTAGACCTCGCTGCACCTTGCCCCGGGCCTTATGCTCTCAATGGCGGCATCCCTTAGGGAGACGAGCTGCCCGTAGGCGAGGGCCTGGGCCTCCGTCGGCTCCCCCATCGTCATCATCCTCGCCGCGTCCGACCAGTAGCCCCCCAGGGATGCCCTCATCTCCATCCTCACGTACTCCCCTGGCTTCAGCTGCTTGTCGTATCCGAGGCCGTACTTGGGTGCGAGGGGCCAGAACCTCCTGGAGTGGGCCCCCGATGCCGCCTGGGAGACGGAGTGGTGTCCGATGACGTCGAGCCCCCTCTCCATGCAGTGGACCCTCACCTCCTCGCCCAGGCTCATCTCCGTCCTTGGGGAGGTGACTATGACGTGGTGGGCCGCCCCCAGGATGCCGTGGTCGGTCCTGTGGGCCACGTCCCTGAGGAGCTCCAGCTCTCCCGGGGTCTTCCTCATCCTCATCCCCCTCAGCCAGCCGTCGCAGGGAGCCAGCTCGAACTCGTCGAGGGCCTCGCTCAGCCTCCCGAAGAGGGTAGAGGATGCCCTGTCCGTGTCCACGCCTATCCTCCCCGTCTTCCTCACCGTGTTCTTGACCAGGAGCGCGAGGGCCTCCACGATGGCCCCAGGGTCCCCCGGCTTCTCCACGTACTGGCGGGTCTTCCCCATCCAGCTGGAGTCTAGGAAGGAAGACTCCCACTCCACGGGGCAGACGCAGACGGGGTCCTCCCCCTTCGGCCAGAAAACAGCCAGGTACCTGTCGGGGTAGCCGTAGAGGAAGGGGAGGAGAGCCCCGCTCAGGTACTGGACGTTGTCCGGGCCGAAGACGACGAGGGCGTCGTACTCGGACTCCTCCATGCTCTTCTTGATCTTCTCAACCAGGTCTTCCATACCGTAATCCTCCTAGTGGGCGGCCCTGAAGCCGGTCACGGCGTAGAGCCTGTCCCAGTCCCTGTACCAGCTCAGGAGCCTGCTCCCCCTCTCAACGACCTCGTAGGCGTCGACGGAGTGGATGAGCTCCCTGCGGGGGCCGTAGGTGTACACGTCCAGGGCGATGACCATCCCCTCCCTCAGCACAGTCGGGTCGCTGAGGTTGAGGTAGGGGGGCTCGTGGTGGCTTGTTCCCAGACCGTGGCCGATTCCCACTTCCGCCCAGAGGGGTATGCGCTCCCTCTCGGCCACCTTCTTCACGTTCACGTAGACCTCGTTGCAGGCCACGCCGGGCTTCAAAGTCTCAAGGGCGGCAGCCTTGAGCCTCAGGTTGTCCCTGTAGGCGGCAGACTGTTCTGGAGTGGGCTTCCCTGTGACGCCCATCCTGCCTACCTTAGCCCAGTATCCCTTGTAGTGGCTGGAGACATCGACGCGGAAGAGCTCCCCGTTCTTGAACCTGCCCCTTGGCGGGGTGTAGTAGAGCTGGGAGTCGGAGCCGATGGTCGTCGAGAGGTGTCCAACGCCCGACCCTCCGCTCTCGCAGACGTGGACCCTGACCCTCTCGGAGAACTCGGCTATGGTGTAGCCGGGCGACTCCACTGCCCCCTCGAGGTGGTTGAGGGCGTTTACGATCCCCCTGTCGGAGTGCCTCGCGGCCGCCTCTATGAGGGACACCTCCTCCGGGGTCTTTACGATGCGGAGGCCCCTTAGCAATGGGTCGACGGGCCTCCACTCCACTTGAGGCATTCTCTCTGCCAGGGCTTCCATAAGCCCCCTGGAGGCCCTCGAGGCGTCAACGCCGATCTTTGACCTCTCCATCCCCTTGTAGCTCAACACCTGGGAGAGGGTCTTGACCATGGCATCAGGCGGCATCCCATCGTTCTCGTCGTACGCCACGACCTCCCCCCTCCATCCCTGATCCTTTACGGCCTCAGACCAGTCGAAGGGGCAGACCACGAACCCCTCGTCCCCTTTCAGCAGGACCACTACTGCCTTCCTTTCGGGGTAGTTCCACGCGAAGGGCAGGACAGTACCGCTGAGGTAGTTGAAGTTGTCGGCGCCCACCGCCATCACTGCGTCACAATCGCAGCGCGCGACTGCGTCCTTGATCTTATCTTCCCTTCTCTCCATTCCCATCGGATGCTCCTTAAATTTTTAGAATTGTTCTATGATTTCCCGTAGAAAATATGTTCAATTAATATATTCAACTTTCGATCACCGATTTTCGCCTTATTATCTCTTCTGAATGGCGGCCTTGCGGGCCTTTGGTTGAGCTTCCGACCTTCTAAAGCTGCCGTGTTCGCTGTAAAAGGATTATGGAACCCATTCAAACCTCCCCCCGAGGAGCCTTAGAGGGTTGGGTATCTTTTGGGTCAGTAAAACCTCTGT
>CAYGAH010000011.1:0-8674 GCA_964347685.1 uncultured Candidatus Bathyarchaeia archaeon | reverse complement strand
CTCGACCTCGGCTTCCTTCCCATGGACGCCGCCTGGGGACACTACCTCAGGAGGATGATCCACGAGCCGGGCTTCACATGGCCCCCCTACTTCTCCCTATACCCTGTGATACCCTGGGTAGGGGTGATGGGCCTCGGCTGGGTCTTCGGCAACTACCTCCACGGCATCGACAGGGAGATGGTCTCCAGGCTGAAGCTGCCCATCGCCGCCGCAGGGGCCGCCTCCATCGCCCTATTCTTCGCCGTCAGGTACTTCAACGGCTACGGAAACCTCGTGAGGCGCTGGAGCGGAGACATCCTTGACTGGCTTTACCTGTCCAAATACCCTCCGAGCGTGGCCTTCCTCCTGTGGACCCTGGGCGGCATGTGCCTCTTCCTAGCGCTCGGCCTGCTCATAGAGGGGAGGGGCTGGTCGGGCAGGAACATAGCCGGGGTGGTCAACACATTCGGGAGGGTCCCCCTCTTCTTCTACCTCACCCACCTCTGGCTCTACAGGCTGAGGCTCCCGGGGATCGCGCTGCCATTCCACCTGGACCTGCTTCAGACCCTGGGCCTCTGGGCCGCGGGCCTTGTCGTCCTCTGGCTGCTCTGCTCCCGGTACGAGAAGCTCAAGAGGGGGCACCCGAGGTTCCTCCAGTACATATGAGGCGATGGATGAATGGAGCTGAAGACAGGATATTTCAGGAACAATGCCCTCAGCGCGAGATCCCTGATCGTTGTGGTCGCCCTGGTCGGGGCTGTGACAGTGGGCGACCTCTGGCTTCACCGCGGAAGCCCGCCCCTCGGGTACGCCAGGTACACGGGGTACGGCTTCACCATAGATTACAGCCAGCGCATGACGGTCGGGGAGAGTGACCTCGGGGGCTACGGTCCGCCGACTGATTCAGCAGGCATAGTGCAGTGGAGAAGGCAGGACACGGAACTGGAGCAGTTCGGGGTGATCTGGATGAGGCCCGAGGGGCTCTCCACCAACGTGGACAAGACCCCCGCCGGGGCCCTCGACCAGCTCTTCGGTTACATAGTGATGGGGGGCACAATGATAGGCGTGAGTGGCGGGCTGGAAACTATGACCAAGGACGGCCACGAGGGGGTCCATCGGAGGTTCACCGTGGAGGAGTCGGGGTTCAGCATACCCGGCATAATAGGCGCCTGGTACTGTGAAGAGTCGGGAAAGTACCTGATGCTCTACCTGATCCACGTGCCCGACGTCACCCGGCCAGAGGTGGTCTCCCAGGAGCTTGAATCGATCTGGCTGGGATACCTCGACGTGATGACCTGCCATTGATCCGATTGGAAGAGTTGAGAAGTTATGAACAGAAAAAGGATGAGAGAGTTCGGGGGATCCGAGAAATCTGAACCGAAGAGAAAAATTGTAAAATGGATGAGGATGCGCCCGAGAGGGCAGAAGCTGGGGCGTCGGCCTTTTTGGTGCGTCGCCTCCCGTCCGGCTTGGAGGGTAGGCAAGTGAGCGGTGAAAGGGGCCTCGGATTCGGAGGCTTCCTAGTCGGCCTGGGAGCCGGATGGGTCTTCTTCCGCGAGCTGGACATGACCTCGAACGTCTTCGCCTGGACCCTGATCCTCGCGGGCTCCGCCGTGGTCGCATCGTCCCTGCTCTCCAGGTTGGACCGCAGGTGGCGAATGGGGGGCCTCGTCGGAGGCGTGGTCGGGGGCCTGGTCATAGCCCTTTTCGCGACCTCAGGCCCCGTTTTGATCGGTGTAAGTGGCGTCGGCTACTCGGGGGGCTACAGGGCGGAGGACGCGAGGGAGTTCAGCGGTGCCCTGACCTCTGGGAGGGTCCTCCTGGACGTCGAAAGCTTCAACGGCCCCATAACGGTCTCGACTTGGGACAAGAGCGAGTACAGCATAAGCGTGCTCGTCAGGGCCAAGGGTAACACCGACGCCGAGGCCGAGGCGAACCTCGAGAAACTGGTGCTAGACTTCGACGAGAGCCTGATGGACGGCAGGGCTAAATTGGTCTTGAGGTACAACGTTCCCCCCACTTGGACTTCGAGGTACTCCCTGAATGTCGAGGCGTACCTGCCCGCGGAGGCGACAATAGACCTTGATCTGGACTCCAGCAACGGCGGCATCAGCATCAAGGGCATCGACGGGGGCACCATAAAGCTCCAGACCTCCAACGGCATGATAGAATTCTACGATGTGACGGGCAGCAGGATCGACGCCGTCACGAGCAACGGCAGGGTGGAGGGCAGGCTCGAGGCGCCTGACACGAGCGTGTCCACCAGCAACGGCGGGGTGGAACTGAGGCTCCCCTGCACGGTGACAGGCAGGTACGTGCTGAGGACGAGCAACGCCCAGGTCCACCTTAGGGTCTCCCCCTCCTCGGGCGTGGGATACGACCTCGACCTCTCGACGAGCAACGGGGGCATCGACATCGACCTCCCAAACCTCGAATACGGGCTGAACCAGAGGACCAGCAAGGAGGCCCGGACTAGGGGATTCGAGGACAAGGCGGTCCAGATCACGGTAGTCGCAAGCACGAGCAACGCGAGCATGGGCGTCGAAGCTTGATCCTGCAGCGAGGCGTGGATGAGGATGGGAAAGGGGGATAAAAGCCACGGCTTCTCAGTCGAGCTGGAGTCCAAGGACTACGTGAAGAACATGTCCCTATCGAATGAGGACCGTGAGGGCGTCCTCTTCGAGGGAACTCTCGGAGAGCTGGATGAGCTGGGCTTCCTGGAGGGCGCCGTACTCTTCATAAAGGGCTCCCACGGGAGCCTGATGGTCGACCTCACAGAGGAGGAGTTCAGGATGATGCTGTCCAAGAAACCGGGTGCCGAGTAGATGGAGCCCGAATCGCGCCCGCGCGGATGGGTCAAGTTCCTCAGGCCGGACGCAGTGAAGGTCGTCGTCACGCTTCTCATCCCGACGGTGGTTTCGCTGCTGGTGACACAAAGGCCGGAGAGCGTCCTCGATTTCTACTGGTACCTGCTGACCCCGATGATGCCCTTCTACGACGGCACCAGGATCACCTACGTCTTCAACGGGTACGTCCTGCTCTGGGTACCCTTCTACATGGCGGCATGCCTGATAGTCCTCTTGTTCCGAAGAAGGACGTATCGAGGAGATGCCGTATTCACCGGGCCACATGGCGACCCCGACGCGTCAAAAAGCTCCTGATAGAACCTGATCCAACGATCATGAGAGATGCGTCAAACGACGAGGCGATCAAGGACCTTTATCCGCCCGGCCTTTTCCCGTCGACGTATATCTCCCCTCCGCCCACCTCCCTCATCTCTCCCTTGACGAATGTGTTGTAGAGGAATATCTTGGAGCCCTCCGTCGCGGTCACGTCCCCGTTTATCCTGGAGTCGTGGAACTCGTACGTGACGTTCTCGCTCGCGAAGGCCATTAGGGCGGTGCTTCTCCTCACGACCACCATGGAGTCCTGCTTGCTCCACCGGACGTCCGCCAGGTCGGAGTCCTCCACCTCCACCGTAGCGCCGTTGAAGGCCTGGGGGTGCCAGCCCGTCACCTCCGTGTTTATCAGGTGGAGCAGGTTGGTGTCGAAGAGAAGCTCGAAGTCTTCGTACCTCCAGGCCTTCAGCCCAGAAGCCCTCACCGAGGGCCTCTCCTCATAGCCCCACCATGTGCCCGCGTTCATGCCTATGGTCAGCTCCGAGTCCACGAAGGTGACGTTGGCTAGGCAGTCGAGGGTGGCGCCCCACCCCCTGAACTCGCATCCCCTCGTCCTGACGCGTACCGCTCCTTCCTCGTTCCCTATTTCAAGGTCGAACTCTTCCACGGGGCCCTTGGGTAGGGTGTAAACGCCGCTATAGTTGGTGAAGACGAGCTCCAGGAATAGGTCGCTCTCCTCCGCCTCGACTGAGGAGTTCCCGTTGAGGGTGAGCCCCACGACGCTGTCCCTTACGACGATCTCGGAGTTGCCCCCGGCAGAGTGCCATGGGATGTTGTCGTCCCAGGGGACGACCCCGTCCATCTCCACCCTGGCTTCTGGGCCGTATTCGAAGTACATCCACTTCCCTCCCGTGAATATCTTCACGTCTTCGAACACTACCTCGGCTCTCCCATGGTTCCAGGGGCTTGCCCAAGACCCGGCCCTCAGCCTGTACTGGGAGTCGTGCTCCTGCTCGAAGTGGAGCTCCGAGTCCCTGACCACGAGCCTCCCAGTGCCATTGACTACGATGTCCC
Organism: uncultured Candidatus Bathyarchaeia archaeon; assembly: GCA_964347685.1. Classification (GTDB taxonomy): domain Archaea; phylum Thermoproteota; class Bathyarchaeia; order TCS64; family TCS64; genus CAYGAH01. The sequence continues at coordinate 4,502 of CAYGAH010000011.1, read as the reverse complement.
CGTCTATAATGAACCTGGTGCCCTCTATCAGGTATGTTCCCTCGGAGACTATGAGGTCACCCTCGTGCCTCTCCTCCCTGATCGCCACGGAGCCCCTGTACATGAGTGCGATGGAGGCGGCTATGATGAGGATGCCTATTAGGGGCGCGACCAGGACCTTGCTCATGAAAAATGGGTAGATTTAACAATTTTTAAGCAATATTGAGCAATTTTCGGTGATCTGGTAATTTATGGGTGACAAGTGAGAGTGATCCATCATCCCCCTCAAGACGCTTAACCCGGGCGGCCCCGCCCGGGATCGCCCCCTATACCCGGTACATCTTGTAGGCTACCGTAGCGTACCCCATGCAGTAGACCCAGAGGGTGAAGACGATGGGCCAGACCCCCTTCGACACGGCCAGGAACAGGCCCGAAAGGCTGTAGATGAGGAAGAAGACCTCGAGGAGGGAGAGGTCCCCCGAGGGCTGGTATGCCTTCCCCGTCCAGCCGTCCGCCTTCCCGTTTATGTTGTACTTGGGGACCCTCTCGAAGACCCCTCCCCTGGTGAAGAGCCCCCTTATTATGGATATTCCGCACCTGGCCGAGGTCCCGTAACCTATTAGGGCTAGGAGGCCCATGTACGGGAGCTTCTCCCTGAAGCGGAGCCCCTGGGCCCTTATCGCGGAGTAGTAGAGGGCGGTGGAGCCTATCCCGCAGAGGGTGAATAGGAAGCCGTATACGGGGGAGGTGATGTCTGGGAAGCCTCCCAGGGCGACGAGGGGGACGGTCACCAGGAGGACCAGGAAGAAGAGGAGGGAGACTGAGTAGTATGTGAGGAGGAGCGTCGCCTGCACCTTCTGGAGGGCCGAGAGGCTGGGGGAGAGCCAGACCCTCCTCAGTAGCTTCCTGCCGCACTGGGTGCTCCCCCTGGCCCACCTGGCCTGCTGGTTCCTGAAAGCGGGCATCGTGGGAGGCACCTCACCGGGTACTACTAGGTCCCTCAGGTATGTCCCCCTCCAACCCCTAAGCTGCATCCTGAAGCTCAGGTCCATGTCCTCGGAGAGGGTGTCCCAAGCCCAGCCCCCGCAGTCCCTCATGGCCTCGGTTCGGAGGACCCCCGCAGACCCCGTGTAGTTCATCAGGAGCCCCAGGGCGCTCCTGGCAGACTGCTCCACCACCTGGAACCCGTCCACGGCCAGGGCGAAGGCCTCTGTGTACCTGCTGTACCCCCTGTTCACGTGGCCCCACCTCGCCTGGACGAAGCCGAGGGAGCCGTCCTCCTCGAGGAGGGAGACGGTCCTCTCCAGGAAGTCGGCCGGGGGTACGTGGTCGGCGTCGAACACGGCTATGTACCTCCCCCGGGTGAGGCCCAGGGCGTTCTGAAGGGCCCCGGCCTTGAAACCCCTCCTCTCGGGCCTCCTCACAGCCCTTATGTCGAAGCCCCTGGAACGTTGGGCCTCCACCTCCGAGTCGATTATCTCAGAGGTCTCGTCCGTGCTGTCGTCCAGGACTAGTATCTCCAATCTGTCCCTGGGCCAGTCTAGGCCGCAGACCGCCTCTATGAGCCTTGGGGCCACGTACCTCTCGTTGTATATGGGGAGCTGGACCGTCACCATGGGGTGGTTCCTCACGGGCTCCCCCTCCCTGGCCCCGTACTTCCTAGACGCGTAGACCATGAAGAAGCAGTTGTAGCCGTAGGGGAGGAGGAGCACCGAGAGTACGAAGTACAGGATGGTCAGAGCCAGCTCCATCAATCTAGAGCCCCCGGGCTTCTTCAGAGCACTATCATTAGATTTAAGGCCCGCTTTTAAGAATTGCCCACCTGAGCCCGGGGGTTTCATGGCCCCTCGAACCCTTTGAACAGGGGCCCATCGGGACCACCTCTTGGCGACTCCACGGGCTCGGGCCCATACGACTTCGTCTCCCGCTACTTCGCGCCATGGATGGGGGTGGACGAGGACCCTGTCACGGGCTCAGCCCACACTGTCCTCGCCCCCTACTGGTCTGGGCTCCTAGGGAAAAAGATGATGAGGGCCTACCAGGCGTCTGAGAGGGGAGGGGAACTCCTCTTAGAGCTGGGCGAGGAGCGGGTCTACATAACGGGCGGGGCGGTGACGGTGCTTGAGGGACGCCTCCTATACGGGCCCCATTTTAGGTGAGCCCTCCCGCCTCCCTCCCTCGAAACACCTGATTTTGGGGGCTAGGGCGGTGGGTGAAAACCAAACCCCTATGTGACCCGGAAACAACGGGGTTAGCGATGAGCGAGAGGTGCCCCATACTCCCCAACTACCACACTGACAAGGGCGGGAGGTGCCCCAGGTACATCACCTGCGGCATCCAGGAGAGGACTAAGGACCCCAGGTGCCCCGCTAGGGGGCAGAAGTGATGAAGGGATTTTATTGTATCCCCAGCTATCTCAGGCCCCTCGGCCCATTGAACGAGGCGCCGAGAAAAAGTGTCTTGGCAGGCAAGCCCCATCGCGCCCCCGATGGCGTTCCATTTAGGGTAATATTATGCATGTTTGTGGCATCCATGCCGCAAAGTATTTATTCCCTGGGATGTTTTGTTGGGAAAAATAGGGAGGGATGCCTGTCTGAACCCATGCAAGGCGTGTCTGAAGGCTTACGGTGGGTTCCTGTGCAGCGATCTTGGGCACTGCGCCTTCGAGGGGTCTGGGGGGTGGCCTGAGGAGGTGAAGCCCCCTACGCAGGACCGCAACGACCTTATCCTGAAAGTAAAGACATATAGTCGGTAAGGAAAACTGTGTCAGGTGGCTAGTTTTTGACAACTGCTTAGCGACTTCGACCTGTCAAAAGGGGAGGTCTTGGAAATCCTAGGCCTCTCCGAGGAGGTGAAGGGGAGGCCGGGGGACTACGGGGAGGCGATGAAGGGGAAGAGCCTGATAATGCTCTTCGAGCTTCCTTCGCTGAGGACGAGGGTCTCCTTCGAGGCCGGGATGAGCCAGCTCGGGGGCCACGCGATATTCTACGGGATAGAGGGAGGCGGCTTCACAAGGAGCGAGACCCTCGAGGACGGCATCAGGAACCTGAGCAGGTACGTGGACTTCATAATGGCAAGGGTCCTCAAGCAGGAGGACATAGAGCGGATTGGCGCAGCCGCTACGATCCCGGTGATAAACGGGATGACGGAGGTCTACCACCCCTGCCAGAACCTCGCAGACCTCCTCACAATCAAGGAGAAGAAGGGCAGGCTAGAGGGCTTGAAGATCGCGTACGTGGGGGACGGGGGATGCAACACAGCCAACTCCACGATGATAGGGTGCTCCTCCGTGGGAATGGAGGTGACCGTCGCCTGCCCAGACTACCCCAAGTACAGCCCGAGCCCCGAGATCCTCTCGAAGATCGGGGAGCACTCCGGCGGCGAGGTAGCCGTCTCCCACGACCCTGAGAAGGGCGTGGCCGGGGCCGACGTCATCTACACGGACGTTTGGGTCAGCGCCGGGATGGAGGAGGAGAAGCGGCAGAGGATGGAGGTCTTCCCGCCCTTCCAGGTGAACTCGAAGCTGGTCTCCAGGGCGAAGCCCGACTGCATTGTGATGCACTGCCTCCCCGCCCACAGGGGGCTGGAGATCACCAGCGATGTGATCGACTCGCCCCAGTCGGTAGTCTTCGACCAGGCGGAGAACAGGATGCACGCCCAGAAGGGCCTACTCCTCTGGCTCATGGAGCATTGATTTTACCTTTTTAAACTCCTCCGTTTTAGAAAACGTTGGCTCTTTTTCTTCTTTATGTTCTTGGAAAGTTTAGCGGATCAAGTTTTTTCATGGATTAATGGGGATGTGTCGGAGGGGTTCAGGGGACTCGGACTTTCAGCTCCTTCCCCAGCTCCCTTATCTTGTTCCAGGTCTCGTCCTCTATGTAGATGCCCTCCCGGAGCCTCTTCTCCCTCATCCTCCTCTCGGGCTCTCCGGGTATCATTATCTCTTCGTAGCCCGGCGCCGTTGGGGAGTTCCTGACCTTTCCGAAGAGGTCGTCCACCCTCCCCTTGAATTCGTCTATGTCCGTCAGCTTCCCCACGTTTATTGCCATCATGAAGACCCCGTTCCCCCCGTAGAAGGGCCTCGACCTGTACTCCTCGCTGTTGGAGCAGCCGGCCCCACTTAGGGCCCCCGTCAGGACCTCCACCAGGAGGGAGAGGCCGAACCCCTTGTAGCCAACGACGCCTCCCAGGGTGCGGAGGACGCCGTCTTTGTTGTACCAGCTGGGGTCCGTTGTGGGGTTGCCTTCTGGGTCCATGAACACCCCCTCCGGGAGCTCCTCCCCCCTCGCAAGGTAGACCATGATCTTCCCCCTCGCCCAGACGGAGGTGGCCATGTCGAGAACCATGGGCTGCTCCATCCCGGCGGGTATGGCGAAGCACAGGGGGTTTGTGCCCAGCTGCTTCGTCTTCCCCCCGTAGGGCGCGACGTAGCTGGCGGAGTTGACGCTCATTATGCCTATCATGTCCTCCTCAAGGGCCATCTCGGCGTAGGTGTTGAGGCGGCCGACGTGCTGGCAGTGGTG
>CAYGAH010000010.1:0-32743 GCA_964347685.1 uncultured Candidatus Bathyarchaeia archaeon | reverse complement strand
CCGGAAGATGCACAGCGAATGCTCCTGGTCGAAGGCCGTCCTGGCTGCCTCTTCGAATATCTGCACCTTAACCCGCCCGATGTCCTGGCCTCTCCACTCGTCGAAGACGGCGCAGAGGAACTCTCCCCAGGCTTCGGCCGGCACGCTGATGGGGCTGACGCCGCCTCTGGCGCCCGGCTGCGGCTCGACCATGGGCAGGAAGGTTATGAACTGAGCTTTGATCTGCTTGAAGTATCGGTAGACCTGGAGGGGGAACTGGACATTATACGCATTCACCACGCACAGGATGTCGGTGTAGACCCGGTGCTTCTGCAATAATTTGTACCCCCGCATCGCCTGCTCGTGGGTGGGCTCCTGGTCCTTTGTGACGCGGTATCGGTCGTGCATCTCCCGGGGGCCGTCCAGGCTGAGCCCAACGGCGAACCCCTCCGTCGCAAGAAAGCGGCACCAGTCCTCGTCGAGGAGGGTCCCGTTTGTCTGGATGCCGTTGACGATGCGCCGGCCTGTGGGCCCGTGCTTGCGCTGCAGCGCCACGATCTCGCGGAAGTAGTCCAGGCCCAGGACGGTCGGCTCCCCGCCGTGCCAGGAGAACCTGATCACGGTTTCTGGGGAAGCGTCGATGTGCTGGACGATGTACTCCTCCAGGATATCGTGGGGCATGCGGAACGACTCGCCCTTTGGATAGAGATGTTCCTTCTCCAGGTAGTAGCAGTAGCGGCAGTCCAAGTTGCAGAGTGAACCGATCGGTTTCACGAAAACCTGAAAATCGCGGGAGGCCTTGACCATTGCTCAATCCTACGGTTAATAAGTATTCATGCGCGTGCAGTAACTTGGTTGAATTCAAGTATAAATGTTGGTCCGAAATGTACACGCGTCGTCTTCTCGTTGACGTTGGCCGGAGCCTCCACGTAGCCCAGAGGGAATCCCTCGACGTCGACGAGGAACAGAGACCTGTACCCGAGGTAGAAGCCCCTCTTTCCCCGTCCCAGCCTCGCCTCTGGGTCCCCCAGGCCCCGTCGATCGTCCTTCACGTCCCTGCTGCTCCACGCCCTCAGTCCGTATCGTTGACGCATGCGGCCTGCACAAGGCCCGCCGCCATCAGCGCCTGAGAATCCCTTAGTTTCAACGCCTCCCTTCGGAGCCATGCCTCTATGATGCGGAAGCCCTCAAACCCGATTCTCTTCTTCATATGGGTGAAGTGGGCCTCCGTCGGGGCTTTCTCACCGTATCCACACGCTTGTCTGAGGTAGGGGTTCCTCTTCAGGCGCTTCACGAGGTCTTTCATGTAGGGTATCTGGAGGAGTTGGCGGAGCATCAGTGCCTTAAGATCCCATTCAGGGTTGTATTCTACTGGTCTTCCGGGGCCTGTTGTGTGTAGGTCTTTCCAGAGGGTGGGAGGGATGGGAGTTAAATCTAGTTCTCGAACAATAGCTTGGGAGAACCTGCTCCCTTCATCCTATCTCCAAGATGAAGGAGTAAGGCTCTCCCAATAAACCTGAATTATTTATTATCCCAGTTAAACTCATAAATTATTTCTCAAACCATTTCCTTGCTGAGAACTCTTCCGGGACATACATATCGCATTCCCTTAACGTATCGGGCTTACACATGCTCCTCACATTAGCCCCCCACTTCAGCTCCATCAAGTCTTGAACATACAATCCCATCTAAAAATATTTTTTCGACGCGCGTGTGATTTAATTATTCTAAGTATTCCAACTCTCTCAAGTACTTCCTGACGGCCACCTTCACAAAGTCCGGTATACTTGTGAACCCATGCTTCCCGCTCTCAATGGCCTCATTGATCTTTGCAGCGAGCCTCTCAGGCAAATTGACGGTGTGATAATTGTATTTCTGTTTGCTCATAGTAAAAAAAATACTAGCAACGTAATTTAAATGTAAGCCAAAAAAATCTCTTTTTTTGGTGGGCGCGTGCATCTGCCTTCTTCAATGTCTCAGCCCTATCAAGATGAAGCATCAGAAGGGCCTTCTATGCGCGCACATCCAATTATCTTCCCAAATAGAACCTTCTCCGCTCCTCAGGTAACCTTTCTATTGCATATCGCAGCATCGTCCTTGGCATCTTTTTATAATGTTCTAAGAGAAACTCTTCCAAGACTGACTGGTCCCTTTTACCTACCTCTCGCAGCACCCAACCAGATGCCTTGTGGATCAAGTCATGCCCGTCATCGACCAGTGCCCCAGCTAAAGAAAGAGCGTCCACTAGATCGCCACGATCGATGAACGCAAACGTCGAGATGATCGAGATTCGCCTCTCCCAGAGACTCTCGGACCCAGCCAACTCATAAAGCACCCTCCTTGGCTTATCAACCAGCCACTCCCCTAAGATCTTATGCGCACTACTATCGACAAGATCCCAGTTATTCACAAAAGCTGTATAACTAAGATACAAGTCAACGATTCGTCGTCTAGCCTCTTCGTCTCCCTTGCTGAATTGATCGGTTAAAATGAACAACGCCGTCAACCTGTGTTCGTGTATCCTGCTCCGAAGAAGCTCTAAAACATCAGTTAAAGGCATATTCCTATATTTCTTCGCAATTCGCCGTTGATCTGGAACACGTACACCGAGAAAAATATCTCCTTCTCCATACTCGCCCTCACCTGTTTTAAAGAACCCTTGAAGCTTCATCGCATGGTCAGGATCAGAAAGTTTCTCTAACTCAGCCTTCACCTGTTCATGAGCCGACATGGGTCGATATTGATAGTTCCCAATTTATTATTAATGCGTGTGCGCACGTGTATGTTGAATCAGCATCTGAGTGGTTTCAAGAAAAGGGGAGGATTAACACTCAAACCTTACGCACTCAAGAATTGTTAAGCCTTTGAGGTCTCTTTTCACCAACTCCTACAACACGAGGCTCCTCAAACTCCCCTGATTGCTTCAGGAGTGAGACCATATCCTTTGCATCTTTAAATACCATCATGACCCCCATGTACTTTCCCTTTTCATCAGGGATAGAATAGAAAGTCTGTTGGAGATACCTACCCTGAATGTTAACGATTTTTCCCTTAGTTATATGCTGAGGATTTCTCCTAAAGAAATCGAAGGCATTCAAAACCGGTTGTTCAGACTCTTTCGGGTGACACAGGAGAATGGATGTTCCTATTCTCTCTTCAGGATCAATATGCATCATGTCTCCGGCTGTGTGATTGAAGACGACTATTTTATTATCAGTATCCACAAAGACTATGCGCGCGCTCGGGGACACCACGACCCTCGAGGACCAAGCCGCGGTTGAAGAGGTCAAGAGAGTAGTAGAGGCCTACAACGCTTCCCGTAAATGAAAGGGCTTACACTACCTCTTCCCCATGGCGATTTTTTCGGAATCTGGAAGCTTTCTCAATCTATACAGGGAAATAATCCCGATGATGGGGCCTGGAAACAAAATCGTGAAACTGTACGACCATCCAACAACCCTCACAAAAACTGGCAGGATCTTAATAGACAATAAGGTTAAAATGAACCCAACAGCCGTCTGCAACGTGAGCGCGGTCCCCACATACGCCGGCGATACAAGTTCAGCAATCATGGACGAGTATTGTGGAGAATCAGGGATCACCGTCATCCCCCAAAACATGGCAATCAATAACGCAATAATGGGCTTGTCAAACGACAGCCCAATCACAAGAGAGCTGACCCCGCTCAAGGCTAACATGATAATGTTGAATGTAGTCCTCCCGTAAGCATCCGCGATTTTACCCCCAAAATAGGTGGCTATCGCTCCACCGATAAAGACCAGGAAAGCCCCTATCGAAAAAAACGATGTGGGTTCAGAGCCCGGGTTAGAATGCAGGTATGAGTCCCTTAAAAAAGAGGGAACCCACACCCACATCGCGTACAGCTCCCACATATGCCCAAAATAACCATAACTCGCAAGACGAAACCCTTTGTTACTGATAACCTGTCCGATATTATTAGGATCAAAACGTACGACTCCAGCATCATAGGGCCCTTCAGCTACAAAGATCCAGACCAAGAGACCGCCGATCACCGCAAGCACTGTTGAGACATTCATGATGACCCTCCAATCCGGGAAGTATGTCAGATTGAAAAGATAGGGCAACCCAGAACCCGCAGTCAATGCAGCAATGATCAACCCAACCGCATAGCCTCTCTCCTCTCGAAACCATGTCATCGCCAGCTTCGTACCAGTGGGATAGACCCCGGCAAGGAATATCCCAGTGAGAAATCGACAGACAACCACTCCCGAAAAGGAGGGTGAAAAAGAAGACACGGCGTTGGACAAGCCGCCAGCCAGAGCAGAAAAAGTGAAGATATTTTTTGTTTTAATGACATCTGGCAGGCTGAAAAGGCAGGATATCATACAACCGACGACGAATCCGATAGTCACGGTCATGCTGAGAAGATCAACGCCATTCTGCGTTAGATCATAATAGGGGATCAACTGAGGAATAACAGCTGTCGCATTGAACCAGAGGGTCAGAGCGAAAAATTGTGCAACCGTCAAAACGAGGAGAACCGCCCCACTCGATTTTAATTTCTGCACGTAGACAAGTTAGTTTTACTCAATATTTTAAAGATATTCGACAAGAAGTTTTTCCATAATCTGCTTGAAGTTGAAACACACGACTTGATTTGGTAAATCTACAACAGCCATTATCATTGGATTCAATCACTTTAAAAAAAGGATGGGTAGGTTACTTGTTTACGCGCGCGGTTGACCACGGCATGAGTGCACGCGTTAAATATTTGACCTTCTTCAACGATTCTAAACTCAGGTGTCAAGATGCCCATCATAGAAGCCAGAGAGGCTGAAAAAGAGGGCCTTCTCAGGGTCGCTGAGCTGATGGCCATCGCGGCCCGAACCGCACCCAAGACTAGGGGAGTAGACGAGATCGATACAGTCATCGCTAGTGGCAAAGAGAAGGACGCAGTCGCAGATGAGATGGACAAGCATTACAAAGGCAAGAGGAACCCTCTCCCCTTCTTCGAGAGAGACGCCGAGAACCTGAGGCGGTCTCACCTACTCCTCCTAATCGGCGTAAGGGGAACCACGCCGAAGAGACCAGAGAACCCCCTGAACTGCGGCGCCTGCGGATATAAGACCTGCGCCGACTTCATAGGCACAAAGAAGATGAAAGGGGAAGACTTCACAGGACCCATCTGCGTCTGGCACACCGTCGACCTCGGCATCGCGCTGGGCTCAGCCGTTAAGATCGCCTCGGAACTCAACGTGGACAACAGGATCATGTACTCGGTGGGAGCCGCTGCCAAGGTCCTATCACTCATAGAAGCCGATGTAATAGTCGGTATCCCGATCTCGGCCACGGGAAAGAACATCTACTTCGACAGAAGCTGAGTCTGGAGAACCCGACACACCGTATGTAACCTTGATCTCAACCATTTCTTTATCGTCGCTGGCATGCAAAAACAAATCATTCTATCTTTTTTTCAGGAGGTAACTGTTGAGGTTTAGTATTGCCACTAATAAATTTACTAACAAGCTCATGTGTCCCTCATGAGAGACCAAAGGTGCCCACCAACACTAAAAAGAGATTTACCGGTGACGCAAGGGTTATCAGCTGAGGTTCGAACCCGCGCAGGACAACTCCGCCACCCACCGCAATCACCTCCCGGAAACGATGATGACGAAAAACACCCCCCTCAAAAAGCACACAAACACGCCTGGGAGTGAAAGAAAGGACGGGGCCCCTCAAAAACCGCCCATCACAAGCAGCTTGCAACAAGGAATCTCCTGAATAAACCCCAGGCACGAGCCACCGAGGATCAGGGCGATTTTTAGAGGGACCGAAGGATAATTTTTCGTTAATAAACCTTTAAATTTAGTTTTTTATCATAAAACTCATTATTTGTTCTATTTGAGTCGTCTCCTCCATTTCTAGAGCCTCTTCGAGTCAAAAACAATATAAAATCCTTCTGCGCCCAGATACTAGCCAAAAGAAGTGATTGGAATGAATAGGAACTTCATAGCCGTCGGTCTCATACTGATAATCGCCGTCGGGGGCCTCGGATACTGGTACTTCACGAAGCCCGCCCCGGAGGAGCCCGAGGAGCCCGTTGAGGTCGTCCTCACGGTCCCCAGGGGAGGCATAGTGATGACAATGGACCCAGCCGAGTCCTACTCTGTGCCAACCCACGAGGTCATAACCCCTGTATATGAGACCCTCCTGCGCTACGACCCAAAGAACACCAGCAAGCTCATCCCGGTGCTAGCCGAGTCGTGGGCCGTCTCCGAAAACGGGCTCAGCTACGTCTTCGAACTGAGGGAGGGGGTGGCCTACACTGACGGAACAAAGTTCAACGCCTCCTGCGTCCTCTTCTCCTTCAACAGGACTCTCTCCCTCGGGATGGGCCCCGCCTGGGTGATATCCGCCATCGACATGGATAGTTCCTCAGTCATAGATACCTACACTGTGAACATAACCCTCCGCTACCCGTACGCCCCCTTCATATACGCCCTAGCCGCCCAGTGGGGCCCCCTGATAGTGAGCCCCACATTCGTGACATCGCACGCGACGACCGAGGACCCATGGGCCCACGATTACCTGAAGGAGAACATGTGCGGCACGGGCCCCTACATGCTTGAGGAATGGGTCCCCGAGGACCACGTCACCCTGGTGAAGAACCCCGACTACTGGAAGGGATGGGCGGGGGACCACGTGGACAAGGTCTATATGCCCATAATCGAGGAGGCCACCACGAGGAGGCTGATGCTCGAGGAAGGCAGCATAGACTTAGGCGGACTCAACCTGGAGAACTCCATAGAGGTGAACGGTACCGAGGGGATCGAGGTCGACGTCATACCCAGCCTGAACAACCTGATGATATTCCTGAACACCCAGAAGGAGCCCCTAAACAACAAGCTGGTGAGACAGGCCCTGTCGTACATGTTCGACTACGAGGGGGCCGTGAACACGGTGAGGAAGGGTTTCGGAGCACAGCCAAGGGGGCCCCTCCCTAGCGCCCTCTGGGGGTGGGACCCCGAATGCCCCCAGTACACCTTCGACCTGAACAAGGCCGAGGAGCTCATAGGGGAGGCGGGCCTGACGCCGGATGAGGTAAGCTTGGAACTCTGGTACCTAGGGACCAGCGATGAGGAGCGCCGATGCGCCGAGATACTGCAGAGCAACGCAGCCCAGATAGGCGTCACTATAAACCTGAAGGCTGTGACATGGTCGGCGATGATGGACGCGCTGCGCCCAGGGACAGGGGACGCCGGAGACGCCGCCGACATGTCTATCCTGTACTGGTACCCTGACTACGCAGACCCCGACGACTACCTCTCCAACATGTACTACTGCTACGACGAGAGCGACCCGACAAACATAAACTCCTACGCCTTCTTCAACTGGGCGTTCTACAGCAACTCAACCCTGAACGGCATACTTGAGGAGGCCACCAGAACGAACGATTTCGATAAGCGCGTGGAACTCTACCACGAGGCCCAGAGGATAATAGTCGAGGACGCGCCTGCGATATTCCTCTTCGACGAGCCAGCCGTGCTCACATACAGGAGCTGGGTCGACGGATACTACTTCAACCCCTGCTACGTGGGCTGCATAGACTTCTACTCCATATCCGTCGAAGGGCGACCATAATACCCCTAATATTTTTTATTACTCTCGATGACGGTTTGATGATGGGAAGATGAAGCTAGGGCAGTACATATTGCGGCGGATACTCCTTATCGTGCCACTGATCCTCGGGATCACCCTCATGACCTTCACCGTCTCCCACCTCATACCCGGGGACCCTGCCCGCCTGGCCGCAGGGCTCCACGCCTCCCCCGAGGCGGTGGAGAACTTGAGGCAGAGACTGGGCCTGGATAAACCCCTGCACGTCCAGTTCCTGATATATCTGAGGGGCCTGATGAGCGGAGACTTGGGCACATCCATAATGACTAGGAGGCCGGTGCTTGAGGACATACTGCTACGATGGCCCGGCACCATAGAGCTCACCACCGTGGCCATGATTATAATACTGGCCCTGGGCATTCCCCTGGGCGTCTTCTCTGCAACGAACAAGGACAAGCCCCTGGACCACGCTTCCCGGATCTTCTCCCTCCTAGGGGTCTCCATGCCCTCCTTCTGGCTAGCCCTGATAATGCAGCTCATATTCTGCAAATACCTGGGCGTCCTCCCCCTGGGGTACAGGATCGATTCGGGGGTGGCGCTGAGCAGGATAACTGGGTTCAACATCCTAGACAGTGTACTCACGCTTAACCTGCCCGCCCTCGCAAACAGCCTCTGGCACATAGTCCTCCCTGCCCTGGTCCTTGGCTTCCAGGGGCTAGCAACGATACAGAGGATACTGAGGTCCAACATGCTGGACTCCCTCACCCAGGACTACGTCAAGATGGCGAAGGCCAAGGGGCTCCCCAAAGACAAGGTCATATACAAGCACGTGCTCCGAAACTCCCTCATCCCCGCCGTCACCGTAGCGGGGCTCATGTACGGGGGGATGCTGGGGGGCACCTTCATAATAGAGTCCATATTCAGCTGGCAGGGGATGGGGCGCTACGGCGCCAGGGCCATAATGAACCTGGACTTCCCGGCGATAATGGGGGTGACCATAATATACACCCTGATATTCGCCCTGGCGAACCTGGTCGTGGACATAATATACGCCTACCTAGACCCGAGGATAAGGTACTGAGAGGTGGAAGGCTTGGAAAAGGAGTCGAAAACGCAGCCCGGAACCCGGGGCAGGCTCAAGGAGGAGTACAACCCATACGTCAAGGAGTTGAGGCACGTCCTCCACCTGATAAGGAGGAGCCCCCTCACCCTCCTGGGCCTGGTGATCTTCATGGGCTTCTTCGCGACCGCCCTACTGGCTCCCTACATAGCCCCTTACGACCCGTACGATGTTGACCTTTCCAGGACCTTCCAGCCCCCGACGACGGATCACCCCTTCGGGACGGACGAGATGGGGAGGGACGTCCTTAGCAGGGTCCTCTGGGGGAGCAGGATATCCCTGAGCGTGGGGGTCACAGTCGTGGGGGTGTCCCTGTTCATAGGGACAATCCTAGGCGCCCTGGCAGGATACGCGGGAGGGGTAGCGGACAACCTGATCATGCGCTTCACGGACCTCGTACTGGCCTTCCCCTCCATGATCCTGGCCCTGGCCCTGGCCGCAGCCCTGGGGCCAAGCCTTGGGAACGCGATGATCGCCATCTGCCTCACTTGGTGGCCCTGGTACGCGAGGCTGGTGAGGGGTCAGGTCCTCTCCTTGCGTGAGGCAGGCTTCGTGGAGGCATCCAGATGCGTCGGGGCCGGCGACCTCCGCATCCTATTCAGGCACATACTCCCCAACTCATTCGGCCCCGTTATAGTCAACGCATCAATGGACTTCGGATGGACCATCCTCACGGCCGCTGCCCTGGGCTTCCTAGGAATAGGGGCCCAGCCCCCCCAGCCAGAGTGGGGGCTGATGATAAACGTGGGGCGAAGCTACTTCATGGACAAGCCTTGGATGGCGATGTTCCCAGGCCTGGCCATCCTCGTGGTAGTCCTGGGCTCCAACCTGATAGGGGACGGCCTGGGAGACATACTCAACCCGAGGCTGAGGAGGAGGTGAAGCCCACGGCCACCCCGCTGTTGAGCGTCAGGGGCCTAAGCCTCAACTTCTACACATACAACGGCGTAGTCAAGGCCCTAGAGGACGTCAGCTTCGACATCTATCCTGGGGAGGCATTCGGCCTCGTAGGGGAGACGGGATGCGGCAAGTCCGTGACGGCGGCGTCGATCCTCCGCCTGGTGGACGAGCCGGGGAGGATAGTCGGGGGCGAGGTCATCTTCAAGGGGGAGGACCTCCTGAAGAAGACAGAGGACGAGATGAGGAGGATTAGGGGAAGCAAGATATCAATAGTGTTCCAGGACCCCATGACGTACCTGAACCCCGTCCTCACGATAGGAGACCAGATAGCCGAGGCGATCAAGGAGAACCAGGACCTGACAGACGCAGCTGAGAACGAGGACGATGGTAGCTCTTCCCCTTCGGGGGGGAGGCCTTCCAAGAAGGCCCTGAGGAGGGCCGCGCTCCAGAAGGTCGAGGAGGCCCTGGAAAAGGTGAGGATGCCCAACCCCGACAGAATAATGACCCAGTACCCCCACGAGCTCAGCGGGGGGATGAGGCAGAGGGCCATGATAGCCATGGCAATAAGCTGCAACCCGGAGCTACTGATCCTAGACGAGGCGACGACCTTCCTCGACGTCACCATCCAGAGGCAGATACTCCAGCTCGTGAAGGGCCTCAAGGAGAGGCTGGGCTGCGCCCTCACCATAATCACCCACGACATGGGGATAATAGCCGAGATGTGCGACAGGGTAGCTGTGATGTACGCAGGGAAGATCGTCGAGTGTTCAGGGACCAAGAGGGTATTCGAGAACCCCCTCCACCCGTACACGGTCGGGCTTCTGGCCGCTATCCCGAGAACTACGAGGAAGGACGACGTCCTGAAACCCATACCCGGCTCCGTCCCCAACCTGATCAACCCGCCTCCAGGGTGTAGGTTCCATCCCCGCTGCCCCGATGCGACGGAGGAATGCGGGAGGGTGAGGCCCGAGCTCCTGGAGGTCGAGCCCGGACACATGGCCGCCTGCCACCTCTACGAAGGAAGGAGTGGAGCTTAGGGCAATGGAGCACGGAGACGCGATCCTCCGCACCGTGGAGCTCAAGAAGTACTTCTACCTGGGCAGAGGCCTCTTCGGCGGACCCACGGCGGTTGTCAAGGCCGTGGACGGGGTGGACCTGGAAGTGAGGAGGGGGGAGACAATGGCCCTGGTGGGGGAGTCGGGCTGCGGCAAGACTACTCTTGGCAGAACAATCCTCAGGCTGATAGAGCCCACGAGCGGAGAGATATGGTTCGACGGGGCGAACATCCTGGCCCTCGGTAGGGAGGAACTCAAGAAGCTGAGGCTCAACATGCAGCTAGTCCAGCAGGACCCCCAGTCCGCGCTGGACCCGAGGATGACCATAAAGGCCAGCGTGGGGGAGCCCCTCGTGGTCCACGGGGTCGCTAGGGGTAGGAGGCTGAAGGGGGCTGTCCTCTCCCTCCTGGAGAAGGTTGGGCTGGGGGAGGACCACATGAACAGGTTCCCCCAAGAGTTCAGCGGGGGGCAGAGGCAGAGGGTCTGCATAGCGAGGGCCCTCGCCCTGAACCCCAAGTTCCTCATCCTAGACGAGCCCACAGCCTCCCTCGACGTTTCCGTTCAGGCTCAGATACTGAACCTGCTGAAGGAGCTCCAGGGGGACCTGGGGCTGACCTACCTATTCATCTCCCACGACCTGAGCGTCGTCAGGTACCTGAGCGACAGGGTCTCAGTGATGTACCTGGGGGAGATAATAGAGCAGTCAGAGACGCCCAAGCTCTTCTCAAAACCCCTGCACCCGTACACCGAGGTCCTACTGTCCTCTGTGCCCGTCCCAAACCCCAACGTAGAGATGGAACCCTCCACGATCGAGGGGGAGGTGCCCAGCGCCATCAACCCCCCTCAGGGGTGCAGGTTCCACCCACGCTGCCCCGATGCGAAGGAGGAATGCGGGAGGGTGAGGCCCGAGCTCCTGGAGGTCGAGCCCGGACACATGGCCGCCTGCCACCTCTACGACGTGATGAAGACCGATGAAGATCTTTGACGAAATACGTCACGGGCTGCGAAAATCGGGCTACATAACCCTAACACTAGTCTCGATAGATGTGGTGTTGGCCTACGTATACAGTCGCTTCGTGGACAAGCCCTTCGTGAGGACGTCCGCGAACCTGATGGTGCTCGAAGGGGGGCTCCTTCTCATGGCCGCGGCCCTCCTTTTCTCGAAGAGGGTAAAAACCGAGTACAGGGAGGTGAGCTCGAAAGATGGGCCCTCGAACTCCGACCAGAAGGGCTCTTGGGAGATCCCCCTACTTTTGTGCTCTGTCACGCTCATCCTGCTGGGCTTCCTTACGGACTTCGTCTACTCCTCCCTGTGAAACCAATTCTTAAAAACCAGGCCCGGTCGATATGTATTGACGTCACTATGAAAACTCTGTCCGAACAGGAGCTTGTAGACTTCATGCACGGAGCCGCCGTGTATGGAACGGGAGGAGGGGGCTCGGTAAACAACGCTATGGGCCTACTCGAAGAGGCGAGTGAAAAGGGCCTGAGTTTCAACCTCGTAGACCCCTCAGAGATCCCGGACGACGCCGTGACCGCCTGCCCATACGGGGTGGGCGGGGGCGTGAGAGAGGAGATAAGGCGGCGATTCGAGTCCCTGCCCCGACTCTCGAGGCGAGAGGTCGTCACGGCGGCCCTCGAAGAGCTTGAGGGCCACCTGGGACGAAGGATATACGGGTTCGTCCCCGGGGAGCTAGGAGCCGGCAACTCCTTCCTGGCCATGTACTTGGCGGCCCTGACCGGGAGGTACACCGTAGACGGGGATACCGTAGGGAGGTCGGTGCCGGAGGTCCCCCACTCCACTTTCACAATATGCGACGTGGAGATAACCCCCTTCGTGATAGCAACCCCCTTCGGAGACGTGATGGTAGTTACCAGGGTCCTCAACGACTCCAGGGCTGAGGACATAGATAGGTTCATGGCAGTGGCCTCGGGGGGAGGCGTCACCGTAATCGACCACCCCGTTGAGGGGAGGAGGCTCAGGGAGTCGATAATACTGAACACGGTCACCAAGAGCATCCAGGTCGGGAGGAGCGTCAGGGAGGCGAAGGAGGCGGGTGCCAGCCCCATCGAGGCCCTCGTGAAGTCCACTGGTGGATACATCCTCTTCAGGGGTAGGATAGCCAGCGTGGAGAGGGAGGGCAGGGACGGCTTCATATGGGGAAAGGTTAGGCTAGAAGGCTCCGAATCCCACCGTGGAAGGACCTACGAGGTGTGGTTCAAGAACGAGAACCTTATGACCTGGCTCGACGGGGAGACCCACGTTACCTGCCCGGACCTCATCAGCATTGTGGACGCAGAGACGGCGGAGGCCCTGTCGAACTGGGGAGGAGACCTCTCGGAGGGCAGGGAAGTCCAAGTCATAGGGATAAGGGCGCCTGACATGTGGAGGACCGAACGCGGCATCCAATTGCTGAGCCCCAAATACTTCGGCTTCAACGTGGAGTACAGACCCATAGAGGATATCATATAGGACCGGTGCCCGCCTTGAGGATATTCATCCTGAACCCTATCCTGGAAGACCAGGATAAGCAAAACCAGCAGCGGAGGAAAGACGCCCTACGGAACCTGTCAGAGACCACCGCCCCCGACGTCGAGCTTGAGATGAGGGGGCTGTCGAGGGGTGCTGCCACAATGGAGTCTTTCTACGATGAGTACGTCGGGATGAAGGACATAGTCGAAAGGGCACTGGAGGCGGAGAGGCTTGGGTACAACGCTGTGGTCCTGAACTGCTTCATGAACCCGGCCCTGGAGGGGCTCAGGGAGCTCCTGGAAATACCAGTGGTGGGGGCCGGGGAGGCCGCAATCTACCTGGCCTCCATGCTGGGGGACAACTTCTCGATCCTGGACCCCGACCCTCCACACAGGACCTACTCCCACAAGATCGTCTCATCCCTTGGGCTGACCCACAAACTCAGATCAGTCCGTTACCTAAACCTGGGGGTGGAGGGGCTCCGGGGGGGCTTCGAAGAGATTCTTGAGCGCATGGTGGGCGAGTCCGTCGGGGCCGTAGAGCAGGACGGGGCCCACGTGATCGTCCTAGGATGCACGGGGATGATGCGCTACTCTGAGAGGCTGGCCGAGAGGATGAAGCTGTACGACGTTCCCGTTGTAGAGCCCCTAACATCGGCCATCAACGTCGCGGTGGCCCTGGCGAGACTCGGATTGAGGCAGAGTAAGTTATCTTACCCGAAACCAGCCGAGAAAAAAAGGTTACGATGAATCCTCTACAACCATCCAGATTTGAAATTTTTTCTCCCCCTGAACATACTCGAAGTGGGCAACAGGAGGATGGGTAGACGGATTAAATCCGGGTCGATGAAACATGGAGCGGAGAAAAAAAACCCCATGCTCCCTTTGCTACGGTTTAGGAGTATTCCACCATCCGCCTGAAGTTAGTCGATCCCGAGCCCCCAAGCATATCACAATCCTGAACCTTATATCCCCCGGACCGGGATCCGATCCCGTTGACAATCTTTGGGCTACGGAGGGAGGCTCAGGATCGGGCTTCTGGTGCCATCGAGCAACACCACCATGGAGCCAGAGCTCTACAGGATGGCCCCCGAGGGCGTCTCCATCCACTCTGCCCGGATGGTGCTGGAGGAGGTCACCCCAGAGGCTCTCGTGGAGATGGCCGAGGACGCGGGGAGGGGCGTAAGGCTCCTCGCGACCGCCGACGTCGGTCTGATCCTATACGGGTGCACCACCGGCTCCCTGGTAGGGGGGGTCGGGTGGGAGGAGGGCCTGGCGAGGAGGATAAGTGAAGAGGCTGGGGTCCCCGCAGTGACAACGAGCGGGGCTGTGGTGGATGCGATAAAGGCCCTGGGCGGGGGGCGGGTGGGTGTTGCGACCCCGTACTCCGACGCCCTAAACCGCCTAGAGGCCGGGTTCCTGGAGGCCCACGGGCTGGAGGTCTCCGCCATAAGGGGGCTTGGCCTCCTGAGCAACCTAGACATAGGCAGGACCGGGGGAGCGGCGGTGATGAGGCTCGTGGATGAGGTGGCGGATGGGGCCGACATCGTCTTCGTGAGCTGCACCAACCTACCCGCCATAGACCTCATAGAGGGGATCGAGGCAGAGTACGGGAAGCCCGTGGTCACAAGCAACCAGGCCTCCATCTGGGCGGCCCTCCGTGGCTCAGGATTCGAGGAGATATGGGGCTACGGGGAGCTCCTGAGGAGCAGGCTTTGAAAATACGAAGGTTCGATCAAAGCCCCTGAATCAACCAGAGAAGCATCCCATCCCTTTGCACATTCGATCCTTTTCAACATCAAAACTGGCATAGTTTCACATAAAAGAGATGAGATTAAAAATTAGATTTCGGGTTCACCCTCTTCGGAGGGCTCTTCTGCTGGTTCCTCTTCCTCCTGGACGTCTGGCTCTCGGGTCCTCTTCCTGCCTCCCCCCCTCAGGTATAGGATTGTTGATCCCGCTATGAGCAGCGTAGAGGCTATGCCTATGATCACCTGGGGGTAGGGTATATCCGCCACCTCTGTGGCGAGCATCCTTCCTATCTGGGGTATGGCTAGGTAGACTCCGCCTATTATGGCCCCTGTGCCCCCAGTCAGAGCTACGAGGTATGTCATCTGGCCCTTGGATATCCTGATCAAGTCATCCTCGTCCGCCCCCCTCCCCAGGAGCTCCCCCCTGGTCCCCCTGATCCTCGCCGAGTACCTGAGGAAGAGGTATGTGACCTGGAGGAGGAGGCCGACGATGAAGACCCACAGGGAAGTGACTCCCGGGGTGGGCTCGTAGTCGAGGATGAGGCTCACCCAGTTGAACGTGGAGAAGTCGACGACGGAGGGGAAGAACATGAGCATGTTGACGGTGAATATCCTGGCGAATCCGGCCTCGTCCCCCCTCCTCCATGAGAGGAAGGAGAGGGTGACTGTCAGGACTATGAGGCCTACGCCCATGTATGTCTGGTACGTGGGGAAGCTTCCGAAGAAGGGCCAGAGGTATCCCCCCAGGAAGTAGACGACTCTCCTGTAGAGGGTGGTCTGGAGCATGGTCACCGCCGCCATGTATGTGGAGGCCAGGGCGAACCCGAGCTCCGCGATCCTGATGAATCGCTCCCCCTTCTCCATCTCATCCCCTCTGCGCCTGGAGCGCGTGCGCGAAGCTGTGGGTCGCGGGGTCCCAGTTGACAACCACGACCCCGAACCTCCTGAGGGTTTGGTAGACTGGGTTGTTGTGGTAGTCCAGCAGCTCGGCGGCCAACTCCTCCCTATCGCTCTGTGCTGCTACGCTGTAGCCCTTCACGTTGAATATCACTATGGAGGACCGGGTGCTCCTCCGGCCCGTGTACTTGTGGAGCTCCCTTATCCCGTCTAGGAGCCCCTGCACCCTCCCCGCATCTATCATGGTTATTATGACGAAGAGGGGCAGCGTCCCCACTATGAACCTCCTCGCCGTGTGTATGGTCTCCTTAAGGGAGTCGGTGCTGTAACCCACCTCGACGTTGAGCATCTCCCTCATCACCTTGAACTGCTGCCTCTTGCCCACGTCTGGGAATAGGACCCTCCTCCTGGAGACCCTCTCCTCCCCCTCCCCCGCCTCGACGGGCTTGACGGGCTCTATGACCTCCATCTGGTCTATGTTGCTCAGCTCCAGGGCTAGGTCGATCGCGGGGCTCGTCCTCTGGAAGGTCCCCTCCCACTGGTATGCGTCGTTGTCGTAAAGGCAGAGGCCCACTTTGCAGTCCCTGTTCAGGTAGTAGTGGGTGAATCCCAGGGCGGCCCTCACGGCGTACTCCAGGGTGTTCATCACCGCCGTCCCTAGGGCCATCCTTGCTGTGGTGTCGAGGAAGACCCAGACAACCTTCTTCCCCTCCTTCTCGTACTCGTTGACGAGGAACTGGCCGGGGTGGGCCGAGAGCCTTCGGGCGCTAGCCTTCCAGTTGATCATCCTGTAGGAGTCGCCGGGGAGGTAGTCCCTAAGCTCAAGGAAGTCTGTGGTGGGGACCCCGAACTTGATTCGGGCCTCCATGGGCATGGGGACCTTGCTGATGGCCTTCCTCTCCCTCACCTTCCTGACGAGGAGGGGCTTCGGCTGGACCAGGTAGGTCCTGGGGGCAGGGGTCTCCCCCATATCGTTTTGGGTTATCTGGAGGGGGTGGCGGGCCTCCCAGGAGACCCCTCCTATCTCGAAGTATCCCCTCTTGGCGCAGGCGGCCTTGTAGCCGAACTCCACCTCAACCTCCGCGAGGCCCTTCCAGACTGCCTTGAAGTTGGTGCCCTCCTCCAGCCTGAAGAACTTGGGGAGGACGTCCCCCACGGTCACCACCCCAGGGCCACCGGATATGCGGGCGGTTATGGAGTCCCCCACCTGATCGTCTATCCAGACCTTGAGGTCCTCACCCTTCCTACCGACCTCCGTGACCTCAGGCTGCCCTATGATGATCCCAAGGGAGATGAACAAGATGGGGAAGAGGCCCAGGGTGATGAGGATGAGGTTCCCCAGGAACATACCCATGACTATGAAGGTCACAGAGCTTATGACGAGCTCAAGGGTGTCCCGGGCGAGCAACCGCCTCCTCACCCTCTAACCATGTATGTCTTGGGGACCTCCACCTGGCCCACGATCTCCCTGAGGATGGCGTCGACGCTGAATGTCCCCTCCAGGGCGTACTCCATCTTCATTATCATCCTGTGCCCGAGGGCGTCCGCGACGAACATCTTCACATCGTCCGGGGTAACGAAGTCTCGCCCCGATATGGCTGCGTGGGCCCTCGCCACCTTGAGGAGGGCAAGGCCCCCCCTAGGGCTCGCCCCCACCTCGACGACTGGGTGCTCCCTTGTGAGGCGCACTATCCTGCTGATGTAGTCGAGGATCTGGTCGTCGACGTAGATGCCCCTCTCTATGAACTGCTGCATCGAGACGAAGGTCTCCTGGTCGGTTATCGGGCGCATCAGCCTCGTTGGGTCGTCGGACTGCCAGTCTATCCTCCTCTTCAGGATGAGGCTCTCCTCCTCAAGGTTGTCAACGTATCCCGTCGACAGCTTCAGCAGGAACCTGTCCATCTGTGCCTCGGGCAGGGGGTAGGTCCCCTCCATCTCTATCGGGTTCTGGGTCGCCATCACGAAGAAGGGGGCCTCCAGCCTGTGGGTCTCCCCCTCTATGGTGACCTGCCTCTCCTCCATCGCTTCGAGGAGGGCGGATTGGGTCTTTGGGGGGGACCTGTTAATCTCGTCGGCCAGCAGTATGTGGGTGAAGACTGGGCCCTTCTCCAGGACGAATCCCGCCTCCCTCATCCTCCAGACCCTGGTGCCTATGATGTCGGAGGGCATGAGGTCGGGGGTGAACTGCACCCTCTTCCATTGGCAGCCCGTCATCTTCCCGAAGGTCTTCGCCAGAAGGGTCTTCCCCAGGCCTGGGTAGTCCTCGAAGAGGACGTGGCCGTTGGCTAGGCTCGACGCCAGAAGCTTCCTAAGGAGTATCCTGTTACCTACGAAGAACCTGCTTATCGCTTCAAGGATCGCAGACGAGATCGCGCTCACTTGGTTCACACGCATCATCACACATCACCTATCCATTCTTGAGACCTGGTCCATGGAGCTCGAGGGGGAGCCCGATACCTCAGCGTCGGTCCCATCTTTTAAGATGGTGGGTCTCTCCACCCCAAGGGAGGTGATCCTGTTCACCGTCCTCTTGAGGGTCTCGAGCCTCTTCCTCTCGTTCTCCCTCTCTACGGCGGAGATCCTCCCCCTCCAGGCGAAGGCGGGGGGCCTCTCGTCCTCGTAGTTGATCAGCCCCGACAGGGTCCGGGTTATGTCCGCCTCTGGCACCCTGTTCTCTTCTAGGTAGTTGAACATCCTCACCAGGAGCCTCTCCCTCCTCCCCGCCTCGACGAACTCGTCGACTATCTCCGTGAATCCGACGAGCTCCTCCCCCTTGGTTATGCTCACGTCCTGGACGTGCTTCGCCCATTCCCCCACCTCCGTGGGCGCGGTCAGGGACTCCTTCATCCCCCTCCTCATTATTGTGAATATGAGGGCTGCGACCACCACTATCCCAGTCCACTCTATGTATGGGGAGAGCTGCTGGATTGGGGGGTAGACCAGCCCAAGCTCCCCCCAGATCAGGTTCACGTAGAGGGAGCCTATTAGGCTGAAGGAGAGGACGAAGAAGTAGCTCGAGGTGAAGTCGCCCAGAGCGGCGAGGTAGGGGTTCTGGGAGGTCTTGAAAAGGCCCAGCAGGGAGATGACTGCGGCTGCGGTGAAGCCGAAGTTTATCATGTCGTTGATTATTGCTGCGTGGCCCTCGGGGAGGGCGGAGCCCGCGGGGCCCATGAATAGGCCTATGAGCTGGATGAACAGCTGGCCGACAACGTATATGGTGGCGCTTCCTCCGAGCACCCTTAGGGCGTTCACCTTCCAGATCCGGGAGAGGGTTGAGAGGATGTTGTTCAGGACGAGGATGCCGAAGGCGGCCATGAATAGGAGGCCCGCCCTCCTGAGGTTCTCAGAGCCCGGCACCATGATCAGGAAGAGGCCGAAGAATACCGCCATCCCCGCCGCGTACATGGCCCCAACTATCGCGTTTGTTATGGGCCCCTCGAATGCCAGCCCGAAGAGGCTCGCGAAGTATATTATAGTTATGGAGCCAAGGGCGGGTACTAGGATGGCAGAGAGGCTTATGGCAGCTATGTTGGGGGTTAGGTAGGGGAGGAAGTTGGAGAAGTCCCCCAGGGTGTAGTCCCCGTAAAGGATGAGCCAGGCTAGCACAGAGGCGACGGCGCCGTAGTAGAGGGTGTTCCTTATGAGCCTACTCCTCGTCTCCCTCTCCATCTTCCATGAACTCCACTATCAGTTCCACGGTCGCCTGGCACCTGTCGAAGTCGTGCCTCGAGGGGTTCGAGGTGCTGTAGTCTGCTATCTCGAATGATGTCACAAGGTCGTCCAGGGCGGCGGCCCCGCTCCTGGGTATCTTCCTCAGCATGATCATCTCGAACTCCCTTGGGGTCATGCTCTCCCTTATCTCGGGGTACCTCCTCCTTGAGGTGGAGTAGAAGCGGTTGAAAAGCTTCACGATTCCCTCCTTGTAGGTCTCGAAGGTGAGGGGGAGGTCGTCCTCCAGGGCGGGGCCCGTGTCTATCACGAGGGTCTCCTCCACGGGCTCCTCCACCTGCCTCCTTCGCCTCACGTAGACCGCCACGGTGCCTAGGGCGACGGCGCAGGTCGCCACGGTGATTACGTTGTACGGGAAGGTCGTGATCATGTATAGGAGGCCCCTCTGTTCCGGTGGGATGGTTATGGAGATTCCGAAGGTGCTGTTTGAGCCCAGGTAGTAGTCTGTGTCCGGGAGGCTCAGGGTCACGTTCCTCTCCCCCTCAGAGTCGAAGGCGAGGGTGTAGGAGACCCTCCCAGACCCGTCCGTGGTCAGCTCGACCACCTCCCCGCCGATCTCCAGCATGACGGCCATGTTGGGGACGGGCATCCCGTTGGAGCTGTCCAGGAGCTGCCCCCTGAGGGTCACGTTCTGCCCCACGTAGACCGTTGAAGGCCCTTGGAGGGACGTCTGGGTGGTGGTCATGATCCTGATGGGTGGGTCGCTCCAGGACTCCTTGTACCTGCCTGCTCCCACCGTGTGGGCCGTGAGGTTGTAGTCCCCTATCTCAAGGTCAGGGGTGGCCTCGCAGGTTATGTTGAAGACCCCGTTCCTCACCACCCCGAGGCCGCACATCGTCGCCGACTCGTCGGCGCTGGTGACCTTGCCTAGGGCTACGTATATCTCCACGTCTAGCCCGTCTACCGCGGAGCCGTTCACCATTGTTACGGTCCCCCAGACGTAGAACTGCCTCCCCTTCACCGCGTATGGGCTGTTCCCTGTTATGTTTGTGATGGTCCCTATCATCTCCGCTTCCCCCTCCACCTCCTTGGTCCTCTCGGGGGTGGCGTCGAAGGTGATCCAGCCAAGCTCCTCGAAGGGGGCCTCCGCCCAGAGGTGGGCGTACTGGGGGGGGACTATCTGATGGTCCAGTGTCGGCCTCACCCTGAAGCCGCTGACCGCCCTCGCCGGTAGCCCAACGGAGCGGGCCAGGAGGACGAAGGCCGAGTTGAAGTGGGTGCATATGCCTCCGTCGCCCCTCCCGGATAGGAACCAAGCGACTGGGTCCTCCCCTACGGGCGCAGAGGTGAAGTTCTCGTTGTATGTGTAGGTGTCCCTCAGGTACTCCTCGATGGCCATGTACTTCCCGTACGGGGTGTCGGCCTGCCCCGTGATCTCCCTCGCCATCCTGCTTATCTTGCCCGCGATCTCGGGGGATATCTCCAGGGAGTCCTCGTACCTCAAGGGCTCTGCCTGGTCGAGGACCGCCTCTGGGAACTCGTACCTGGTGTATTTCACCCAGTAGGGGTCTTCGAAGTCCTGTGGGGACTCGAATGCCTGAAGCTCTGGGTACCTGTTCAGGGTGCCGTTGAAGTCGAGGCGGTATGTGTTGAGGACGACGGGGACGTAGCCCCTCAGCCTGGCCAGGGGTGTGACCATGAACTCCACGTACTCTATGGGGTCGTGGGTTATGCCCCTGTCGTAGATGACGTTGCCCCTGTAGGGCTCGAATTCCGCGTCCTCCCTCTGCCTCCAGCTCCCGTTCACGTATACCTCGAGGGCCTTCCTCCTGATGTAGACCGTCTTGGGGGCTCCGTCTATCTCGAAGAGGTATGGGATGACTGTCCCTGGCACAGAGTCGACCTGGACCTCCTCCCCCATCGACCTTGTGAGGCCGGCGGGGTCCGACGAAGGGGGCGCCCTCCCGGGGACGTCCTCCTCGAGGTCCAGGTCCCTTATGTCCCCGAGTAGGTTTATAGCCGTGGAGAGCATCCCCAGGGAGAGGAGGAGCACTACCAGGAAGAGTGCTAGCCTCTGATAATCCTTCATTCGGATGAATATCCCCGTTCTACGTTTTATCCTTTTAATAATCCGAGAGCCGGTTAAAAAAACAATATGGATTTGGCGCCACAAATCCGTTGCTCCCCACGTTTATAAGCTAGCCGAATTTTGGTCCCCAATTGCCACGAACAAGGCATTTTGAAGGGCGTTTGTTCCAAGCATCCAGGCCCCCATGGATTCTCCCGTTTTTAAGCCTCGTAAACCCTTTAGGGATTCGGAGCCCCTCCGTACCCATGTGGACTGTGAAGTCCGAGTCTGGGAGGCTCCGCGCCGTGCTGGTCCAGGACTCCGTGGAGCAGTTCTGGGAGGGGCGCCTCCCCTTCTCAGGCATAGAGTCTAACGCCCACTACCTTGCCAGGTGTCCCCACCCCCAGATGGACGGGGGCCACGAGCAGTGGCTTCAGCTGCCGAAGTTTCTAGAGGAGGAGGGGGTCAGGGTCTTCGAGGTCACCTCGATCCTGGGGAGGGTCTTGGAGAGCGCCACTGTCGAGGAGAGGCGGGGGATCGTCGAGGGGGTCTGGGGGGGCTCGAAGCTTGCTCCAGAAGCCGAGGAGCTGACCCTCGACCATCTCCTCTGGGGATCCCCCTCCGAGCCTTACTATGACAAGGGGTCCGACAGGGTCGTCCTCCCGGACTTCAGGAGGGTGGCATGGCCCTACCCAAGGGACACGTCCTTCACCACCCAGGTCGGGACCGTAATATGCAAAATGAGGCGATACAGCAGGATGCACGAGCCTAGGGTCGTGAGGCTCTGCTACGAGCACGACCCGGAGCTGAGTCGGAACACCGAGATCGTGTACGACGCCAACGGCGCCGAGGGGGTCTTCACGGAGCCCCCCTGCGTCGAGGGCGGGGATGCCCAGATAATAGACGATGAGACCATTGCGATAGGCGTGGGGCAGAGGTCCACCCAGACTGGCTTCATGGAGGCCGCCAGGAGGCTCTTCGAGGCGGACAGGGAAGGGGAGCTTAGGTACATATGCTCGGTGAGGATGGCCGACTGCCCAGCCATGGATTACATGCACCTTGACGTGGTCATAAACTACCCCGCGCCGAGGAAGGCCCTAGTCATGCCCTACTACTTCGACTCCGAGCTGGTCGGGGGTATGCCCCCCAAGGGGCTGCTGTTGAAGGCCCTGGAGGCGGTCAGGGCCCAGAGCGAGGCCTACGACAGGCCCATGGGGCCCTTGGTGCACCCAGACGACTTCAGGGAGGCGGGTCGTTGCGCCGTCTACGAGAACAGGGGAGGAGAGCCCAGGCTGAAGAGGGTGGAGCCGAGCCTGATCGACTTTCTGGTGAGGGAGGGGAAGCTGGAGGAGGACGGCATCATCTAC
Organism: uncultured Candidatus Bathyarchaeia archaeon; assembly: GCA_964347685.1. Lineage (GTDB taxonomy): Archaea > Thermoproteota > Bathyarchaeia > TCS64 > TCS64 > CAYGAH01. The sequence goes on along the minus strand of CAYGAH010000010.1, from coordinate 9,866 downwards.
GTGGGAGGCAGGCCCGAGGAGGAGAACGACTTGGGGCACCTCATGGCGGCCCTGATGGAGCAGGCCCGGGGGGCCCCGAACATAGTGGCCATAAAGCCCAACCTCGTCATCGCCTACAGGAGGAACAGGAGGACCAATCAGGAGCTCCGGGACCACGGCGTCAGGGTGAAGGAGTGGGAGGACAGCTACCTTGACATGCTGGGGGGGCCCCACTGCAGCACATCCCCCCTCTGGCGGGACCCCGCCTAGACGCCCAACCGAAGGGTTTCTTTGTCTCATCGAGCCAAGCCTTGCCCCTCTCCCGTTCAATCAAGCTCCAATTTTTTCCTAAAAGAGGTTTTACGGGCCTTCTGAACGGCATTTTATTGTTTGATTGTGAAAAATGGTCAGAAGTGGCGGAAGCATCTCTCGTCGGTGAAGGCCATGGCTATGCCGTGCTCGTCGCAGGCCTCGATCACCTCCTTGTCCTGGATGGAGCCTCCGGGCTGGACGCACGAGGTGACTCCGTATTCAGCCAAGAGGTCTATCGAGTCCCTGAAGGGGAAGAAGCCGTCAGAGGCGAGCGCAGAGCCTGGGACTTTCTCGCCATGGCCTCGATCAACAGCCTTCTCTAGGGCGAGTTTCACGGCCGTAACCCTGTCCTGCTGCCCGGTGCCCACGCCGATGGTGGCTCTGTCCTTGCTCAGGACCACCCCGTTGCTTCGGACGTTCATGCAGACGTACCAGCTGAATAGGAGGTCCCTCACCTCCCGCGGCGTCGCCTCCCTCTCAGTGACGAAGTGAAGGTCCCCGGGCCCCCTGATCTTAGTGAGCATCGGCGCCTGGAGGACTATGCTGCCGTCCATCTGGACGCTTATGTCTAGGGGGCGTAGGGGGTCTCCGACGAACCTGCTCATCTTTTCTAGGCCGCCCACCTGGATGACCCTGAAGCTCTTCTTCTCCTCGAAGATGTCCATGCAGCCCTCCTCGTAGCCGGGGGCCGCGACGGCCTCGACGTAGGTGCCCATTATCTCCTCAGCCGTCTCCGTGTCCACCTCCGAGTTGAAGCCGACGACGCTTCCGAAGGCGGCCTGGGAGTCGCAGTCCCTGGCCTTTATGTAGGTCTCCCTGAGGCCCTCCTCGGGGCTGTTCCGAGCCGCCACCCCGCTGGGGTTGACGTGCTTCATCACGGCGGAGGCTGGCTCCTCGAAGTAGCTGACTATCCGGAGGCTGTTGTTCACGTCCTCGACGTTTGTCATGCTTAGGCCCCCCTTCCCAGTCTTCAGCACCCTCATGGCTCCGACAGTGAGGGGGCCCTCGGTGGGTGCGTAGAAGGCGGCGGGCTGGTGGGGGTTCTCCCCGTACCTAAGGCTCATGGCCTTCCTGTAAACAGTCTCCCTGTCCCCTATGAATATCCTTACCTCCTCGGGATACTCCTCCCCGAGGGCTGTGCTGTACTTCTTCCTCATGGACTTCGACATACTCACTCCTCCAGTTCCTCGAGGTATTCTACTATGGCCGAGTCGTACCCCGCGGTCCTCCTGAATGCCTCCAAAGCGAGCCTCCTCCTGAGCCCAGGGGTGGTGTCCCCCCCTCCGGCCCTGAGGGCCTCGATCACCTCACCGTACTGGGAGGGGTCAACCAAGACCGTCACCCTGCCGTACAGGAGGGCCGCCTTCGCGGCCGCCCTTATCATCGTTGGGCCCCCTATGTCTATGTTCTCTGCGGCCTCCTCGAGGCCCGCCCCCATCGCCGCGGCCCCCTCGAAGGGGTAGAGGTTCACGACCACCATGTCGATGGGCTCTATGCCTTGGCGCTCCATGTATTCCCTGTGCAGGGGGTCGTCTGGGTTCAGAAGCAGCCCCCCGTGGACCCTGGGGTGGAGGGTCTTGAGCAGCCCCCCGGGGCTCTCGGGGTGGCCCGTGTAATCCGCAACCTCCCTGACGGGGTAGCCCAACTCCCTTATCCTCCTCGCTGTGCCCCCAGAACTCACGATTTCGACCCCAAATTCTTCAAGGGCGGAGACGAGTTCCCCCAGGCCGCCCTTGTCATACACGCTTATCAGGGCTCTCTCGATCACTAGGCATCAGACCCCAACTTTTGTGATAGCCTATTCGATGAAGGTAATTAGCTTTATCCTCAAAACCCCTGTGGGTCCGTGTCGGGCCAACGTCTCTGGCGGGTTTGGGTCTTACAGTCCCGATGTGCGTGTTTTTGTGTCGGGTTTGGGTGGGGGAAGGCGGCGGGATATGGACGCTTAATGAATGTTAAGGAGCGATGGAACCGTCGGAAAGCTGCTCGCGACCACTCTGGTATGGGCTTTGGCGTCATGAGGGCTGAGTCTTCGAGGCGGGAAGATGCTCCCATGAAACGCCTGTGGTGTGGTTCTGAGGCTAATTTCCACCGTTTAACCGTCATTTATCGTTAATTGATTTATTATATTTGAATTTAAACAGATTATTCAAATTTTTTCATAATTTATGTTGATTTTCTATTGATTCCTGCGGCCCTGATATGGATCAGTGACCACAGAAACAACCGTTTCAGGGCATTCCAGCAGATTCCTCTAATAAAGGATGCGTGGCTATATCTTCGAGAACGATGAGGAACAGAAAGGACGTTGTCGGCGGAACAGGCAAAGGGCCCGATGCCTCTTCAGGGCGCTGGGCCGCCTGGATCCATGACATCCTGAACGGGCTTTCCAGGGAGAGGGTAGCGTTTATCGTGGTCCTAATATTCTCTATGGGCTGCGCATTCGACCACCTGACCACTGGGTACGGAGTCGCCCTCCCATCCCTGCAGGAGAAGAACCCCACGGTACAGCTCTTGATGGAGCAGGGAGTCTGGCACGAAGTCGAGGCAATCCTGATGTTCATGGGGGTATTTTATAGCTTGATCGTGGCCTTTTCAGGGTCCCGCACGACCTTCGGCCTGTCCATGAAGGTCATGGCCGCAGTCGGCCTTCTGCGCTTCTACGCTGGCTTCTGCAACCTGACCCTCATCATGAAGGTCCTAGGCTGAAGAATTTCCCTTCTCAGGGGACGGACTTCATGTTTTCGCTCCTGATTTCCACTCCATAAAATACATGAATATTTCTACGAAGTTTTAACTGCGCGTGGAAATGGGCAACCTGGTGAAGGTAGGCGTATTACTGTCGTTCTTCTGCGCGTTGGCGGTAGTCAGCAACATGCTCCTCGTGGGTCTGCTGGACCACGAGGAGGTGGACGAGGTCCTCCTGGAGGTTGACTATTATGAGCACTGGAACGTGACCATATCAAACGGCTCAGAGAGGTCCTGGTCGGGCTTCGGAAGGCAGGAAAAGATACTCATGAGGCCCGAAGATGAGAAGTGGGTGCTCAACGTAGAGGCCAGTAAGCTGGACGGCTCAACGAGTGCTCTGACCATCAGGATCAAGCTCAGGGACGGGACAGTCCTGGCGGAATCACGCACAAAGGAGCCTTTCGGGACAACCAAGTTCTCTACAGAGATATACTAGACCGCGCCCGGATAGATGGTCCGGGTGGGGTCCATAGATTTAGTGGTTACGGCCGAGAACCATCTCCTGAGCCTTGGCGGTTCCGCATCCAGCTTTACTAGGCCGAGAAGGCTCGGAAAGTTAAAAATGGGGTTCCCGTCTCAGGGTCCTCTGTTGGACCCGGGCAGCAGGATGTCGTGGGCCCTTATCTCCTCTGAGCCCCTCTCGGTGACGAGGGCGAGCCTCGCCTTCTCCCACATCTCCTGGATGGTCGAGGCGCCGACGTATCCCATGGCGGCCCTTAGGCCCCCGACGTACTCGGCCACTATGTCTGAGACGCTCCCCCTGTATGGGACCCAGCCCTCGACGCCCTCGGCTATCGTCTTCGATGGCTGGGAGTACCTGTCCTGGACGAACCTCTTCTTCCTCGCCTTGGAGCTCCCCATCCCATAGTACTCCTTGTAGTACCTGCCCTCCATGGCGACCAGGCGCCCCGGGCTCTCGCTTGTCCCCGCGAAGACGTTCCCCATCATGGCGCATGAGGCCCCAACCCCAAGGGCCACCGCTATGTCTCCGGGGTTCCTGAGGCCCCCGTCTGCTATTATGGGGACGTCGCCGCCGTACTCCTTCACTGCGTCCGCCGCCTGGGAGACAGCGTATAGGGTCGGGGCTCCCGCCCTTGTGACGACGCTTGTGGTGCATATGGAGCCGCTCCCTATCCCCACCCTCAGGCCAGCGACTCCTTCGAGCTTCGTGAGGCAGTCCTCCGCAGCCTCGTAGGTGCCTATGTTCCCGACCACCACCTCGGCGGAGACCTCCCTGAGCACCTTCTTCGTGGCCTCGAAGCAGTTCCTGTTGTGGAAGTGGGCGACGTCGGTCACTATCACGTCAACGTACTCGTCCAGGGCCCTTGCCCTCTCAAGGTCGAAGGGGCTTATGGCCGCTGCGCATATGAGCCTCCCTTCCCCGTCCCTTACGGCCTCTGGGTAAGTGCCCTTGAGGGTGATGTCCTTCATGGTTATTAGGCCCCTCACCCTCCCCTCCCCGTCGACTATCGGTAGCTTCTCTATGCGGTGCTCGTGGAGGACCCTCTTAGCCTCCTCTAGGCTCGTCTCCTCCGTGCCAGTGACCACTTCCCTTGTCATAACGTCCTCTACCCTGAGCCCGCTCTCCGCCAGCCTGACGTCCCTCCATGTGACTATCCCGACGAGCCTGTCCCCCTCCTCCACGACGGGGAACCCCCTTATCTTGTGCTCGTCCATGAGGCGGAGGAGCTCCTCTACGGTGGTCTCGGGCCCCACGGTGATTACGTCCCTTATTATGAGGGCCTCCGCCCTCTTTACCGCCCTGGCCATCGCCACCTCCTCCTCGGCGGTGCAGTTCCTGTGGAGGACCCCTAGGCCCCCCTGGCGGGCGAGGGCTATGACCATCTCGCTCTCTGTCACCGTGTCCATGGGGGATGAGACGAAGGGGACGTTTACCTCGACCCCCCTTGTGGCCCTGGTGGTGACGTCCGCCTCCCCTGGCTCGAGGGTAGTCCAGCCGGGGAGGAGGATGACGTCGTTGAAGGTGAGGGCTTTTTCCGCGTTCACAAACTTATCACGGAAACCCATCCATCACACTCTCGGTTTTAGAACCTTCTTTCGGTGGGGATGTTTATTAACATTTTGACTAAGAAAATGGGGACGTCACCCCCCGAATTTTGCAAAAAGGCGTTAAAATCTGGGCGGTTCAAACAGTCATCCGAGGGAGGCGAATAAAAACGGGGGCGCCTCCTCAGATCTCAACTCCTCTCTGCTGGGCCTCGCTTCCCCTGGTGCAGTAGTAGAGCCTTGTCAGCCCCATGCGCTCCACGACGGGGCAGATTCCGCAGATGCAGCCCTCCTCCTCGGTGATGACGTTGCTCTCAGCGGTCCCGCAGAAATAGACATTCTCCTCCCCTGTGCCCGCGTATGTTGGGCACTGGGGGCATATGCACATCCCCATCGCCTCATCGATCTGCTTCCTCCTCTCCCCCTCGGGCATCTGCTTCATCTTCCGCATAATGTCCTCCCATTTATCCAAAAAAGACCCTGTCAAAATTTATCGTGAAGTGACTCTTAAGGAAATGGGGATCAAAGACCAACAGGCAAATGCTCAGTTTATATTTAATGTAAAACCAGTCTTTAACGGTCCACATGGCCAAGTGGAGATGCACCGTCTGCAACTACGTGTACGACGAGGAGAAGGAGGGGAAGCCCTTCGGGGAGCTCCCCCCGACCTGGATCTGCCCCGTCTGCGGCGCCCCAAAGTCCGCCTTCACCCTTCTGGAGGGGGTGGAGGCGCCAGAGGAGGTCCCCTACAACGTGGGGGACAAGATAGTCGCCCAGCTGGTAGCCCTCGGGGTGAGGCACGTCTTCGGAATCCCGGGGGACTCCATCCTGCCCCTGGTCGACGCCCTGAGGAAGAGGGAGGGGGAGATAAGCTTCACCCTGACGAGGCACGAGGAGACCGCTGCCTTCATGGCCTCCGCATACGCGAAGCTCACCGACGAGCTCGGGGTCTGCCTCTCGATAGCGGGGCCCGGGGCCACCAACCTCATAACCGGGCTCGTCGACGCCTCCACGGACAGGGCCCCCGTCCTCGCCCTGGCGGGGCAGGTCTCCCAGGTCTTCCTGGGGAGCGAGTCCCTCCAGGAGATAGACGAGATAGAGATATTCGCTCCCTTCACCTTCTTCCACGAGGCCGTTGCCAGCCCCTCCCAGGCGATAAACCTGACGATGCACGCTGTCAAGAAGGCATACCACAACAGAGGGGCAGCCATGATGAGCCTCCCGACGGACGTCCTAACTCTGGGGCTCAGGGACGAGGTCTGGGTGCCGGAGGAGCACCTCTTCAGGTGCCTCCCCGACCCTTCTGAGGAGGAGATCGACAGGGCCGTTGAGTTCATCGACGAGAGCAGAAGGCCCTTCATATTGGGCGGCTGGGAGATGAGGCACTGCGGCGGGGAGGTGGTCAGGCTCGCGGATAGGATATCGGCCCCCATCGCGACGACGACCAGGGCTAAGGGGGTGGTGCCGGAGACCCACGGGCTCGCAGTGGGGGTGCTGGGCTCCCTGGGCACCCGTTATGCCGCGAGGGCAATAAGGGAGGCTGACCTGGTAGTTGTCCTGGGCTCGGGCTTCAGGCAGAGGAACCTCGTGCCAGACCTCCCCATCATCCAGGTGGACATAGACCCCGTGAAGGTCGGGAAGAGCTTCCCAGTGAAGGTGGGGGTCTGTGGGGACGCAAAGAAGGCCGTGGAGATGCTGCTGGGGAGGGTCTCGCCTAAGGAACCAGACGAGGAGTACTTCGGGGCGATCAACAAGCTTAGGGAGGAGCATAGGAGGGAGATAGAGGGCTACGCCTCTGACAGGTCGGTCCCCATCCACCCAGGGTTCTTGATCCAGGCGATGAAGAGGCACGCCGACAGGGACGCCATAATCACCGTGGACTCCGGAGACCACACATACTGGTTCTACAGGTACTACACGTGCGACGGGGAGAGGACCCTCCTCTCCGCGAACATGGCGAGCATGGCCTTCGCCTTCCCAGCAGCCCTAGCAGCGAAGGTAGCCTACCCGGACAGGCAGGCGATAGCCGTGAACGGGGACGGGGGGTTCGGGATGCTCATGGCAGACTTCACAACCGCCGTGCGAGACGGCCTGGCCGTAAAGGTTGTGGTCTTCAACGACGGGAAGATAAAGAACATAGAGAAGGAGCAGAGGATGTACGGCTACCCCCCATTCGGGACGGCCCTCACAAACCCCGACTTCGCAGGGTACGCCAGGTCCTGCGGAGGGGAGGGTTACAGGGCAGAGACCCCGGACGAGCTTGAGACCGCCTTGGAAGAGGCCTTCGCCTCAGAAAAGCCGTCCCTCATCGACGCCGTCGTGGACCCTGAGAAGACGGCGCCGATAACGAGGGCTCCCTGAAGGGGGCCATGCGACCACGCCGGACGTTTACATATCACTTACTTTAAATCTTTCGAGGCGGTATCCTTCATTCCGGGGGTTTTGGGATGAAGATCGGTGCTAGCCTATACGGAGGACCCATACTGTCGGACGTGGAGTCCCGCAGGCAGATGTTTGGCGAGACGGACGTATTTGCGAGGCGCCATCTGCCGAACCTGGTCGCTGGGGGCCTCGATCTGGTGTTCCTCCCGGCTGCCAGCCTCAGGGAGGCGGCAATTTTCTACAAGGAACTGAGGGCCTCCGACGGCGGCTATGCCCTCGTCAAATCATCCTCGGAGGCGAGGGATGTGATAAAAGGGGGGAAGTTCGCCTGCGTCCTAGCGGCGAGCTACTCTACGATCGGTTCGGACACGAGCCTTCTGGAGATGCTGCACGAACTGGGGGTGAGGCTTTTCACCATGTCAGGAAACCGGAGGAACGTCTACGTCGACGGATGCGGGGAGAGGGATGCTTCGGGCCTGAGTTACTCCGGGATAGATCTCGTGGGGGGGCTTGAGGACCTTAGGATCATCGTAGACGTGTCCCACGCATCTGACAGGGGGGTCAAGGACATACTCGACTCCACGTCAAGAGCCATGGTGGTTGCCTCCCACTCGAACAGCAGGGCAGTCTGCGACAACCCCAGGAACCTGACAGACGGGCAGATAAGGGCGATAGCCGACCGAGGAGGGATGGTCGGGTTGAGCATGCACCCCACCATGGTCTCCTGGGACAGGCCGGACGTGGGCGACGTGGTCGATCACATCGATCACATCGTCGATCTCGTCGGCCCCGACCGCGTGGGGATAGGGACGGACTACGTTGATTACATAGAGGACACATTCAAGCACAGGATAAAGGCCCTGGACCCCTCCGGAGAGATATACGGCAAAAAATTGCACCCATACCCTGAAGGCTTGGAGACGGTGGCAAAGGTGGGCAACCTGTTCAAGGCATTAAGGGAGAGGGGGATGGACGAGGCGACCATAGACAAGATAAGAGGGGAGAACGTAATGGGAATATTTTAAAAATATTGTTTAAAATTAAATTTTTATATAGAAAAAATATAAAGATTAATGTTTTTAATTTTTATTAAAATATTTTAATGAATAATTTGATAATATAATAAAAATTTTTATTTCGGAGGTTAAAAAGGTTTAAATCAAATTGAAAGGTTTTTATTCTGTCATTTTAAGTCTATTCAAAGGGAAAAACAATGTCTGTCTTTGTAGAGGGAAGAATCGTGCAGTTGTTTTACCTGATACTGATGTCTGCGATAATAGTCTACTACTTGTCCATAGTCAAAAGGGCCGAGCCCCTACGGGTGCGTCAGATCCCTGCGCTCAACGCCCTACCCGAGATGGTAGGCCGAGCGTCGGAGATGGGGAGGCCCATACACTTTACCCTTGGATACACGCGGGACGTAGGTTTGAGAGGGCCCAATGCCGCCTCCATACTTGCCGGGCTTAGCGTGCTTGAGAACCTTTCACGCGAGGCCGGCAGGATGGGGGCCAGTCTGATCGTCTCCATAGCATCGCCAGAGATAATACCCCTGGCCGCCGAGATAGTCAGACAGGGGTACGCGGAATCAGGTAACATCGATGCCTTCTCAGAGGATCAGATACGCTTCTTCGGCACGCAGCAGTGGGCCTACGCCTCGGGGGTCCTGGGGACCTTCGCGAGGGAGCAACCGGCCTCCAACGTGATGGTGGGCCCCTTCGCCGCCGAGGCGCTGATGTTCGCAGAGGCCGCCTACACCGCAGGGGCGATGCAGCTTGCGGGCACCCAGAGCGTTTTCCAGACGCCCTTCTTCATAGCCTCATGCGACTACGCCCTGATAGGGGAGGAGATATTCGCGGCCGGGGCCTACCTTTCGAAGGACGTGACACAACTTAGGTCGATACGGGGGCAGGACGCAAACAAGATAATCGCCATATCCCTGACGCTCCTGGGCGTCATACTGGTGATCCTGGGGAACCAGTGGCTGATCAACCTTTTGAGGACATAGGGGGGTCGAGATGTCTGAACTGATAAGAAGGGACATACCCGTCGCCATAACCTTCGTGGTGGGGATCATCGTCCTCGTCGACTACTTCGTCTCGAACGCAACCCTCCGCGAGACGTCCTCCCTCCTGACCGGCTGGGGCGTCGTTCTCTCCGCCTTCGCGGTTGGGATAGGGACCGTGAGCATCGTCAGGAGGAACTTGAGCCTGATCCAGAGGCGTGATGCGGGGTACTGGTACAACATTGTCCTGCTCGCCACCCTGGCGGTGATGACCTTCATAGGGGTCTTCTACACTATAAACCACCCTGTGTACGACTTCGTCTACTTCAACGTCTTCACGCCCCTGTCCGTGACGGTCTTCGGGATGCTCGCCTTTTACATAACCGGCGCGGCATACAGGGCCTTCAAGTTCAGGGGGGTGGACTCCGCCATAATG
>CAYGAH010000009.1:0-6441 GCA_964347685.1 uncultured Candidatus Bathyarchaeia archaeon | reverse complement strand
AAGCCTTTAAGGGGCTTCCTCCCACCTTGGGATCGAGGTGATGGATTGCCCTACATAAAGCCGGAGGACAGGGTTAAATACGAGGGGGTGCTCGGGGAGCTCACCGGCATCCTGAAGGCTCAGCCCGTGGAGCGGATAGACGGGGAGCTCAACTACGTCATAACGAAGATACTGAAGGAGGCCTACCCCCTCAGGTACTTCAACCTCAACAGGGCTGTTGGGGTCCTAGAGTGCTGCAAGCTAGAGTTCTACAGGAGGGTGGCCGCCCCATACGAGGACACCAAGATAGAGGAGTCAGGGGACGTAACCTGAGGGCCCACAGACCCGAACCTTCACCGAGGCCCCCATTTCTCATAAGACGCACACTCAGAGCAGACCTGATGCTGGATCGCGTGCTCCCCATCCCGGCCTCCTCCGGTCCCCCTGGCCCTATTCAACTTTCAGGTTCGACGAGATTCCCCTGGCTGCTATTATCCCCGTCGCGGCCGCCCCCACGATCCCCCGGGAGACCCCAGCTCCGTCCCCTGCTACGTATAGGTTGGGGATGGCCGTCCTCAGGCTTCCGTCCGTCCTTATACGCATGGCGTAGAACTTTATCTCAGGCGCGTAAAGGAGGGTGGAGTCGGAATCGATCCCCGGCATAACCCTGTCTAGCATCTCAAGGCCCTCAAGGACGTCCCGGACGATCCTGTGGGGGTAGGCCATGGATATGTCTCCGGGGGTCACGTCCCTGAAAGTGGGCTCCACGTAGCTTCGCTCAATGCGCTCCCAGGTGCTCCTCCTGTTCCCCCTCAGGTCCCCGAGGCGCTGGAGGAGGGGGCGCCTCCCCCCCAAGGTGTTCGCAAGCTGGGCTATCCTTCGACCGTACTCGGTGGTGTTCTCGAGGGGCTGGGTTAGGGTGAGGCGGGCGAGGAGGGCGAAGTTGGTGTTCGGTCCCCCCTCCCCGTGCTTGGAGTAGCCGTTCACCCCGAAGATGGTGTCCTCGTATGCCTCCTTAACGACGTATCCCCTGGGGCAGACGCAGAAGGTTCGGACGAAGTCGTCGTAGCTGGGTGTGTATAGGTGGAACTTTGGGTCCCATGCCCCGAAGCCGTAGATGATCTCTTCCATCACCTCGTTGGGGACCTCGACCCTGACCCCTATGTCGAGGGGGTTGAACCTCATCCCCACTCCAAGGCGCTCCATCTCCCCTATCAGCCACTGGGAGCCAGTGCGTCCCGGGGCCAGGAGGACCGCGTCAGCGGGCACCTCACCCTCGGCGGCCCTCACGGCTACGAACCTCCCCCCATCCACGACAAGGCCCTCCGCCTTCGTCTTGAGGCGTATGTCGACGCCCTCCTCCTCGAGGAGCCCCCTCATCCTTGCCATCACCTCAGGGAGGCGGTCCGAGCCTATGTGGTTCTGGTCGATCTTCACGAACTTGATCCCGGCCTTAGCCGCCTGGGCCTCGAGCCTCCTCATCCCGGCCTCGTCGTATTCCGCCCCCTCGACTCCCAGCTCCCCGAATACCTCCTTTATTTTGTGGACAAGGTCCCAGGCCTCCCCCTCTTGGAGGAACTCTGTGAGGTCCCCCCCTATCTGGGGGTGGAAGTTGAGCTTCCCGTCTGAGTGGAGGCCCGAGCCCCCCACGAAACCCCTCTCCTCAAGGACGGTGACGTCGAACCTCCCCGCCAGCTCGTGGGCCGCGAAGAGGCCGGCGGGGCCTGCCCCAACTATGAGGACCCTCTTCAATTCTCTCCCCTCAGACCCTGCTCTCTGCGGTTTAAAATATTTCTGGAAGTTGCATAGAGGTTTAAAATTGCACAAAGATGTAAAAACTAAACTTAAACACAACCATAGATAACATAAAACGTATAAGTGGAGGGCGCATTACGTCCATGTATTATGGGCCGTGTCTGATTTGAGGGAGTCCTACCTTGTCGATGACCCCCTGGGAGGGGGGAAGGTCGAGGTCCTGGGGGCCTCCGACCTCTTCTGCGGGGAGAGGCAGCCCAGGAGGGGGAAGGTCAGGGACGTCTACGACCTCGGGGAAGAGATGCTCATAGTCACGACCGACAGGATATCCGCCTACGACGTCGTGTACCCCACGCTCATACCCCACAAGGGGGAGAGCCTCAACGCCCTATCGGAGTTCTGGTTCGGGGAGACCCGGGGCGTCTTCCCAAACCACTTCCTGGAGTCCGTAGACCCTCGGACCATGAGAGTGGCTAAGGCCGATAGAATAGACGTTGAGTGGGTCTGCAGGGCCTACCTATACGGCTCCGCCTGGAGGGCTTACAGGGAAGGGGCCAGGAAGGTGAGCGGGGTGGAGCTCCCCGGCGGCCTAGTCATGGCAGAGGAGCTCCCAGAAGTAGTCATCACCCCGACGACGAAGAGCGAGGAGGGCCACGACATGGAGATGACCCGAGAGGAGGCAATAGTCGCCGGGCTCGTGACAAGAGAGGAGTGGGATGAGCTGGAGGAGGCGACCCTCGGCCTATTCGACGCCTACAGGAAGATCGCCAGGCGCCGGGGCATCATCATCCCCGACTTCAAGCTGGAGTTCGGTAGGCTCGGCAATGACCTAATACAGATAGACGAGCCCCCCACCCACGACTCCGCCAGGTTCTGGGACGAGAGGTTCTACGAGCCCGGTCGCCCCCAGGAGGCCCGCTGCATCGACAAGGAGTTCCTAAGGGCCTACCTGAGGCGTGTAGGCTACGTGGGGGACGGGGAGCCCCCCGATATCCCCGGGCCGGTGGTGAGGGAGGTCTCGAAGAGGTGCGTCGCCTCCTTCGAGGTCCTCAGCGGGAGGAAGGAGCTCGAAGACTTCGACCTGAAGACCGTAGACGAGGGGATGGAGGAGCTGGGGTGAGCCTAAGGGAGAGCTGCGGGGTCTTCGGGGTAAACGCCGGCGAGGGGGAGGCATTCCCATACCTCTACTGGGGGATGCTCGCCCAGAACCACAGGGGGCACCAGAGCCACGGATTCGCGACCCTAAACGACGGGATAGAATGCCACACAGACCTTGGACTGATACCACCCATCACCGAGGCGGGGATAAGGAGCAGGGTAAGGGTCCTGAGGGGCCACGTGGGGATAGGAAACGTCCGCTACGCAACCTCTGGGCCCTCGGACGTAGGCTCCCTCCAGAGGGACGCGATGCCCATCCTGGTCTCTGAGGGAGGGACGCAGCTTGCCGTCTCCTTCAACGGGAACGTGGTCAACGTCCGAAACCTCCAGGACAGGGCGGGGGCCCCAAGGAGCTGCTCAGACACCCACGCCCTCGCCCTCCTCATCATCAAGGGGCTGAGGGAAACGGGCTCGGTGGAGGAGGCGGCCCGGGCCTGCATGGAGTCTGTGGACGGCGCCTTCTCTGTGGCAGGGCTCACAGGCGACGGGACCCTATTCGCCTTCAAGGACCCCATGGGGATCAGGCCCCTCTGCTACGGCTGCGGCGATGGGGTCCAAGCCTTCAGCTCTGAGAGCGTGGGGCTCGACATCAACGGCATCGGATTCGATCACGAACTGGAGCCCGGGGAGGTGGCGAAGGTGGAGGACGGGGAGGCCTCGATGGAGAGGGCGGCCCCATGCGGCCGGAGGGCCTTCTGCGCCTTCGAGTTCGCCTACTTCGCCAGGCCAGACTCCCTATTCAACGGCAAGTACGTCTACGAGGCCAGGAAGAGTTTCGGGGCATCCCTGGCCATGATCTACCAGGACATAGCCGAAGGGTGCGACGTGGTGATAAGCCTCCCAGAGACTGCGAACGACGCGGCCTACGGTTTCCACGAGGAGTCTGGGCTCCCATGGGAGATGGCCACGAGGCGGCACAGGTACGTAACCCAGAGGGCCTTCATCACGGGCGAGGAGGAGAGGAGGAACGTGGTCATCAGGAAGGTGAACATCCTGGGAAGGAAGGTTAGGGGGAGGAGGCTGGCCGTCGTCGACGACAGCATAGTCAGGGGGGACACGACCCGGGGGAACGTGGCCAGGTTCAGGGAGGCAGGGGCGGAGGAGGTCCACCTGTTCATCACCTTCCCCAGGATCACGGGACCCTGCTTCTACGGTGTAGACATGGCCACATACGGGGAGCTCATAGGCGCAAGGCTCGACCCCGAGGGGGTGGCGAGGGAGGTGGGGGCAGACAGCGTCAGCTACCTCCCTGTTGAGGAATACGTGAGGTGCACCGGGATGGGAAGGGACCAGCTCTGTCTCGGCTGCGTCACAGGGGAGTACCCGACGCCCAGGGCCCGGGAGATGGCGAGGGAGATGAGGGAGAGGCTCGCCAGCGGCTGGGGGGAGGAGGGGCGCATATACGAGAGGGCCTGAAAGACAGCCCCACGCGAGCAGCCTCATTCGTGACGGCGTTTCCCTGTGTTTCTGGTTGGTGGGACCCCTCGTAACGGCCACTGGGTAAAAGGATTTTTCCCTGTGGGGTAGGCTCGACTCCGGCTAACTTCGCCCCTGGCACAGCTCCCTGTGTGTCCTGAGGGCCGCCTCCGAGATGTCCTGGGCGATCCTTATCCTGTGGAGCCAGGCCGCCGGGTCCCCGTCTTTGGCCCTCTTCCAGGCATCTAGGCCACCAGCCTCCTCTACCTCTTCTTGGCGCTTGAGCCAGTCCTCGAACCCCAGGCCATCCACTTCTACGTGCCCTATTGGCATGTCGGATCTGCAGTGGATGATTATAGGCCACTCGGAGTCGGTCCCGAAGTACATCGCCTTCGAGTACCTGAGGATCAGCCTCGCGGCTTCTTGGGAGATACCCCGGGAAGCAGCTGTTATGTCAAGCATTCTCCCGAGGATGAGGGAGCAGACCCTGTTTGTCAGCCCCTCCGTCTCCCTCTGGGAGTGAGGGTGGGTCCCGAAGGCCCTACTGGTCCTGCCTATGACGAGGAAGTCGTGGCCGGGGATCTCCCCGACAACCCGCCTCAGCTCCTCGGGGTGGGAGCCCGCCCACTGGAGGACCCTGTCCATCTCGATGAAGTGGATGTGGCCAGGGGTCCCTTCAAGGGCCGCCCTCAGGGCCATCCTTCGGGAATCCCCCACGTGCTCAAGCCCCACTCCGCCGTAGTGGATAACGACACGGCAGCCGTTCTCCTCCAAGTGCTCGATAATCCTGTCGTCGGACACGTCAGTGGCGACGACGTGTATCTCTCCGTATATCTTTTTGAGGAGGGGCAGGCGCTCCCCGATGGGCTTGAGCAGACCTCCGTCTGGGTCGTGGAGGTAGCAGGCGAGGGATACCGGGGCCGTTCATCTCACCTCGGACGTTGGCTTCGAGGCGTCCTCCGCCGTGGAGGTCCCTTATCAGTGGTAGCTACCGGTAACTGTAAAAATTTTGGGGCGTGGCGGTTGGAGTTCCTAAACCTGTTGGTCAGAGGCTGTGCTTCACCGTCCAATCATTTCTCATGGGTAGCCGGGGCCCTGAAATGCATTTCACAATCCCTTCTCCGAGGGCGGCTTGGTCGGCGCTCCAGGCTTCCATGCTTCCTCACCCGGAGCATTTCAAAAGAACACAGTCGTGTCAGGACAGTGGGTTAGGTTGATAGTTCGCCGTTTACAGGTGATCCTCGGCGGTGGAGTTGAGCAGGCAAAGGCTATTGACGGCTACGGCCCTGATCGTGGTCGTTGTCTCAGCAGCCCTCATCTACTATAACCAGTTCCAGCCCCCCAAGATAAGCTACGGCTTTGTAACCGTCGAGCAGGCAAAGGAACTCGTAGATACCAAGCCCACACTGGTGATCCTGGACGTGAGGACTGAGCCCGAGTTCAGGGAAGGCCACATAGAGGGAGCGGTAAACATCCCCATCGATGAGCTGGAGCAGAGGATAGGGGAGATGGACAAGAACGACGAATATCTCGTCTACTGCAGGACGGGGAACAGGAGCACCATAGCGGCGCAGATCCTTTTTGAAAGGGGCTATTCGAAGGTGTTCAACATGGCCGGCGGGATAGAGGCCTGGACACGGGCTGGATTCCCGACCGTCAAATGAGAACCCGCAGCCACACGCACGGCGATGCCCGAAGCTGCTCATCCTTCGGCGCCACGTCTCGGAAGGACGGATTCCACACAGACGAGAGACAGCCTACGGAACGGAGGAGCGGGCAAGGCCTACTTCATAACCGGCGAAAAGCTCAGACTTTGAAGGCTTCGACGAAAGATCGAACCTAGGTCCCTGTTGAGGCTCGAGGCTTGACTCACGGGGACGCCTCACGCCTAAAATTCCACGATGATCGATCGTCGAACTGTGTTCTATAAATGATATATCCGGCTAAAACAATAGCCCCAGCGGGGAGAACCGCCCTGGACGTGAAAGATCCCTACCGGAGACTCCTCAGGGAGTACGAGCTCCTGGCCCTCAGGTGCCTAGAGGGGAGGGGACCAGAAGGGGCCACCGCCAGAGAGGTATGGGAGCAGGTGAACCAGCGCCTGGGAGCGACCAACCCCTTCCCCAGGACGGT
>CAYGAH010000008.1:0-43875 GCA_964347685.1 uncultured Candidatus Bathyarchaeia archaeon | reverse complement strand
GGCCGTCCATGGTGAACCTTATCCCCATCCCCCTGAGCCCCCTAAGCTCCTCCTCTACCTCAGGCTTCAAGGCGCATCAACCCTTGAGGCCGAGGCATCGAACTTAACGTTTGCGCCCCCTCTAATAGCGGGCACCCATACATCGTTCACTTCGGGCTTGCCCCTTTCCGGAGGAGGAGCCTGACCAGATACAGGGCGATCCCGATCGGGAAAGAAGTCCAGCACAGGGCGTACACTTGGAAGCTTGAAAGGCTTCCTAAGAGGGGGTTGGCCCCGTAGGGGTAAAACGGTTTTATGTCCCAGTAGAGGGGGGCGTCTAGGAGTACGTGCAGGTAGACGCCCCCAAGGGCGGCGGCGACCACTCTCCTGGCTTCGATCTTCTGCCCCATCCTGAAAAAAGAAGTAACTGGCCCAAGATACACGCCAGCCCTCGCTATGATCAAGGAGAGCGCCAGCGCGGCGATGGTCCCACCAATGAGGGAGTGGAAAAAACCGTGGAGGGGGAGGCCCAGGCCGAGGATCAAGACCAGGAAGGGCTCTACGTCCAGGATGACGTTAGCCAAGAGAAACGTCGGGAGGTCCAGGTAGGGGAACAGCATCAAGCCTACGAGGAGGGCGGGCCCAATGTGGAAGGGGGTGAAGGGCACGCTTAGAATTCTCCCCAAGACCATAAAAATTTGAGGAGGCGGCCTGCCGAATCATCATCGGAAAAAGGGGAGGCCGTGCTGGAAGGGGCTAGAGCCGGAGCAGCCTCATGAGGTTCCTCGTCGCCTCGGTGCCCACCTCTTCCATCGTGAGCCCCTTTATCTCCGCGACCCTCCCAGCGACGGTCAGCACCCCTTCAGGATTGCCCGAGTCTGTCTCCGTCAGGAGCCAATTGATGGGGGTCTCCCTTATGGCCTCCACAAGGTCAGGGCCACCCCTCTCCAGGGGCCTGAGGCCAACGGAGAGGTAGACCCCCATTTCGACGCAGCGGGCAGCGTATTCTGGCCCCTTGGAGAAGCCGTGGACGGCGGCCCCAGTCTCTGCGTTTCCCTCTGCCTTGATGATGTCCAGGACCTCCTGGCCTGGGGCCCTGTCGTGGACCAGAACTGGCATCTCCAGCCCCCTCGCAAGCCCGAGCTGCTGGGTGAAGGCCTCCCTCTGAACCTCCTTGTCTATTATCCTCTCCTCGTAGACCCACTCCTTGTTCATCCTCCCCGTGTAGTCCAGCCCTATCTCGCTGACGGCTACCGCCTCCGGATTCCCAGCCAGGTCCCTGAGGACGCACCTAGCCGAGTAGTCGTACTCGTCCGCGTACCATGGGTGGATCCCCACGGAGGCCTTCACTATGCGGTACTTCCTTGCGGTGTTCACCGCCCTCTCGGAGGAGATGAGGTCTATTCCCGCTGTGAGCAGGACCTCGAAGCCCATCCCCTCAGCCTTCCTTATGGCCTCCTCCGTTACGTCTCCCAGGTGGCAGTGGCTCTCTGAAAACATCTACATCTCCATCATTCCTTACAAGTTGACAGGTTTAACCTTTCCAGTGGTTAGAAGATCCATCTTGAGGACTTCAAGCTAACGCTCCGCGTGCAGCCAGCATAGCATGAAGCCCTCCCCGTCCCTCTCAACGGACGGTGGGTCGGTCTTGCATATTTCCATGGCGTGGGGGCACCTAGGATGGAACCTGCAGCCAGGGGGAGGGGAGATGAGGTTGGGGGGCTCCCCCTTGGGTATCTCCCTCAGTATCTTCCTGTTGTCGGGGTTGGGGTCGGGTATGGCCTTCAGCAGGGCCTCTGTGTAGGGGTGGAGGGGTTTATCTATCACGTCCCTTATTGCCCCTGCCTCGACCACCTTCCCGGCATACATGATGAAGAGCCTCTCAGTGAAGTACTTGGTTAGGGCCAGATTGTGGGTGATGTATATGAAGCTGATGCCCTTCCTCTCCTGGAGCTCCCTCAGCAGCTTGAGTATCTCTATCCTCACGGAGGCGTCGAGCATGGAGACGGGCTCGTCCGCGATGACCAGCTCCGGGTCGAGGATCAGGGCCCTGGCTATGGCCACCCTCTGGAGCTGGCCCCCGCTCAGCATGTGGGGGTACTTTGATGCGAAGTCCTCTATGGGCGTCAGCCTAACCTCCTCCAGGGCCCTGTGGACCCTCTCCCCCCTCTCCTCCCTGTCGCCGATCTTGTGGATGATGAGGGGCTCCTCGAGTATCCTGTATATGGTGAAGAAGGAGGGGAGGGCCCCGAAGGGGTCCTGCTGGATGAGCGAAGACTCGAGGCGGTACCACATCAGGTCGCCCTGGCCGAGGTGGGTTATGTCCCTCCCCTTTATCTCGATGGTGCCCCCTGTGGGCTCGTAAAGCCTGAGTATCGTCTTTCCCAGGGTCGTCTTCCCGCTCCCCGACTCCCCCACGATGGAGATTGCCTCCCCCTTCTCCAGGTCGAAGCCGACGTCGTCCACGGCTTTGATGTAGTCTGGCTCAGAGAAGAGCCCCCTGCTGATCTCGAAGTACTTCTTCAGCCCCTTTACGGCAAGCAGGGGGCTGCTCCCACCCTTCTCTTCCACCTGTCTACTCATAGAGCCAGCACCTCACGTAGTGGCCGTGGCCCAGGTCAGTCCTCATCGAGCTCTCCTTCGTGCACCTTTCCATGGCGTGGGGGCACCTGGGGTGGAACCTGCACCCCTTCGGGGGGTCTATCAGGCTTGGAGGGGCTCCCGGTATGAACTCAAGCCTCTTGTCCGTCCTCAGGGTCGGGACGCTTGCCATCAGAAGCTGGGAGTAGGGGTGGGCCGGCTTGAGGTAGAACTCGTCCGCGTCTGCTATCTCGGATATCTCCCCGGCGTACATGACGGCTACGCTGTCCGCTAGCTCGCTGCTCACCGCTATGTCGTGGGTGATGTATATGAAGCTGAGGTCCGTGTCCATCTTCAGCCTCTTCAGCTGGTTCATTATGTTGGCCTGGGTTATGACGTCAAGGGCCGATGTCGGCTCGTCGAGGATTACCACCTGGGGGTCGGCTATGAGGGCCATGGCTATCACCGTCCTCTGCTTCATCCCCCCGCTCAGCTCGAAGGGGTACCTGTCTACGAAGGAGACGGGGATCCCCAGGAGCCTAAGGGCCTCTCTGGCCTTATCCAGTGCGTCCTCCCTCTCAGCCTTCTCGTGGATGATGAGGGGCTCAGCCACCTGGTAACCCACCTTGAGGACGGGGTTGAGGGAGTTGAGGGCCCCCTGGAAGACCATTGAGATCTGCTTCCACCTTATCTGGTCCCTGTACCTCCCCTCGCTGAGCCCCATCGTCTCCACCCCGTCGAGGTAGATCCTCCCCTTGTAGGTGTCTATGTTCCTTGGGAGGAGCCTTATGAGCGCCTTCGCGAGGGAGCTCTTCCCGCAGCCAGACTCCCCGACCAGAGCGAGGGTCTTCCCTCTGGGTAGGAAGAATGAGACGTCGTCCACGGCCCTCACGGTGCCCTTCCTCGTCGCGTAGTAGAGGTTAAGGTTCTCGACGTCAAGTACGTTGTCCTTCTTGGCGGTGGCCATGGGGAGCTAGACCTCCTTGAGCTTGGGGTTGACTATCTTGTCCAGGGCGAAGCCCAGGAAGGAGAAGGCGAAGGCTGTCAGGACGAGCATTATGGCGGGTTCTATGACCCAGTAGTTGTATCCCTTGTAGAGGGCGCCCTGTGTGAAGCTGTCGTTGATCATCTTCCCCCAGGTGGGGAGCCTCGGGTCTCCTAGCCCCAGGAAGGCGAGGGCGGCCTCCAGGAAGACATACATGGGCACAGAGGCTATGAGGCCCGGGACGATGGGGGGCAGTATCTTCGGTATTATGTAGAGGAAGACGATCCTCTTCGAGCTGGCGCCGTATGCCCTGGCCGCCTCTATGTACGGGTACTCCTTTATCTGCATTACCAGGGCCCTGTTGCTCTTTACCCCCGCACCGAAGACGCTGAGCCCTATGATGACGAGGAGGAGGGTCCAGATGTCTATCCTGTAGAATGCGGCTATCATTATGAGGATGGGGAGGAAGGGGAGGATCATGGAAACCTCCGTCATCCTCTGTATGAAGGAGTCCACCCTCCCCCCGTAGTAGCCGCTTATGGTCGCCAGCACCAGCTGGAGGAGGGAGACCACGAGGGAGGCGGTCAAGCCGAAGGCCAGGGCTATGGGGGTCCCCCAGAGCAGGGCCACCATCAGGTCCCTCCTGAGGTGGTCGGTCCCAGCCAAGCCGTAAACCCCCCCGTAGACCACTAGCCTCGCGTCGAGGTCAGAGCCCTGACCGAATACAGTGCCCTCTATTCGAAGCTCGTAAGTCCCCTTCTGGGTCCTCACGGTTGAGCTGCTGTTCATGGCCCCATCCTCCACGGCGAAGAGGATCTTCTCAGGGGAGATTTGAGACTTCGGCTGGAACCCCAGGACATTCGAGACGTGTGCGAAGAGCAGTTCCGATATCTTCTGGTTTGCGGTGACATAGAGCTGGTCGTTCTTGCCCTTGATTATGTAGTCTGTCAGCTTCATCTCAGTCGAGCTCCCCGGCTTCACCCAGAAGATCTTGAGGAGGGGTGCGCTCTCATTATACTTGGACTTGAAGAAGAGGTTCACCTCGGTGGGGAAGCCCCTGTGCTCGTAATCGAAGGAGAGGACTATCCTCAGGAGGCTGAGATCGGTGCCTGGGACGGGGAGTATCCTCTTGGTGACCCCTGGGGCCTCCGCGTCTGAGGAGTCAAGCTTTATCGTGGGGGGGAGGTCACTGCCGAAGTAGTTGATCCATGTTGGCTGAGCGTTCCTCGGGTTCTCCAGGTACACCCCCTTCTCTCCCCTCCAAAGTGCCACCGCCTCGCCGTAGGGTATAGCGACCACGGCGTAGGCCGAGATAAGAACGAGCAGGAGGAGGAAGGCAAGCCCGAACACCCCCGATCTGTATGTGAAAAGCTCCCTGAGGGTCCCCCCCGCCCCCGTCTCGGATGATGCCACCTCATGTCACCTGCCGAACCCCGCCTTTATCCTGGGGTCGATGAACCCGTACAGGATGTCAAGTATCAAGACCGTCCCTGCGAGGAGGTATGCGTAGATTATGTTGATCCCCACCAGCACGGGGGTGTCGAATATGTTTATGGCGTCGCGAGTGAGGAGCCCAAGCCCCCTCCACTGGAAGACGGACTCAGTGATGATGGCCCCGTTCCAAGACCCGATGAGGCTGAGGGCTAGCATGGTGACTATGGGCGGCAGGGACGGCCTGAGGATGTAATTCCTCTCTATCTGCCTCGGGGGGACGCCCTTCGCCCTCGCGGCCTCCACGTAGTCCTCAGTCGAGAATATGAGGAAGAACGTCCTGTTCTGGTAGCAGCCAAGGAAGAAGAAAGATATTACCCAGGCGGACAGGGGAAGGATCATGTGCCTAAGCATGTCCAGGAACCTCGGTATGGGCTCCGTGGGCGCAGGCACGCTGAGGATGCCCCCGTATGGGAGGATGTGAAGGTAAGAAGCGAAGATCATTATCAAAAAAATCCCGTAGAACCACCCCGGTATTGTCGAGGTGGGCGAAAGGGATATGAACAGCTTGTCGAGCCAGCTGCCGTAGTGCCTAGAGAGGTAGAGCCCTATGACAAGGCTGAGAAGGAAGTTGACGACGGTTGCCGTCGTGAAGAGCATGACTGTCTGGGGCAGCCTCTCTAGGATTATGTTCCTGACAAGGCGGGAGCCCGAGTCGCTCGTCAGGTACTGGGATCTTCCCAAATCGAGGGTGAGGGCGTTCCTCAGGTATATGACGCTCCTCACGATGAAGGGGGTGTCCAGCCCGCGGCGCTTAATCTCCAGCTCGTATCTCTGCTCGACAACCTCTTTGAGCTCCTCTCCCGTGTATCCCTCGTATCTGGGGTCGCTCCTCACCTCGAGGTTGATCCTGAAGTAGGCCTCCCCCTTGATCATGTTGTCGACGTAGCCACCCATGTTGGCGATAAGGATGGTGAGGTAAGATGCGATGACGACGGTCACCAACAGCAGGGCCGCCCTTTTACCGATGAACTTTAAAAACCCCTTCACCGCCATCGCTCATTCCCCGAATAGAGCCACTGTTACACAATTATTATAGTTTTCTTGTTTTTTGAAATTTATCATTATTATTAGCACTATGGATGCCGTTAATAGGAAAAAAATGAGGGATGGGGATTTCATCTCTTGCTTATTATGGCGTAGACCGCTATCACGATGGCGATGACGGCCACCGCTATAGCCGCGTATGTGGTGGTCTGGAGGCTCTGGATGGCGCCCACGACCCCTGCTCCTCCAAGGGACTCGACCGTGTCTTGTAGCTCTGCCACAGTGGTCTGCGTCTCTGTCAGGGTTGACTGGAGATCCTCGATGTCAGCATTCAATCTGGTTTCAGTCTGGGCGAGGACTGACTGGAAGTAGCTCACAACGGGGACGACGATGAACGGGGTCTCGCTCTTCCCGGGAACGGCCACGTCCTTGCTGAGGGCTATGGTCTGGATCTCGTAGGAGCCGGCAGATAGTTGAGACGTGTCTGCCTCCCCGAGGTCGACGTTCCATTCTCCCTCGGCCCCGGCCTCGGCCTCACCGAAGAGCACCAAGTTGCCTGCGGAGTCCAGGATCAGGTATTTCACGAAGTCTATCCTGTCGTTCGGGTATGGTTCTCCCATCAGTGACAGGTCGACGGTGAAAGAGGCCTCCAGCCCTGGGATGGCGAAGTCTGGCACGGTGGTGGAAGTCTCAGGTATGGGCGGCTCGGTAAGGTACGCAAATCTGTCTGCTTTGAATCTGTAGTCTCTGAAGGCCTTCACAACGCAGCTATGTCCCGTGAAGTCCGCCTGATCGAGGTAGAAGGGGCCCGTAGAGACCCAGAAGTGGCCGAACTCGTCGTACCAATCTGCTAGGTTCTGGTACCTCTCCTGGGCTTCGGCTTCTGTTACGTAGCCCTCCCCGAAGTCCCCGAAGGGTATGTAGTTGGCGGAGATGGCCTCGTTGAGGGCGTCTTCGAGTATCGACAGGCTCGGGCCGCCTATGTAGTTCATCCAGTCAGTGTTTATCAGGTCAGCCTTGTCTGGGGAGAAGGCCAGTCGGCCGTTCTGCTCTGCGAGCATTCCTATGGCGGTCATCTGCCAAGGCCATGTCGGCCAGTACCATAGGTCGTTTCCCGGCCTGAGGAGGGCCTGTATGACGATGAACTCAGCCTCCCTGTTCATGAAGTCGGTGTAGTACTCTATGACCAGAGGCGACTCACTGACCAGCCTCATCCCCTTGAATATGGTTTTGAACTGGTTGAAGTCCGAGAGGGTCGCCTCGTCGTAGAAGGGGCTGTCGGGGTTTGCCTGCTCGAAGTCTAGGGGCCAAGTGGCGAAGAAGTCTGCCAGGGAGACTGTTGAGCCGTCGTGGTACTTCACAGTCCCTATCACGTCGCCCCAGTTCACAGTGACCTTGCACTTGGCGGTGGTCCCCGCAGGTGCGGTGATCACCTGCTTGTTCTCTGCGTCCCAGTCGTACCACGCGTCGGTGGGGACCTCCACCTTGTCGACCTCGGTCACCGTCAGCCAATCGCTGGTCGAGGAAGTCGGGTTCCCCGCCTCCACCTCAATGGACGCGTCCACGAACATGTTCGGCATGGGGAGCCCCGTGTATGGGTTGTAGAACATGGGCCTGTCGGTCACAACCCTGATCATGGCCATGTCGTACGCCCAGTTGGAGCCCGCCTCGGTGTTCCACGCATCCACGAAGACTTCCCTGTTTCCCGCCTTCAGCACTCCTCCCGGCTGGTCTTTGAACCTGACGGTGGTAGCCCATATCGGGTTGTTCGGGCCGCCCGCCAGGTCGAAGGCCAGCTGGACGTTTTTGCTCAGAAGGAAAGGCGCCAACTGGTCCACCAGCCAGACCCTCTGGGATTCCTCCAGGGCGAGGAAGGCGCAGTCCTTCATCAGCTGCATCCTCTCCTCCCATGTGGTCCATTCTCCTCTGTCGAGCCTCGCGGCCTTATCGTACAACGTAGGGTTGTTCGTGTATGCCTGCCACAGGGGGAACGGGAGACCCATGTCTGTGTAGAAGTAAGCCCAGTTGCCTGAGTTGTCCCTAGAAACGGAAGTCGTGATCCATCCGCCAGTGTAGACGTGGTACAACCCGTCCGCGGGGTTGCCCCGCAGCCATATCGGGCTGGCCTCGGCGCTCTTCTTGTAGTC
This sequence comes from uncultured Candidatus Bathyarchaeia archaeon, assembly GCA_964347685.1. Lineage (GTDB taxonomy): Archaea > Thermoproteota > Bathyarchaeia > TCS64 > TCS64 > CAYGAH01. Next base: position 35,706 of record CAYGAH010000008.1, on the reverse strand, counting down.
CCTCTCCGTCTCGAAGCCCAGTTCTTCGAACAGGTCGGCTGCGTAGTCGCCTATCTGCATCCTCTGGTCCTCGGGCCTTATGAGGAACTTGAGGACTATGGGCTCATCGTTGTAGTACCACTTGCCTCCGACGTTCTCCGCCCCCATGTCCAACAGCTCTCCAAAGATGATCTCACGGGCTCTATCCGGATCGTGTTTGTATTTTGTCTCGATCAGAACCGCTGTCTCAGCAAGCCTGCCGTAGTCGGGGAAGGCGGATGGGACAGGAATTATCTTGGGAACCGCCAGTCCCTGCATTATCTCGTTGACGATGTATCCCCTGTCCACGAGCATGTTAACAGCTTCTCTGATCTTCTGGTTGCTGAAGGGGTTGAATTTACCAGTGGCGGGGAACTCTGGCCCAACGGGGTTGAAAGTCAGCTCGAAATACAGCCCGTACGTGGTCTTGTAATCTATGACGGGTGACTCCGTGACTTGTTCTAACAGGTCGGGGTCTGAGAAGTCTATTAGGTAGATGTCCATGTCCCCCTGCGTCATCTTGCTGACGACATTCGCCTCGTTTTCCTCCGACTCGTATCGTATCTCGTCGACCCAGGGGCCGTAGGGGGCCTCCTCCTGCGAAAACGCTAGGTACGCCGGTAGTCCTGACGCTAAAAGAAGCACTATCAACGCTAGAGTAAGTCTCTTTTTCATCATTTTCAGCCACTTTTAATATCGATCTATAATTATAAGAAAGTTTCTAACTCAAGTGAACAATTAATTGGTTTTATATGATTGAGAGGCTAAAACAGCTTAAGAACAAATGAAAAACCTTTTTGAGCGGCGGAGCCTGACAGCGAGTCCGGATTTTTGGATCGCCATACAGAACAATACAATCCAGAGACCGAAGGATTCATATCACCTGGTATGCATCATCCTTCTTCGTCTGGCTTGCAAGCGCCTTTCACTGATTACATAATATATATAAAAAATAGCCATGAAGAGTATGGGTATTTGGGGCAGTATGTTCGGGAAGTACAGGTTCCATATCAGGTGAGATACTATAGAGGGAATTATCCCCAGGCTAATATAAGTTAAACCGTAATTCACCCCCTGTAAGAAGATCGTCGCATATTCGCCTAACAATTCATATTGGGTATGGATTAGAGAAAACAGCAAGCTGTTTACTAACAGGATCGCTGCGACCCTCCCCTTAGATTCGAAGTCTAAGAATTTCCTCACGACCCCTATCATGCAGAAACGAAACAGAAGCTCCTCAAAGCTCGCCTTTACACCAATCTGTACAAAACCACCTAGCTTTTTTGATGGATACAAAAAAATAATTATTAAAAAATATATAAAAATTAAAACAGAGATATATAATGTCCTTCTGTTTAAAAAACTATATCCATCCAAACTAAATAAATATAACACAAAAATTATAGAAGGAGAAAGTACCACGATGAAAGATACATAAAATCCAAAAGTCGCGTATAGACATATAAACACCACGTATATAACTAAGGAGATGAGCATTCTGATCCAGAAAATGCCTTTCGTCTTGGTCGATGGATCCACCATTTTCAACTCTTCATATACTTGCTGCCCTACTCATCATGCGATTTTTGTAAGGAAAGAAAATAAATTCTTCTCGAGTCCATCCGTGAGAACAGGGGTTTAAGAACCCTAAATTTCGTAAAATCGCGATCTTCAACATCTTAAATGTGTTTCCGAGGCCTTGCCGCCTCGTAAAAGGACGGTGGCTAAAGTTTTGTCAATAGGCCGCCGCCAACGCCATCGCTGTTTTTCTCACAGCCTCCGCGCTGGTGTACCTTGGCTCCCATCCCAGCCCTCTCAGCTGAGAGGCGTCGAGCTGCATCGTCTTGACGTCGCCTCTCCAGCCCCGCCCCCCGTCCACTCCCCCCGTGAGCCTCACCTCGGCATCCCCCAGGCCCATCTCCCCCTTCACGGTCTCAGCTATAGTCAGCACGCCCACCCTGTCCTCAGAGCCCATGTTGAATACCTCGACCCTCCCTCTCGCCCTCTCGGCGCCAAGCAACATGCCCTCGACACAGTCCTCGATGTAGAGGTACGATTTTGACTGGGTGCCGTCTCCCAGCACCTCGAGCAAACTTGGGTTCCTCTTAAGCTTCTCGACGAAGTCGTAGACGACTCCGTGGTTGCTCCTAGGGCCTATTACGTTCGCGAGCCTGAATACGACTCCCCTGAATCCGTAAGTGGAGGCGTAGGCGTAGACGAGGGCCTCCCCCGCGAGCTTTGATGCGCCGTAGAGGGAGATGGGCTTCATGGGGCCGTATTCCTCCGGCGTGGGGATGATTCCTGCCTCGCCGTAAACTGTGGAGGTCGATGCGAAGGCGAATAGGCCGACATGCCCCTGATTCCTGACCGCCTCGAGCATGTTGTAGGTCGCCTCTATATTCTGTTTGAAGTGGTCTCTTGGGCTGGCCTTGAAGGCCCTGACCTCCGGGTTCGCTGCGAGATGGTAAACCGTGCCACACCCCTCGAGGGCCTCCTCAACCCCCCCAGGGTCAAGCAGATCGCCCTCGATGAACTCGAAGCCCGGCTCGTTGAGCCGTCCCCTCAAGTTGTCCAGGCTCCCGGAGGATAGGTTGTCGAAGACCCTTACAGAATGGCCTCCCTCCATGAGCCTGTCCACCAGGTGGCTTCCTATGAAACCAGCCCCCCCTGTCACTAGGATGCCCATTGCCATCGCCGGGAGGGTATAGAGTTTATGCCGATTTCAAGGCTTCGGGTATCGGGGCTCCCTCATGAAGCTGTTGACTATGCCGGAAAGCAGGATGGAGCCCCCCAATATTATGAAGAAGAGGGCGATGAACGTTATCCACGTGAGGGCGCCGGCGGCGTACTCTCTAAGAACGTATGCTATCCCGAAGTTGGCGAGTCCTCCGAAGAAGTCCCTCACGGCCGCGCTCGTTCTCATCCCCGACAAGCCTCTTATGAGGGCTGCGGCTATGCTCCAGGCCCCCATGCCCAGGAAGAACCAGACCACTGGTTCCACGAGGGTTGTGGGGAGCATGGTGGGGCCCGTGTCTGCCCAACTGCTCAGCCAGTCGATGAACCCGCCGAAGACTCCAGGGAAGTTGATGTATATGACGGCGACGACTATGAGGAAGACGCCGAAGCCCGCAGCGCCTATCGGGTCAGTCCTCCTCCTGGCCTCTAGTTCGGCCCTCCTTCGCTCGTATCGGGTCTCTGGGAGGACCCTTCCACCCTCCCCCATCCTGGCTCCGAATTTGGGGCAGTAGGCCGCCCCGTTGGGCACCTCGGCCCCGCAGTTAGGGCAGTAAGTCACCAAGGCTCACTATTATCTTCAAAAGGGCCTCAATATAAACAGTGGTTATTTTTCTTTACCATCTTCTTCTGGTTCCCTTGAGTCGAAGCCCCACTTGAGCCTGAACATGCTCGCTAGGCCCTCAACGACGCCAGGGTGGGAGGTGATGGCAGCCTCCCTCAGGAAGTGGGGAACCCCCTCCTCCTCGACTAGGAAGAGCGCCCTGCCGCCCCTCTCGGGGTCCACGATGCAGCCCCTGATCGTCACCTCGTCCGAGACCCGGATATCGACCGCGTCTCCCAGGGCCTTCTTGATTTCTGATATGACCTCGTCCCTCTTCCTCCAGTCGCCCTCCTTCAGGCTGCCCCTGGACCTCATGAGGATGTCTATGGAGACCCCCCTAGACGCAGCCTCCCCGAGCTCTTCGGCGACCCTGGGGAAGTACTCCATCGCCCTGGTCAGGATCAGGATACTCGACTCGGCGCCAGAGTAAAGCTTCCGGGTCTCCTCCAGGGATACGTCTCCTACGCTGACGATGCGGAGGAGGGGAGGGCGGACCTTCGCCTTCCCCCCTTTCAGGAATACCTCTTCCGCGACCGAGGTGAACTCGTCCCGGTACGACTCTATCACAGAGAGCCTCCTCCGGATCTCCTCCTTTGCGTCGGCGATGAGGGCCTCCGAGACCTCTTCAGGCGTCATAGGAGTGTACATGGCGGGTCTGCCGGGCCTAATGATCAAGAGGCCCTTCTGGCTCAGTTCTTCCAGAACCCCGTAGATTCTCGCGTTGGGGACGCCGCTTGCCTTGCTGAGGGTCGTAGCCTTGGTCTCCCCCAAGAATATCAGGTAGGAGAGGGCCGAGGCCTGGTACTCGTTCAGGCCCATGTTCGCGAGGAGGAACTTGAGTCGGCCGACCCGAGGCTCCATGCCTATATCTATTTTCGCAGAGCTATTAAAATGGATGTGGGCCGGGTATCCACTACAAAGGCTTATAACATAATTAATTACTATTGTTCGGTAGTAACATATGAAACTGAGAGGCGGGTGATAAGACTGAAGGTCATGATAATGGGGATGGACGGATACCTCGGCTGGCCGCTGGCGATGCTCCTCAAGGGTAGGGGGCACGACGTCTGCGGGGTGGACAACTTCTCCAGGAGGAGGAACGTCGAGGAGGTGGGATCGTGGTCAGCGACCCCCATAAGCACCATGGAGAAGAGGCTCGAGGCCTACGAGAAGGAAGCCGAGAACGGTATCAGGTTCTACGAAGGGGACCTGACCCACAACGACTTCACGGAGCTCGTCATCAAGCAGGAGAGGCCCGACACGATAGTCCACCTGGGCGAGATACCTTCGGCTCCATACAGCATGATAGACGTCCACCACTGCAACTACGTCCAGATGAACAACATCGTAGGCACAAACAACATCCTCTTCGCAATGCACAGGCACGCCCCCGACTGCCACCTCCTCAAGCTGGGCACCATGGGGGAGTACGGGACGCCCAAAGTCGACATACCCGAGGGCTTCTTCGATGTCGAGTACAGGGGACGGAGGGACCGCCTCCCCTTCCCAAGGCAGCCGGGGAGCTGGTACCACCTCACGAAGGCCCACGACACTCACAACATAATGTTCGCATGCAGGATATGGGGGCTAAGGAGCACGGACATAATGCAGGGCGTGGTCCACGGGGTGGTGACAGACGAGATGGTGAGCGACGACCTCCTCACCAGGTTCGACTTCGACGAGGCCTTTGGGACAGCCCTAAACAGGTTCTGCTCCCAGGCCATAGTTGGCCACGAGCTCACCCCATACGGCAAGGGCGGCCAGACCCGAGGTTACATCGCCCTGAGGGATAGTATGCAGTGCCTCACCATAGCGACGGAGAACCCTCCTGACGAGGGAGAGTACCGCGTCTTCAACCAGTTCGACGAGTGCTACAGCGTAAACGAGCTCGCCGAGCACGTGGTGAAGGTGGCAGGGGAGTTCGGGATAGACGCCAAGATCTGGAACATAGAGAACCCGAGGGTGGAGGCTGAGGAGCACTACTACAACCCAGACAGGGAGAGGCTGCCCGAACTGGGTTTCAGGCCTACGAATTCTTTGGATGACGAGCTGAGGATGACCATACCCAAGCTGATGGAGTACAGGGACCGCATAGAGGCAAAGAGAGAAGCCATAATGCCCAAGATAAAATGGGCCGCCTGACCGCCAGATTCTTTTTCTCTCCAATCCGATTATCTTCAGGAGCGTCATCGCGGATGAAGGTCGCAGTTACCGGTGGGGCAGGGTACATAGGCTCCACCCTGATCAAAAACCTGCTTGAAAGGGGGGACGAGGCGGTCTCCGTCGATAACCTCACGCTAGGCGACTACAAGTACCTGGAATCCCTCAAGACGAAGGGTCGCGCCGAGTACCTCGTGGGCGACGTTAGGGACGGCTCCTTCCTCGAAGAGGTCTTCAAGGATTCAGATGCTTTAGCCCACCTCGCGGCCCTCCCCGGCCTGGTCCTATGCAATGAGAGACCGGAAGAGGCCGTATCAGTCAATGTGTACGGCACCCGCCAGGTTCTTGATTCCGCCCGTAAGCTGGACATCGACAGGGTGGTCTTCTGCTCAAGCGCTTCCGTCTACGGCGTGCCCTTGGAGATGCCCGTGAAGGAGGAGCATAGGCTCAGGCCCCTGAACCTGTACGGGGTCACCAAGCTGGCCGGGGAGAAGCTGATGGAGGGCTACCACGACAACTACGGCATGGAGACAGTGAACCTCCGCTTCGGCAACATCTTCGGAGTAGGCCTCTACACGAAGTGGGACACGGTCATCCCAAAGTTCGTGAGGCAGGCGCTGGAAGGGGAGCCCCTGACAATATACGGGGATGGGGGAAGCAGCAGGGACTTCGTCCATGTGGAGGACATAGCCCGGGCCATGACCCTGGCCCTAGAGGCCCCCGGGGTCGGCGGGGAAGCACTCAACGTGGGAGGGGAGACCATGAACATCGGGAGGCTCGCCCAGGTGGTCATAGAGGAGGTAGAGAGGGCGAGGAATGTAAAAGCCGTTGCGACCCACGCGCCCCCAAGGCCTGGTGAGACGAGGGAGTTCAGCTACGACACCTCAAAGATTAGGAGAATGCTCGGGTTCGAGCCCGAGTGGGACGTCAGGAGGGGCGTCAGGCAGCTCATCGAGTACGGGAAGGGCCTATCAGAGGCCGGGTGTGATCCTTGACCCATGAGGGATCGCCCGGGTTGGGAGCCAAGCCGACCGTCTCCGCGGTGATCCCAGCTTACAACGAGGAGGAAACGGTAGGGGGTGTTGTGAAGAAGGCCCTCGTCTACGTGGATGAGGTCATTGTCATAGACGACGGGAGCACCGACGATACTTCGGAAGAAGCAGCAGCGGCTGGAGCCAGGGTAGTCACTTTGGAGCAGAACAAGGGGGTCTTGGGCGCTACGGCTAGGGGTTTGAGGGAGGCGAGGGGAGACATCATAGTCACCCTGGACGCGGACGGACAGCACGACCCCCAGGAGGTCCCCCTACTCTTAGAGCCGATCCTCGAAGGACGAGCGGATCTGGTCATGGGTAAGAGACCCTCCTTCCCCCACTTCACGGAGAGGGCTATCACGGTGCTCACGGGTTTGAAAGTGCGTTGCGGCGACGCCAGCACGGGCTTCAGGGCCATCAGGAGGGGCGTGGCCGAGGAGATGGAACTCCACGGCTCTTGCCTCTGCGGTACATTCGTCCTCGAGGCCCACAGGCGTGGGGCCAGGGTGAGCTGCGTCCCAGTCACGGTCAGGAGTAGGGATGGGCCACGCAGGATACAGACGAGGCACTTCAAGCAGTTGTTATACGTCTTGTACGACTTGGTGAGGTTCTGAGTAAAAAATAATTAAAACATCGATGATCGGTTAGGAGATGCCTTTGGGGATGGGCGAGGTGGATAGAGGGGTCACGGTATGGTTCACGGGGCTGCCCTGCTGCGGTAAGACGACCGTCGCTAACAGGGTGGCTGAGATACTAAGGAGTAGGGGGTACAGGGTCGAGAGGCTCGACGGGGACATAGTCAGGGAGAGCCTCACGAGCGACCTGGGCTTCTCCAAGGAGGACAGGGACGAGAACATAAAGAGGGTCACCTTCGTGGCCAAGCTCCTCACGAGGAATGGGGTGATCGTCCTTGCCACATTCGTCTCCCCCTATAGGGAGAGGAGGAGGAAGACAAGGGAGGAGATAGGGGAATTCGTAGAGGTCTACGTCAGGTGCCCCATCGAGGTCTGCATGGAGAGGGATGTAAAGGGGATGTACAGGAGGGCGCTCGCAGGAGAGATAAAGGACTTCACGGGCGTCGACGACCCCTACGAGGAGCCGGAGAACCCCGAGCTGACACTTGACACGGACAGGGAGACCGTCGATGAGAGCGTTCGCAAGGTCCTAGACAAGCTCGAAGAATTGGGCTATTACAAGCCCAAACCCTCGGAGTCTCTGTGACGTCGAGGGTGATAAGGGCTTTAGCTGCTATTTGAAAATTGACGGGATGATCTTCAGATTGTGAGGTCTCTATTCCACGACGATCATGGTGAGGGTAGATCTCACACCGGCCAGGCGCCTTATCTTAGTGGTTATCGCGTCCTTCAGCTCCTGCATCGATTTGGCCTCAAGCCTGACGACGAAGTCGTAGACGCCGTACACGCCGTATACTTCCCTGACCTCTTCTACCTCATTCAGGGCTTTGGTCACTTCCTCCCCCTTGCCCATGTCTGTGTTTATGAGGACGAAGGCTATGCTCATCTCTTCACCTCAAGTCGATTCCCATCCTGCGTTTTTAACGTTTTCTGAGACAGATAGTGCAATTAGTCCACCTTTTTCTGAAAAACCAGTTGAAACAATCTCATTCTACATGCCACATTTATTCGACTGTTGTCGAATTACGATTCGTCACAAACTTTAATTCAACGACTTCGGAGTTGAGATGAGGTGCATCAGGGCTCTTGAGGCTCTCAAGAGGCGTGGCGGTGGTCGGGGCTGGGATGACCCGTTTCCACCACAAGATCCACGAGGGAAAGGCGAGCAGGGAGCTTTTCGTGGAGGCCGCCCTGGAGACCGCCGACTCGGTGGATAGGGGCTTCGAGCTGAACGACTCGGAGGCCCTCTTCCTGGGTAACTTTTCGAGCGACCTATTCGAGGGCCAGACCCACACGGCCCCCCTCATGGCTGACTGGCTCGGCCTATGCCCCAAGCCCGCCACCCGGGTCGAGGACGCCTGCGCAAGCTCCGGGGTCGCGTTGAACGTGGGGGTCATGGCAGTCGCTTCAGGGCTTTACGACGTGGTTATTGTGGGCGGGGTTGAGAAGATGAGGAACCTAGACACGGAGAGGGTCACCGACACCCTGGCTATGGCCGCCGACGCCCCTTACGAGGTCTCTGTGGGGTTCACGTTCCCGAGCCTCTACGCCGCCCTAGCCACCGCCCACTTCGCGGAGCACGGTTCCAGCTGGGAGGAACTCGCAGCGGTCTCCATAAAGAACCACCTCAACGGCTCCCTCAACCCGAAGGCCCAGTACCAGTCGACCGTGATGGAGACGGCGAAGAGCCTCGGAGAGAGGAGTGGGGTGACCTTCGGGGACGAGATGGAGTTCCTGAGGTCGCCCCTGAACCCCGTCGTAGCCCACCCCCTGAGGCTCTTCGACTGCTGCCCAGTCTCGGACGGTGCGGCCGCCGTCATCCTAGCAGCAGAGGAGGTGGCGGGCAGGTACACGGACGCTCCCGTCCACGTGGCAGGGATAGGCCAGGCATCTGACACGATGGCCCTACACGACAGGGGGATCATCACATCGCTTGGGGCTGCCAGGGAGGCTGCCGGACAGGCCTACAGGATGGCGGGAGTTTCTCCCGACGACATAGACGTGGCGGAGGTCCACGACTGCTTCACCATCGCGGAGGTGATAGCCACAGAGGACCTGGGCTTCTTCCCCAGGGGCGAGGGGGGGAAGGCCGCCGTGGAGGGGAGGACCAGCCTGGAAGGAGACAGGCCCGTGAACACAGACGGGGGGTTGAAGGCGAAGGGCCACCCCGTAGGGGCAACGGGGGCCGCCATGGTCTATGAGGTGTTCAAGCAGCTCCGGGGGGAAGCAGGGAAGCGTCAGGTCGAAGCAGAGGTCGGACTCGCCCACAACGTTGGTGCGGGCGGGGCGACGGTGTCCGTCCAGGTCTACAGGAGGTAAGGGCATGGCGGAAGAGTTCACCGTGAGGGCTTTCGAGGGGTTCCTCAGGGAGGGGAAGCTGATGGGTTCGAGGTGCAGGGGATGCGGTGAACTGTTCCTGCCGCCCCGACCCTTCTGCCCCAGGTGTGGCGGCAGGGAGCTCGATTGGTTCGAGTTCGGGGGCAAGGGGAGGGTCCAGGCCTACAGCGTTGTCCACGTCCCCCTCTCCAGGATGAGGGATAAGGCCCCATACGCTGTCGGCATAGTCAGGACGGAGGAGGGGCCAAGCATCTCGGGCATGATCGTAGGAGACCCTGAAGAGATATCGGTGGGTTCTAAGGTGAAGGCCGAGTTCATGGGAGAAAAGGACAGGACAGTGCTCTGCTTCAGGCTTGTGTGATCCTACCCTCCCTTGAACCCCGGCTTACACTTCTCTTTAAAAGCAGAGACCCCTCCCCGAAGTCGGAGGTGGAGAAGAGTCTCCCGCACTCCTTGGCCCTTTCCAGGGCTTCGTCTATCCAGTCCAGCATCTAGGAGGTTATCGTGTTCAGCTTGGCCGGTTGAGGGTTATCCAGCAGGCGCCGTCCCTGACCTACTCGAGCACACTCTCTTCGATTATGGCTCAGCACCCCTCGCTCGCGGCCATCTCGAAGGGCCCCCTGGGGATGTTGGCGCCCAGCTTCATGGCCGTGTCCACTGACCCCCTGTCTGCGACCCCCTCTTCGACGAGCTTCTCCGCCTCAGCCTTGAAGGGGCCCAGGAGGAGGTTCACGTTGAAGCCCTCCCCCCGCTCCTCGGAGACGCTGGGCCTCTCCTCGTAGCCGTAGAAGCCCTCGCCTGTCTTTCGCCCCAGCTTCCTCTGGTTATAGAGCATCTCTATGGGTTCGGCGGGCCCGTAATCTGGTCCCAGCTTCTCCTCGAAGACCTTCAGGATGTGGTGGACTGTGTCGATTCCTATGAGGTCTGCTAGCATGAATGGGCCGAGGGGCATCTTCGCCCCGTACTGCATGGCTGCGTCTATCTGCTCCTTCCCGTACCCCCGCTCAAGGAGCTTCGCGGCCTCGTTGAGGTAGGTGATGAGGACCCTGTTCACGATGAATCCGGGAGAGTCCCTCCTCACTGCGACAGGGGTCTTCCCCATCTTCAAAGCCAACTTCTCTACTAAGGAAATAGTCTCCTGGGAGGTCTCCTCCCCCGGTATTACCTCCACGAGCTTCATGAGGGCTGGGGGGTTGAAGAAGTGCATCCCCACGAACCTCTTGGGGTTCGAGACGGCCTCAGCCATCTCGGTGATGCTGAGGCTCGACGTGTTCGTTGCAAGGACTGCGTCCCCCCTTGCGTTCTTGGACGCCTCCCCCCACACGCTTCGTTTGAGCTCCATCCTCTCCGGGACGGCCTCGATGACGACGTCCGCTTCCCTGACTGCCTCCCCGATGTCCAGGGTAGTGTTGATCCTTGCCAGGGCGGCTTCGGCGTCCCCCTTTTCCATCCTCCCCCTCTCGACGAGGCGGCCCAGGCTACTCACTATCCCCTGCCTGGCGTTTTCTAGGAACTCCTGGGCTATGTCCCTGACGACCACCTCGTGGCCCGATACGGCTGCGACCTGGGCGATGCCGTGGCCCATCACCCCTCCCCCAAGCACCGCCACCTTCCTGACCTCATCTATTTTCATGGAAACTCAGAGGCTCATATCCCCCTCTCGGCTTAAAGCGTTTTTCCGGGGTCTGAAACTCTTATTAGCCGGGCGCTTTTATTCCTGTGGGGGCCCGTGGCCAAGTCAGGACAAGGCACCGGCCTTCTAAGCCGGAGATCGAGGGTTCAAATCCCCCCGGGCCCGCCATGTTAAATTCAATTGTTCGTTTGTTGTATAAATTAGCTGGAATCTCATAGCTTTATTAGGATTAAATACTTCAATTTAGAAGGAACAGGAGGCGATATCTTATCAAAAGGTATGAAATTTCTTGATTAAATTGGCAAAGTATAAATAGCTTGTATGAACCTTTGGAAAATGAAAAATTGGGCAGACTTCTTGATGGTTCATCGCTTTTAGGCAGCGGGTTCAAACCCGACCAATTCGGCTTGAGTCTAGTAGATTCCTCTTCTCCCAGTTTATACCCGAGGTGTGATCATAGCTCATATGTCGGAGCACCATTCGGGGGTTCATAAAAATCATCGACTTAGAAAGCGAGGCTGATATCATAATTTTGATAGAAGATTTCGGGACAGGAAAGGAAATGCTCCTCCCGGAAGAACCGTACTAGGGGCTTTTCGCTTCGAGAGGCTGAGAAAAATGGCTGACTTGGGAAGGGGCATTAATGCTGGTCACATGAGCGAGAATCCACTCTCACCCGAAATCGTGTGGTTGTTGGAGGAGGGTTTCTTCGGTTATATCGGGACCTCTGATGATAAGATGGAACCCCACGTGACCCCCGTCACCTACGTCTACGATGGGCGCCACATCTACTTGTTAACCTCTAAGTCGGCTAAGAAGGTTAAAAACATTCCAAAAAACCCCAAAGTAGCTTTTCTAATAGACGTCAGGGACCCCTCGAACCTCCTCAACAACAGGGCCGTTTTGATCCAGGGCACGACCAGGAAAATCGGCATTCTAGAAGCCCTTCTCCGTGTCAGGCACTTCATGAAGATTCGGAGGCTCTTCATCGGCAAGTACCCGAAATACGCGAAGTCCTACACGAGGAACAAAGAAATGATCCCATGGAGATGGAGGACCACACCGTTCCTACACAGGGTGATGTTGAGATTGGCCATTGAAAAAACAGTGTACATGAGGGAGTGTTTTCAGGCCGAGCCGAGGTGAAAGGGGATAACGAGGACGGATCCACTGCCACCACAACTCGAGGACCTCATGATGAAAGGACACTTCGCCTACATCTGCACGGTGGGAAGCTCTAACCATCCCCACGTGACTCCTGTCTTCTTCGTCTATTCATGGGAGGATTCGTCGATTTATCTCATCACGTCGTCAAAATCCAAGAAGATGACCAACATCAGGTCCAATCGAAGGGTGGCCATAACGATCGACATCAGAGACCCCGTGGATCCACAGAATAACCTTGGGGTCCTCGTAAGAGGGAAGGCGGAGATCATCGGGTCCTTGACAACCGCGGGAAAGAGAGACGATTGGGAGACACGCCTCCACAACTCCTTTGAGGATAAGTACAAAGAGTTTGAGAAATGGCTGAGTGATTATCGAGGGAGGACGGGGCCTGCGTCGATCGTCTGGGTTAAGATTAGACCCTCAAAGATGACGTGGTGGAGGCTCTGGAGGTTCAAAACGTTGAAGTTCCCCAGGCAAGCATAAGGCCCCCTCATCCAAGAACCCGTGAGTGTAATGCTCTGCTTCATGAGGCAGCCCTCTACGGGCAGGCGATGATTCACCGTCAGCGAATCGAACAAGGCTCATCATGAGAGTGAGGGTTCAAATCCCCCTTGGCCGCTCCTTATGCTACTGGATTAGGATGAGGATTTCCGGGGGCTTTTTTCGAGGTGGCTCAATGTTTCATGTTTCTCAGGGCTTACAACAAGTAGTTTTTAATATCTTGGAATTTTTTTTCGCTTATTCATATGGCGGGATAGGCCAAGTTCTGAGACGAAGCTTAGATTTAGAGAAGGTTGAAACCCTGCAAGCCCTATGGCTATCATTGAAATTGGCTCAGCTTCCTGATGCCGAGGGACTCATAGTGTTTGTAGACGTTCAAAGCCAGCGCCAACCCGACCGCGATTTCGGTTCCATATAGGACGATGGCCCATCATAGCCAGGAATTGGGCGAGGGAATCGATGAGCCCGTGTTCTACGTCGAGAGGGCGATGAAGAAAAGTAGCCGAGTTAAACATTATCTCCACGCCCATCAGGATGGGACCCACGTCCCTCTTTAGCTGATCCCTAAGATTTATCATTTTCTTACAGTTCTCTTTCTTGTATATTCTTGTGCTCTCGCATATCGAGTTCGATTATGGGAAACAGCTTCAAGAAAAAGCTATAGAACAGAACCCCGACTGTGAAGACGCCGGCCAAAACAGACCACTCGATCCAGGTCGGGACGTAGACTCCCATCTCGTATGGGAGGTTGGGATAGATCAGAGCCGGGACCACGATGAGCACCCTCTTCACCCAGAGCCCTGCTGTGACGAGCGCTGATGCGAAGAAGACGCCTGAGACCGTCCTCGTTCTCGGCATCAAGAGGATTATTTCAGGGGCAATGAAGCAGAACGCGATCATGCCCCAGAAAATGGGCGCGTAAAGCCCTCTGAGGATGTAGTTCGAAACGACAAGCTCGGAGTTCTCCCGGACGTACTGGACTGTGAACTGTTCGACGAATGTGAAGTATACGTAGACCGGTATCCCCATCCTCAGGAAATTACCCAGACCGATGATCAGATCGGAACCAACGACCTCGTCCCACCGATATAATCTTCTAGCAACAACGGCGATTACTATCACCGCAGAGACCCCGGAGACGATGGCGGCGGTCAAGAAGTAGGGGCCGAAGAAGGGAACGTTCCAGGCGGGTCTCGCCGAAAGCATGCTGAAGATGAAGGGGACGACCATGCCGGAGCCGAAAACGGGGAAGGGAAGGATTGCGAGGGCTAACCACCACAGCATTTTCTCGTATTTTTGTCTGTCCCGGGGGGTTATCACCCCATATATTTTTGATAGGACCCCATAGAGAATACCCCTCCTCGAGAATCTCCCCATGAGGTGAACGATATCGTCCCTCAGGGATATGAAGAGGTAGAAGGCGCTGAAAGCGAAGTACAGGGTTATGAAGAGGAAGTCCCACGCCAGGGGCGAGGCCACCCTGAGGTTTTGGAATATCGAGATCACTCTGTCGGGTCGACCCAGGTCAACGACCACGGACAACACGGCCATCACCAACCCCGCGACGGTGAGCACCTCTGCCATCCTGGCGACGGGCTTGTACTTCTCGAGGTTCATCAGGCGGACGGTGGCGGAGATGAGTATCCCGGCGTGGCTTATTCCTATCAGGAAAACGAAATTGGAGATGTACAGCCCCCATATCACGGTGTTGTTCAATCCGGTGGTCTGCAGCCCATATCGGATCTGGTTCCACCAAGCGTAGGCCCCCCAAGCAAGGACGGCTGTCATGACGCCGACGAAGACGTAGAACCCTGCGCCCGTGTGGGTCATGGGGGCAAGGATTCTCCGAGTATTCTCTTCCATTTATTGACCCTCCTGGGGGAGCCACTTCTTCCCGCTCATGATGTAGTGTAGTTTTGGCATGGTACTCATCTCCTCGAGGAGGCTGAAGGATATGTCCGTCCTGAGTATGCGGGAAACAGGGCTGTCAGGGTTATTTAGGTCCCCGAAGTGCCTCGCCCCCACGGGGCACACCTCGACGCACTTGGGCAGGAGCCCCCTCCTAGTCCTGTGCTTGCAGAAGGTACACTTCTCTACCACTCCATTGGGTCGCACAGGGACCTCTGGATTCACCTTTTCCGGTGGGATCTGGGGCTCGGCCCAGTTGAACCTCCTTGCGTTGTAGGGGCAGGCGGCCATGCACTGCCTGCAACCGATGCACCTGTTGTAGTCCATCTCGACGATCCCGTCCTCTCCCATGAAGGTTGCGCCGACGGGGCAAACCTTCACGCAGGGGGGGTTGTCGCAGTGGAGGCAGTTGACGCTCAGGTACCACTTGCCCCTCTTGGGGCTCTCGTTGTAATCGGTTCTAGAGTCGCCCGGTGGAACGCTGTGGACCTTGTTGACGGGCTCTCTCAGGTCCATCTCAAATACCTCGATCCAGTTCATAGGAAGGGGTGCGTCTGGGATGTTGTTCTCCTCCTTGCAGGCATACATGCACCGCCTGCAGCCGATGCAGGCGCCGACATCCACCACCATGCCTAACCTCCTTCCCTCGCCTGCGACGAGGCCGTGCTCCCCCGCCTCGAGGATCCTACTGATAATTTTCCCCTGAGATACGCCGCCCGTGATGACCACGAGGCCCCCCAGGCCCAGGGCTTTCAAGAACTCCCTCCTGTCGACCACGCTAGGGCCCTCCTACTTTCCTCCTTAGTGTAACGAAGCCCACACCGCCCACTATGGCGACGGCCAAGAAGAAATACGCGGGGGGGATGGGCGGCCGAGCGACCATCACCCTCTGGGTGGGCTCCTGCAGCGGGGGTAGGGTCGCGTTCATCATTATGTACGGTTTCATGGGGGAGTGGCAGTCCGTGCACTCCTTTTCCCTCTCGTGGGGGTCTGCGTGGATACCCATCTCCCACTCGTAGTAAACCTCGTTGTGGCACTGTTTACAGAGGACTGAGGATTCGCTTATGGCCAGCTCTGTGCCGTTCAACAGATGGAGCATGGTCATGTAGACGGCGTCGTGGCAGGTGATGCAGTTGTCCGACTCCGCGCCCCAGACGTCGTGGGCCTCGAGTACCACGTCGTGGCAGCTCTCGCAGTCCGGGTCGGGGACCCCAGGTAAAAACGTGTGCCCGGTCATGCCTGGATGGGCGTTCTCGAAGTCCGCGAGGCTCTTGACCATGTGGCAGTCGACGCACGTCAGGCCCTTAGCCCCGTGTTCGCCTGCCAAAGCCTCCTCCAGTACCGATTCGTGGCAGCTCCCGCAGAGCCCCGCAGGGTATTCGACTACGATATCAAGGCTCATGGGGTCGTGGCAGCTGACACACTCCACATCAACGTGGCCGTGCTCGCTCTTCAACCACTCCTGGTAAGTTGGGTAATGGGAGAAGCTGTGGCAGCTGCTGCAGAACGCTGCGGAGGTGTTGAGGTTCATCTGGCCTCCAGGCCCGTGGCATGTCTCGCACCCCACGTAGTCGAAGGAGAACTCCCCGGTCTCCATCTCGAACCCGGTCGTGTGGCACCTCAGACACACATCGGGGGAGCCCTGGGACTTCCAAACTTCTTGGAAGACGAGGTCTTCGAAGGCGTGAGCGTGGGCCGTCTGATTCCAGTTTTCAAACTCCTCGGGGTGGCACTTGGCACAGAAAACGGGCCCCTGATACTCCTGCGTGGGAGATGCCTCAACCACGATGTAACGCGCCTGTGAGAATGCCAAAGTGAAAAGCAAACAACACGTGAAAATGATCGAGTTAAACTTCCAGTTACTCACAAATCTGCCAAAATTTTTTACCATTTGGAAAAACTCAACCTCCAATTATAACACCTCTATGCACATTGCTATTATATATTTTTCAGCTAGTAAAATTTTACCAAACACAACCCACCTTTTACACACACACGCAAATTTACAAAAAAGAAAGGGTAACATTGATTTTTTATCAAAATGAAGGCGGATGCCGGCAATCGATTACATTCTATACTAAATGAAATCTATAATATTCTGTGAGCGAAAAAACACATTCTACATCTCAATTGTTGCAATAATGATAGCAATAGTCGCAATAGGGAAAGCTTTCACCTCATCCGGAAAAGAAGGGCCTCAAGGACCCATGGGACAAGCAGGTGAACCAGGAACAGTAGCTGCAAGCTATGTCACATCTGAGGTGTGCGCAGACTCAAAAAGACATCGCAGAATCATTCATGAACTCTGGGCACAAATATAAGCTAAACAAAGTGGTAAATGGGGTACCCCCTGAATATCCCTACACTGAGGCACCAAACCCACCTGAAGACTACGGTTGGGATGACATCATATATGTGATAGTGGATACAACTGGAAGGCCTGGTTCATCGATGAGAACGGATATATAATAACAGGAGATGCAGACGCGACCAAACAATATAATCTACCAAATGAAGACTTGGGATTCGACGAAGGATGGGAAACATATCACGCTGGAGAAGAGGGAAGAGACAGGAGCTGGAGACTTTGATCAACGAGGAGGCTTTTCTGATTAGCAGGTATCTTCGACTTAAGGGTGAAAGCTGGCGTCCTAGAATAGCTGTTCCGTGATTAGGATGAGAGTAAAAAACTCTTGAGTTTTTTACGAGAGTATCTTCAAATCGTGACATATTTCTCAGTGTTCATCCAGAAGTGAACGAAGCTTCCTAGCCTTGTCCTCCTCGCCACTCTCTGAAAGCTTTCTTATGTTTTCCCTGATGACTATCAATCTCACATATCCCTGATTTCGAATCCTCGCA
This sequence comes from uncultured Candidatus Bathyarchaeia archaeon, assembly GCA_964347685.1. Classification (GTDB taxonomy): domain Archaea; phylum Thermoproteota; class Bathyarchaeia; order TCS64; family TCS64; genus CAYGAH01. The sequence goes on along the minus strand of CAYGAH010000008.1, from coordinate 18,120 downwards.
GTAGTTTGTGGTAAAATTTTACTATTTCCCATGTGTGTGAGTAAAATTTTACGCATAGGTGCCCAGACTGGGATTCGTCTTCTCGAAAAATAACTTATTTCAAAAAATTGGAAGCTAATTGTAATAGGTCCCAAAATGTTATCTATCTTTTTGGATTTCGGGATCGACCCTTCGAAGATGAAAAAGAAAAAATAGAGATTTTATCGTTTCATCATGAAGAAGACGGCTACAGCTCCTATGACAACACCTATGATCGCACCCATAGCCAAGCTTGTCGTGCCGCCGCCGGTCTTCTTCTGTAGATCCGTTACCTCGTCCTGCAGGTTGGAAACATCCGACTGAAGGGACGTAACCTGGTCGTTGAGGCTCGCCTTCTCGGACTCCAGAGAGGATACGTCCTCACCCAGGGCATCCGCCTTCGCGCTGATGGCTGTTGCCTCCGCCTCGCTCGCTAGGTTGGTGGCATAGCTTAGCATCGTATAGGTCTTCTCGGGGTTGTGGAGACCTCCACTTGCGTCTGCTGCGACGTAGTGGATGATGCTGTCGGCTTCTTCGGCGAGCTCTGTGGCCTTGGTGATATCAGCCTCGCTCACTCCGCTCGTGGCGTTGGCGTCCTCAATGGCTGCCTTGGCCTTCTCGACGACCTCTGTCGCGTTGGCTATCATGCTGTCGGTGAGGGTCTCTATGACCTCGAGCTGCTCGGTGGCCCATTCTTGCTCGTGGCAATTGCCGCAGACCAAGGGCTCAGCCTGGTTGTAGGGGTAGTTGATGTTGTAGATCCAGAAGGTGTGGTTGAACCACGCACTCTCGGAACCGTGCCAGAGCCTCGTCCCCTGGCCGTGGCAGTCGACGCACTCGGAGTCGGCCTTGTCGTGGGGCCCATCGGCGAAGACTTCAGACTGTGGATGATGGGAGCCGACATGACACTGGCCGCAGAGATCGTTGGACGTCTCGTATCTCAACTGAAAGGTGTTCATTGACAAGTGGGGATCGTGGCAGGCGACGCATGAGATGGACACGAGACCCTCTGTGTCCAGAGTCACCTCCTCGTCGAGGAAACCTTGGGTAGTCATGCAGTGAGTACATGAGTCCCTTGCATGGTCCGATGTCAACAGGGTCTCGTAGCTGGTGCTGTGGCCGCTCAAGGCGTGGTCCTTCGGCTGGTTGTGGCAGTCGGCACACACCTCGGCGGCGTAGTCGACGTCCATACTCTCGAAGCCGGGTCCGTGGCAGTACTCACACTGGATCCCCAGGAACTTTCCCGGGTCAGTGTCCTTCTCCGGCCAGGACTGGGTCTCTTCGTCCCATCCGGTGACGTGGCAGTTCCTACAACTGGCCAGGAAGTCCTCCTCCGAGTATACCCTGTGCGCATCCGCCGCCACCCAGTAATACGTTCCTGTACCGTTGATCTCCTCTATTCCAGCAGCGTTGGCGTGGTCGGTCTCCAACCAACTCTCGTATTCCTCACCGTGGCAACCGCCGCATCCTTCAGCCCCCATGTAATTTGCCTCCTCGGCAAATGATAAGCTGAAATTGACGAAAAGCGAGGCAGAAACCAGAAGCAACGACATTATGGCAAGCAGTAGATAGTATTTATTTTTTGACATTTTTAAATCTCCGACAGAGAATATTGACGGATTTAGTAAATAAATTTATCCTGTGTTACAATATATTAAAACTATTTATTAAGCATGATCATTTTAGAAAAAAAAGCAATTTTATCAGATATAAAAATCGTGAACCCATTCGGGATTCATTCGAGAAAGACGTGTCTGAAAAGCAGGGTCGAGGCCGCCGTAACTGCGAGCAGGAAGGCCACGAGGAGTCTGAGCTCCGGCAACACGTTGAGGACCCCCATCCCAGAGATAATCTTTCCCGTCGCTTTCGCCCCCGGAAGCAGCACGGGGATGGAGACGGGGAAGAAGAGGAAGGAAAGCAGTAGGTTCTTGCCCTCAGAGTACATGACGAGGGCCGATACGATGGAGCCGATGACGGCCAGGTCCACGACGCCGACGAAGAAGACCGCGAGGAGGGGGGGCAGGATGCCCAACCCGATGTTTAGGAATATTATAGATGAAAGGATCGTGGCGACGAGGACGAGGAGCAGTATCACCATGACGTAAAGAACCTTCCCCATCAAGATCACGTAGGCCGGGCAAGGGAGGCTCCTCAGGCCCCCGATGGTGCCCCTGTCGACCTCCCGGGAGAAGCTAGTCGTTAGTGCCAGGATGCTTGAGAAGTATACGACGATCCAGAGGGTCGCGGAGATCACCTCAGGGCTGAGGGCCAGTAAATCCCTCCAAGTGAAGCTGCTGATGAGGATGGAGGTCAGGGCGAACGCCAGTATGGAGAGGAACTCGTGGGCCCTGCGGAGCTCTATTACAAGGTCTTTCTCGGCTATTTTGAGGGCGTACCGGAGAATCGTCCAGTCAACCATCAGAGTTCAACGTCCTTTTCGACGGAGCCCCCCCTCAGGTAAACAGCGCGCCCACACAGCTTCCTCACCATATCGAGGGAGTGGGAAGAGACCAAGACGGTCTGCTCCTCACTGTCTGTGAAATGCTCCACGAGGGCGTCAGAGGCTTCGGTGTCGAGGCCCGAGAACATCTCGTCCAGAACTATGACCCTTGGGCGACCGAGCAGAGCCCGGGCTATGTCCGAGCGTTTCCTGAGCCCGAAGGAAAGGTGACCCGCCTTGATACGCCGCCATCGGCCGAGGTTGGTCGTCTCTATGACTCCGTCGATTTCCTCTTGGGTCGAATCGAAGAAGTAGCCGTATAGGCGCAAATTCTCCTCTACGGTGAGTTCGTCGTAGAGGAAGCTGTCGTGGCCCACAAGGCCCACGTTCCTCTTTACCTGCTCAGGTTTAGAAGAGGTGTCAAGGCCGAGAACCCTCGCGGTCCCCGAAGTAGGCGATGTCTGAGCAGCGACTATCCTGAGCAGGGTGCTCTTCCCCGCCCCGTTGGGGCCCAGGAATGCTACTGCCTCGCCCTTATTGATGCCCAGCGACACTCCGCCGAGCGCTCTGATGGCGCCGAAGCTCTTCGAAACATTAATGAGCTCCACATCCGCCGGCACATAACCCACCTCTCCCCCGTTGAAAGGATCAGCTCCTTCTCCACAGCATAGTCACAGCCAGGTAAGCCAACGCCATCAGGGCCACAGCCATCGCCGTCAGGAAAATGTGGTTGTTCTGTCTGGGGGGCTCCTCCCCCTCGTATTTCGAGGGGCATTTCACCAAGATCTTGGAGGCCTCGAGGGCGTCCCCCCCTTTTAGCGAGCCGACGACGACGACGTCCCTCCCCTCGTCGAAGTTCTGGGGGAGGGCTCCTGAGTACTGAACCGCGATGGCCTCGTAGCCGTCGGTAAGCGTGAATCTCACGGGCCCCTCGTTCCCCCGTAAGACCGAGCCCCGTTCTACCACCCCCATCACCTGTATGCTCTTCTCATTGTATCCGTCAATGTTCCTGACGACCTGGGTGACGGATAGGTAAGGGTTTATGTAGTTCGATAGGCTGTCGTAGGCCAGGGCGATGCAGAAAATAATGAGGACCCCAGCGAAGAAGTATTTCCCCTTTATCTTCATCGACCCTACCTCGTTTTGCCACGGAGCCTTCTTTCGAGGGAAGACCCAGCCCTGACCAGCCATATAGCCAGTCCAAACAGGGACACCCAGTAGAGGGCGATGACCTGCGCCACCTCAGTCGTCAAGGCGGATCTCCTCCGACATCTTCTTCTCCAACTCATCCCTCATCAAGCGGACCCCATAAGCTTTCCTGAGGAGCCAGACGTAAAGGAACAGGCCTCCGAGCAAATTCAAAAGGAGGGCTTGGACCATTGTGGCGGTGAGCCCTATGCCCCCCTCGGAGCCCAGGCGGGGGTGGAGGGAAGGCCAGAGGATGAAGGAGAGGTAACTGAGGGGGACCGTCATGAAGGCCAGGATGTTGAAGGCGGCTGCCACCGATGCCCTCCTCTCGTAGTTCTCCACCGACATCCTGAGGAAGAAGTATCCAAGGTAGGCAAGCCAGAGGATCAGTGTGGTCGTCTCCCTCGGGTCCCAGTTCCAATATACCCCCCAAGTCGCGTTCGCCCAGACGGCCCCTCCGATCAAGGTCACCACGCCATACACCAATCCCAGCTGTGCTGCGGATTCGGAGAGGGCGTCGTACCTCACGTCCCTGGCCCTAAGGAAGATCATCCCGGTGACCATGGAGACGGCAAGGGTGAGGTAACAGATCACGGCGGGTGGGATGTGAAAATAGAGGATCCGGACGAGTTCGCCCATCTCTACCTCTGCGGGCGCAACGAAGATGGCGAAGTAGACGGCCATCATGTTCACCACCGCGGTGATAGCAAGGAAGACATCGTCTCGGAACTTCATGCTCTCCACCAGTAAACGTCGAAGTATCGTATTTAACGATTTAGAAAATGAAACTCGAAGAGGTTGACAATTTATAAAGAGGCTGCCTTCAATAATAGGAGAATAGAATGGAAGTTGCAGAGCTTTTCCTCCTGGGCGCCGCCCTCCTCGTCTTCGGGGATCTGGTTCAACTCGTGAATTCGAAGAAGGGAAGCGCCCAGAAGATAGGGGTCCCCATGGCTCCCCTCGCAAGCCTCCTGGTCATCGGGAGCTACCTGCTCCTCGCCCAGGCCTTCGTGGCCAACAATTTCAGGTACGAGGAGGTCTACTTGTACAGCTCCTCGGGCCTCCCTGTCCTGGGCAGGCTCTACGCCTCCTGGGCGAGCAGCTCGGGTTCCTGGCTTTTCCTCTCTTCCCTGTTCGCATCTGGCTACCTCATCACAAGGTTCAGGATGCGCGACCGGGAGTTAAGCCTGAAGACCTTCGAGGTGCTGGACATCCTGTTCATCTTCTTCATCTTCGTAGTGCTCCTTCAGAGCCCTTTCCACCTCCTCCCCGAGGCTCAGATGGACGGCCGGGGCCTCAACCCACTGCTGAAGACGCCATGGATGCTGATACACCCACCCATAGTATTCATAGGGTACGTGCTTATCTTCTTCAGCTTCGCATTCACCTTCGACGCATTCGGCTCAGAGGACCCCTCGATCTCGAAGCTCGTCAGGATGTTTTCACAGCTTTCCTGGCTGTTCCTGACCCTGGGCATAGCCTTGGGCGGTCTCTGGGCCTACGAGGTCCTGGGCTGGGGCGGGTACTGGGCCTGGGACCCCGTTGAGACCGCTTCCCTCATACCCTGGATAACCCTCACCGCCTACTTCCACCTGACCACGGCGATATCCGGAAGGAGAACCTCCTCACGGGAACTCATGGTGATGGTCTCCTCCGCCCTAGTCATCCTAGCGACGGCCATAACGAGGGGCGGCTTCACCGTCTCGGTCCACGCCTTCGGCGCCTCCCCTGTGGGGTTCGTCCTCGTACTGCTCATAGGCTTCACGGCTGCATACTTCGTCTACAGCCAACGGAAGAGCGGCTCTCCCCTCTTCGACTTCAACATCGATACCGCCTCTGTGCATTCGAGCGCGATCTCCCTGAGTTTCATCTCCCTAATCGCGATTGCGGCGGTCTGCTCGTGGGGCCTCCTCTTCCCCGTCGTGAGCGGCCTCGTTGGTGGGGGTTCGGCGGGCATCGACGCAGGTTTCTTCAACAAGTGGTGCTACCCGTTCGTCCTGGTCTTCGTGGCTTCCCTCATCGGCTGCCACCTTTCCTCGACTTTGACCATGAAGAAATACGCCGGCATTTTGGGCGTCCTCCTCGTCACGGGGGTGGTCGCGGCCCTCTTCCGTTTCCCCAGCCCGAACATGTCGGCGAACCTAGGCGTGCCCTTCGCCCTTTTCGCTCTCGGGGCAGTCGTCTACAGCACCCTTGACACGGTCGTGGGCAAGAGGAGTTCGGGCGTGCTCCTCGGCAGGAACTTCATCCACCTAGGCGTGGTGTTCATCGTCCTCGGCATCCTCCTCGGCTCCACAGCCGTAAGCGACTACGGAGAACTCATGGTGAGACCCGGCTCGACCCTGGAGATAGGGGACATAAGCGTCGAGTTCGGCGATTTCGAGATAATAGAGCCCTTCGGGAACGTTCACACTGCCTCCGCCGACGCTTGTTGCAACCCGGAGGCTACGGGCCTTGAGATCCCCGTTACGGTAGTCATGGGTGGGGGGAACTTGAAGGGGAACCTGAAGATCTTTCTTTACAGCCTCCACGGCATAGTCTCCAGACCCCTCGTCCTCCGAAGCCTCGAACAGGACGTGTATATAGTTATGCACCAGACCCAGCCCGTCTATTACTCTCTGGTTCACACGATGTTGGGGATGCCCATGGCCCCCGCCGAGTTCGCAGTCAACGTGAAGACCTTCCCCCTGATAAACTTGATTTGGCTCGGCGTCATACTGATGAGCGCAGGAATACTCTTCCCCTTGTTCAGGAAGCACAGGGCCGGAATTTGAAAAGGCTCCCTCCATGGGCTCGGATATAAGACGGACTGAGCCGTATATTGAGCTTGCAAAAAGGGCACCTGATTTGGTAACGAAGGCATCGGGACTTCTATCGGGAAGGTTTTTAATGGGCTTCAAACAAGTATTGAATAGTCATGTTAGGACTAGGATCGGGTGAGCTATTAATCGTCTTATTCATAATACTGTTGCTGTTCGGGGGGAAAAAGCTTCCAGAACTAGCCCGCTCCCTAGGCACAGCGGTCAAGGAATACACCGCGGCTTCCAAGGAGCCTGTCAGGTATTTGGACAACAAGAAGAGGACCAGGGAGGACGAGGAAAGGGAGGCGATCCTCGAGGCGGCGAGGAAGATGGGCATCGAGACAGAGGGGAGAAGCATAAGCGAGATAGCTCAAGACCTCGTAAAGGCCACAGATAAGAAAGAGTCTGCAGCGTAGGCTCCGGCTTCGGGTGCTCATATGTCGCTTGACGAAGAGCAATCCATATGGGGCCATCTGGAGGAGTTGGCGCAGAGGCTTCGCAGGGTCCTATTCGTCGTCGTCATCGCCACGGTTGCCATCGCAGGGCTGCCCAGCGACATCGGGAGCGCCTTGAGGTTAGACTTTTCCGATTATAGGCCCCTCGTATCGAAGGCCATGGGGGTCGTACAGGAATTTCTCCTCCCCGAAGGCGTGACGCTCATAGCTTTCAACTGGCTCGACACATTTTACACATATTTCCTGGTGGCCATAGCCCTCGGAGTGCTCGTCTCCCTTCCCTACATCGCATACGAGCTTTTCAAGTTCGTCAGCCCCGCCCTGTATCCCCACGAGAGGAGGTATATTCACACCTTCATCGCGGTTTTTACTGTCCTCTTTTTTGTAGGTGCAACTTACGCGTGGTTCATCCTGCTGCCCACCACATTCGCCGTCCTCTACAGGTTCGTCTATCAGACGGGGGTCATGCCCTTGTTCTCCGTGAAGGACTTCTTCAACATGGTCGCCTTCGGGCTGGTGGGCTCCGGACTTTTTTACACTTTCCCCGTGGTCGTATGGATCCTCGTTAAGGCGGATCTCTTCGAGGTGCAGACCCTGAAGGACAACAGGAAGCAGATCCTGGTGGGCCTTTTGATTTTTACGGCCGTCTTTACCCCCGATCCGACCCCCTTCTCCATGGTGCTCATGTCTGTACCATTTTATCTCATCTACGAGATGACCATCCGGGTACTCGGGATGGCGGAAAAGAGGAAGGCAGCGGACGATGTATTGGAGCTGGGGCTCAAAGCCTCCAGAGAGCTGCTGGCGAGAACCCAAGAGCACGACTCCTGAAGTAAGCTTCAACCACAAAGCAAGAGGTAGACTCTTATCCAAGTAATCCGCTTCGATATCCACCCGAAAATACTCCCATTTGGGCTAGGATAGGAGCCTCAGAATGCCGAACCCCGACATCATACTGCTGCACCCCCCGAGCGTCTACGACTTCAGGGAGAAGCCCGCGATGTACGGGCCCATAAGCGACGTCGTCCCCTCTGCGCCCGTCTTCGAGATGTACCCACTGGGCTTCGTCAGCATGGTAGGCTACCTGGGGCAGCACGGATACAACGCCAGGATCATTAACCTCGCAGTAAAGATGCTGAAGAACGCAAGCTTCGACGTGGAGAAGCTGATAGAGGGGTTGGAGCCTATGGCCTTCGGGCTGGACCTACACTGGCTGGTCCACGCCGCCGGGAGCCTCGACATCGCGGGGTTGGTGAAGAAACACCACCCCGACAAGCCCGTCATCCTCGGCGGGCTCTCAGCATCCTACTACCACGAAGAGATAATTGAGTATTTCCCCCAGGTGGATTACGTCCTCCGGGGAGACACTACTGAGAGGCCCCTCCTCGACCTCATAGGCTGCATAGAGAGAGGCGTTGAGCCCGAGGGGGTGGAGAACCTCACCTGGAGGAGCCGTGGGGGAAGGAAGAGGGTCAACCCTCTGAGCTACGTGCCTGGGGCCCTCGACGACCTTTTCGTCGACTACGGGGAGGTCTTGAAGCTCGTCGTCAGGCACAGGGACCTAGAGAGCGCGCTCCCGTACGAGAGCTTCATGGAGTACCCCTTCACGGCCCTCCTCACATGCAAGGGATGCAACTACAACTGCAAGACATGCGGGGGCTCCAGATACGCCTTCAAGAACTTCTTGAACCGCGATGGCATCGCCTTCAAGACCCCTAAGAGGCTCGTCGAGGAGATGACGATCATAAGCGAGTACTTCAAGGCACCCCTCTTCCTCATAGGGGACCTGAGGCAGGCGGGGGCGAAGTGGGCCGAGGCCGTCCTGGACGGCATGAGGCGGGAGGCCCTGGACAACACGATCACCTTCGAACTCTTCGACGCCGCCCCCGAGGGGTACATCAAGAAGATGGCTGAGAGCGCGGATTCTTGGACCGTCGAGTTTTCACCAGAGTCCCACGACGACGAAGTCAGGAGGACGATGGGTAAGCCCTACACCGTGGCGGAGATGGAGAGGTCCATCGGTATGGCCCTCGAGCACGGCTGCGGCAAGGTGGACGTATACTTCATGGTGGGCCTCCCCGGCCAGACGAGCCGATCTGCTATGGACTCCGTCGAATACTCCAGACGCCTCTATGAGAAGATGGGCAGGGACGGAAGGATCTACACCTTCATAGCCCCGATGGCTCCCTTCCTCGACCCCGGCAGCATCATCTTCGAGGACCCGGGGGAGTACGGGTACAGGCAGATTTACCAGACCCTCAGGGAGCACAAGGAGGCTCTCTACCAGCCGAGCTGGAAACTCTACCTCAACTACCAGACAGACTGGATGGACAGAGAAGAGATAGCCGAGACTACGTACGACGCGATGATCAGGATGAACGAACTGAAGGCCGAGATGAGGATCACCGATCCCGAGAAGGCTGCCAGGGTCAGCGCAGGGCTGAGCTTGGCCAGGGACGTCATGAGGAGGATAGATGTGATCATGGCCTCCGCCAGCGACGAGGCTGAGAGGGCGGATCTGTATCGGCATTTACGCAGGGAGATCGAAGAGGCGGAGAGATCGACGGGCCTCGCCAAAAGAGAGCTGAAAATGCCGGGAGCTTCGGGGATCAGGCTTAAGGGAGCCCTCAAATACCTTCTAAGGATGGCGGGCCTAGCCAGGTGACGGAAAGAGGATCTTCTCTATCCTCTCCAGGGCCTCGACGCCCTTGACCTCGAAGGGCTGGAGGGGCAGCATCACAACGGGCATCTTACCCTCGTACTCCCTCTCGATCTCTTCGATGTACTTGAGCTGAGTCTCCCTACGACTCCTGTTGAAGGCGGAGTCCGCCGCCTCGGGCGTGATGACATGGTTTATCACAATGCCACCCACCCTTATGCCGAACCTCTCCATGTCCTCAGCAAGCCTCCTGGTCTGGTTCACGGCGAGGGCTTCGGGTATTGTGACGATGAGGGCCTTGGTCTTCTCGTCCCTCACCATCCCCAGCACGTTCTTTGCAAGCTCCTCCCAATTGGCGATCACCTTCAACGGGTCCCTCTTCGCCCTGCCCTGGGTAAGGGCTTCGAGGGCACGCCTCACCCTCACGTAAAGCTTCGCCGCCTCGCCCAGGTGCCTGTAGAACGTGTCCTCAAGCTTCAGCAGGGAGAGGGTCCCACCGGCGGGGGCGGTGTCCCAGACGATGACGTCGTAATCGCCACTGGCGTAGAGGTCGTAGACGTAGCTGAGGGCGAACTCCTCGTCTATCCCCGGGGCTCCAGCAACGTAGTCGATGATATCCTCCTCGACAGGGAGGAATGAGGAAATGACCTCGTAGACCTCTTCGCCAAACTTTTTCTTCCAGAGCCCTACAACTGCTTCATAGTCCAGCTCGACCGCGTGGAGGCCCCGCACAGATTTCACGGGGGTTACTCCCTGGCTCACGTCCAACTCCAGGATGTCGGAGAGGGAGGGGGACGGATCCGTGGACAGGAGGAGGGTGCTTAGCCCCCTGTGGGCGAAGTGGAAGGCAGTGGTAGACGCCGATGTGGTCTTTCCGGTGCCTCCCTTGCCGCAGAACATGACTATCCTTGGCTCCTCGCCCAAGAGGAACCCGAGGCCTCCCCCACTCATGGAATCAACTACTCTCAAGCTGGGTTATAAATAAAGATTGATCCGCTAGAACCAGGAGGCCATCCGACGCACTTATGAGCCGAGCCGCTGGACTTGGTAACGGTCGAACCCAGTGGCGGTCTGGAAGGAGGTTGAGGAAGCCCTCGAGGCGATCATCGAAGACTACGAGAGGGTCAACCACGTAATATCGTTCTTCCAGGACGACAGGGCGAGGATCAAGGGCCTCGACAAGGTGGGCCGCCAGTCAGGGGTGACCCTGGAGCTCGGTTCAGGCCCAGGCAACTTCACTAGGATGCTCCGCGAGTACGTCGACGGTTTCATCGTCTGCCTCGACTACTCTGAAAAGATGATCTCCGTTGCAATGACCCGAAACGATAGGGAGAACGTGGGCTTAGTTCAGGGCGTCTTCGAGGCCCTTCCTTTCAAGGGGGATACCGTGTCATTCGTTTCCGCCGCATACGCCCTCAGGGACTCTAAGGATAAGGCCAAGGTTCTGAAAGAGGTGAAGAGGGCCCTCAGGGAAGGCGGCAAGCTCCTCATCGTAGACATCGGAAAGCCGAACAATCCGCTCGTGAGGGGCCTATTCTCCCCATACATGGGGTACATCGTGCCCATCCTCGGGGGGCTCGCCGCAGGCTATGGATACAGCAATCCTTGGTGCATCCTTTACGAGACTTACAAGCTCCTGCCTGTAAATGAGCGTCTCCTCGCGATTTTGGGACGGATCCTGGGGCGCGCTGAATTGGAGGAGCTGGCTCTGGGTGGTCTGGTAGTCGCTGTGGCAGAAAAGAGCCTCGGACGCTGAAACATTATAAGAGTTTCATGATTCTCTCGAAGCCAATTTGCTTCTTCGGTTTGATGCCTAAGGGATAAAGATCGATAATAGTAGACTCGCGGAGGTAAGGGCGGTCATAGATAACACAAGCATCACATTGGAGCCCATAGCCAGAATGAGCCGTCCTGTGTCATCGTGATCTTTTAAGACTCCCCTCACTGCCCTCATTGCGACGGGCAGAGTCATGAAGGTTAAGAGCGATGTGATGGGCATCAACCCCCTGAGGATCGCGACCATCACCCAGAGGTAAGTGGCGGCTATGAGGGCCGCGTAGACCTTTGAGGCCTTTTCGAGGCCCAGGCGGATCACCACGTTCCTCCTCCCGACCGAACTGTCTGCCTCCACGTCAGGGAACTCGTTCAGGAAGAGGAGGGTCCCGACGAGGACGCCCGGAACCATGCCGGCGGCGAGGGCCTTAACGCCATAGTGCCCAGTCATGATGAAGTAGCCACCCTGGACCATTAGAGGCCCGAAGTTCAGGCCCGTGACGATCTCGCCAACGTACCAGCGTGATAGCCAGGTCGTGTAGAAGTAGATAGATAGGACCGCCACCGCTACGAGGGGGATCAGCATCCACCCCGTGGTTACGACGAAGTACGCGCCTATGATGCCCCCGATGGTTAGGCTGATCAAAGCGAAACGGTAAACGTCCCTGGCCTCTAGGGCCCCGGAGGGGAGCATGCCGCTACCGCCGCTGAAGGGCGTCGGCCTCGTCTTGAGGTCTAGGCCGCTCTTGTAGTCGAAGTAGTCGTTTATCACGTTGATACTGACGTGTGCCAGCACGACGCCGACGAGGCCTAGAAGGGCCCTAAGGGCATTGAAGCTCCCCTCGATGTAGGCCGAGGCCAATCCGACGGAGAAGGCAATGGGCGTTATAAGCAGGAAGCTTGGCCGCGTCTCCAGGAACCACGTCTTCAGACCCATACTCACATTCCTCTCATGAGGGGTGCCTCTACCGACACCCCACGGTCCTCTAACCCAGATAACTGCTTTACCCATAAAATAAATATGAGGATTGTTATTTACGGAGTCGATTACCAACGGTGAATCAGGGGCGGACATAATTAGACTTCACTGAGACTCTCAATGAGAAGCTTGACTTCGTCAACAGATCCATAGAAGGTATCGAACTCTCGAACGTTCACCCTCTTTTAGAGGCTCCGATCAAGTATGCGATAATGGACGGGGGGAAGCGCCTGAGGCCCCTCATGTGCATGCTGTGCGCTGAGGTCGTGGGGGGCAACTACAGGGAGACGAGGGACGCTTTCCTGGCCCTGGAGCTGATCCACAATGGAACCCTCGTGCACGACGACGTGATAGACGAAGACCTCTACAGGAGGGGCAGCCCCTCGGCGCAAGTGAAGTTCGGCGGGAAAGTTGCAGTCCTGACGGGAGACGCCCTCCTCAGCCTCGGGCTGAAGTACGCCACGAGGACCGGTAACATAACCGTCATCAAATGGCTCTCGGAGACGGCCCTCAAAATGGTGCAGGGCGTCGCGTTGCAGACCTACCACCGCAGGAAACTAGTCTCCGAGGAGGCGTATTTAAAAATCAACTATCTGAAGAGCGGCAGCCTATTCGAGGCAGCTGCCGTGATCGGCGGCCTCGTCGGATCCTGCAGTTCTGAGGATTCCGATACCCTTGCGGATTTCGGGAGGAACTTCGGGAACGCTTACCAGATCAGGGATGATGTCAGCGGGGTTTACGCCGAGGAGGAGGGCGATCACCTGTATAGGAGCGACATTCTCAACGGCGACGTCACCCTCCCCTTCGTTTACGCCCTGGAATCGGAATCCATCACAGACGTCGAAAGAGACTTCCTGATGAGAGCATACAGGGGCGATGTCAGGAAAGCAGAGATAGGGGAGGTGAGGAGGATCTACGAGGAGACGGGCGCCCTAGAAAGATCCATCGACAAGATGAAGGAATTCTCTGAGGGGGGAAGAGGAAAACTCGACAGGTTCGAGAGGACAGAGGCGAGGGACTGCCTCGACCGCCTCCTGGACCAATACTACATGGGATTCATCCCTGGTGAAAAGCCCAAGATCGCTATATAGCCCTCCCACATATCCTTAAAAGACCGAGACTCCGTCTATCATTGGACCAAATGGAGAAAAACCACCGGTACGACCTCGTCGTTGTGGGCGCCGGCCCCGCGGGCTCCATGGCTGCTAGGGCAGCGGCGGAGAGGGGGCTGGATACCCTCCTCGTCGACAGAGAGCTGGAGGTGGGCATCCCCGACAAATGCGGCGAGTTCCTCCCTAGCCTGGGGGAGATGAGGCGCCTGACCCCCGATACGATCGACCTCGAGGAACTCTTCGACCCCCCCAGCGGTTGCATCTTCAATCGCACCAAGTATGTTAAGTTCGTTTTCCCCAACGGTAAGGAGATAACCATCCCTTTCGAGGGAGTCGTGGTGGAGAGGAAGCTCTTCGACAAACACCTCGCGAACGAGGCTGCCAGGGCAGGGGCCGAGGTGGCCACATTCACAAGGGTTATGGACCTCCTCGAGGGTGGGAAGGGGGTGAGGGCGAGGAACATCGAGGGTATGCATGAAATCGGATCGAGGGTTGTCGTGGGCGCGGACGGGGCCTACTCCCTCATAGCCAGGATGGCTGGCCTGCCTGTCTCGAGGGACCCGCTCGATTACAGCGTAGGATACCAGTACGAGATGGTGAACATGGATCATGACCCGGATTTCGTCGAGATGCACATCGGGGAGGACATCGCTCCTGGTACGTACGCCTGGGTGATACCGAAGGGAGACGACATAGCCAACGTAGGCACGGGGGTCCGGGTGCCCTACATGAGGAAGGGGCTCAACGTAAGGGACTACCTTCGAAACTTTTTGGAGAAGCCTCAGATTGCTTCAAAGATTCGCAAGGCCGCTCCAACCGCCATAAAGGCTGGATGCATCCCCGTCGGCGGCCCCATGGAGAGGACGTCGACAGAGAATGTTATAGCGGTGGGGGACGCCGGCGGGCACACGATACCCACTGTCGGGGGCGGCGTCCCGCCCGCGTTGATATGTGGCAGGATCGCGGGTCGGGCAACGGCCGATCATGTCATAGAGGCGAAGCCTTTGGCCCGATTCGACAAAGCCTGGGGGGAGCAGATTGGATCCGTCTTGGAGAACTCTAGGAGGATAAGAAAGATGAGCGACGTCGTCTTCGGGAACGAGCGGATGATCGACCTAATAACAAGGCGGGGTCTGCTCACCGAGGAGATGATAGAGAAGTTCGTGCTGTGCGAGATGGACATGAAGATGAAGCTGATCGAGAAGATGCTCGCGCGAACAGGCCGGTGACGTATTCGGTTGTAAGCGGTGCGATGTGAGGCCATTCGTCTCCAATAAAACCCATGTCAAAATTGGGCTTACACCGTTGTCCATGTCCATCGCTTACGATGAAATACAGAGGAGGTCAGTGTTCTTTCCAGGCTCCTTCATGAGGGGCGTCAGCAAACCTTTTCCTACCGACCTCGAGCCGTCGTTCAGGCGAATAAAGCCATGCTCTGCTAGAGACCGGGCCTCCCAACATGGAAGGTGACTATTTCGTTGGAAGCATCTTATACCAGGCTGTGAAGATGGATGTTCTCGAAACCATCTAAAATTAGCAGTCTCAATTTTTTAGGAACGGATTTTTGTATTCGGCTGTGATGGGGCAGCCGAAGCACCAACCCTTTTTATAACTCTCGCAAGATGAGCAGTCTTTCTTACACGTGTTCCTGTCTCTCTTTTCCGAGGGGACGTTTACGGTTATCTTGCCATGAATGGGAGTCCCAAGATAGTGGGTGTATATGACGTCCACGTTCTCGATGTCTCTGAAAGATTCGATCGTCGAGTTTATGGTGCTGTCATCCTCCCCCCAGACCGATAGGTGTATGTTCGCCTTCTCGGGCGTACGGAAGATGTTGAGAACCCTAGGACAATCCTTAAGAACCTCTTCCAATCTCCTGCGCGCGCCTTCGCTTTTGACTTCGAGACCAACGCAAGCAATCTTAAAACCGAGCCTCTGAAGGTTGATGCCGCCAGCAATGACGACGAGCCCATCATCCGTAAGCCTCTTGAGCCTGCTCGTAACCGTAGGACGAGAAGCCTTCACGTTCTTCGCTAACTCTGTGATCGAGATTCTCCCATCGTTCCTGAGCTGATCAATTATTTTCAGGTCAAGGGAGTCGAGGTTCTCTGACATCTCCTCTCCAATATCAGAACAAAGGGTGGTATATTACATTTTGTAAAAATTTCTACTCCAAGTTCATCAATTAGTATAAGATAAAACAAAATATCTTTTCCTTCTCGCATAAAATTTTAGTCTACAGAAACGCCCCATCCTTTGGTAAAGACGAGCCAACTTGATGCCTGCTTCGTCCCCAGCGAGCCACCCCCTTCCTGCTCCCAGTGATCCAAGTCCCCAGAGCGGAGGCGGGACGATGGAGGCTGGAGAAGAGACCGACCGTCGCCAGGTCGACAAACCGAAAATCTGAATCTAGGGTGCTAATTACCCGGCTCAACTCCTTGTATCTTCAAACGATCATTTCCCAAGGCATGGAATTCGATCTCTCCGACACGGGTGGAGCGAGGGATAATCCCCAAGGACACACCCTTTTATTATGTGAGCACCAACATGCCATACTTGTAAGATGAATAAGAAGGAGAAACACAGAAGGGAACTGTCCCAAATCTTTGATGTATTTCTGAAGGACGGAGACGATGAGAAGATAGTCACGTATCTGATCTTGAACAGCGACCTACCCGGAAGAAGAGCAAACCTGGAGCTGGCGGATGCATTTGCCGAGGCATCAGGAGATTACTCGACGGAACACCCCGAAAAAATATGGGGGTTGTGCGTTAAATTAGTGGAGATCTCACCCGACGACGCTCCTGCAAACGACCCTAAGGAGTTCCTCCCCTTCTGCGGGACCTGCGCCATTGGAGCCGTCGGCTCGGCCAATCCCTGGCTCTTCGAGGAATCGTTGAGGCTCCTGCGAGAGAGCGCAGGGGACCCGAGATGGAGGATGAGGGAGGCTGTCGCCTTCGGCATCCAAAAACTGCTCGATAAAGAAAGAGAGAAGACGCTTGACGAATTGGAACGGTGGGTCGAGGACGGCGAATGTCTCGCAATGAGGGCGGTCGCGGCAGGGGTAGCAGAGCCCTCCCTGCTGAAGGGAGACCAGACAGCAATGAGGGCTCTGGAACTCCACGAGGCGATCCTGGACAAGATGCTCGCCCACGGAGAGCGAGGCTCTGAAGAGTTCAGAACATTGAGGAAAGGACTGGGCTATACCCTGAGCGTCGTGATCAGCGCCATTCCTAATGAAGGGTTCAAATTCGTGCGCAGACTCGCGTGCTCGAGGGACAGGGACATCCTCTGGATAGTGAGGGAGAACTTGAAAAAGAACAGGTTATCGAAAAATTTCCCAGCGGAAGTGGCTTCAGTCAAAAAATTGCTGGAATGACATGAAAAACTCGGCAGATCGGCCAATAAAGCCCGACATAATAATTTACCTAATTTTAAATTCATTCATAACAGATTTGAACAAAATCAACATTTTTAGAAAACGTAATGGGTGTTAATACATTCCCAGAAAACAGGGTATGAACAAGACGTCGAGGGAACGACAGCGTCTCAGGGGGGAAGGGGTCTAATATCGGACGTAGAGCCTTGCCTCTTCCACCCACCCCTGGACGGTCTTCAGGGGTGGAGGGCGCCTCACGATAATCTCTCTGTCGTTAACCTCTAGGAGCTTGCCCAGGAGCTCCGAAGGCTCCCGCTGCGAGAGGCTCTGGATGCTCGTTATGCCCGAAACCCTGAGGAGCTGCTGGTACTTGGAGCCTATCCCGCTCAGTTCTGATAGATCTGAATTCACCTCGACCGACTCATCGGCCTTAGCCCCAACGCCGGCTTCGGGGGCCTCTCCAACGTCCTCAGCGACCCCAAAGGGTCGCACATCGTTGGCCTCTTCCACTGCTTCCATCGGCCTCCCTTCAATGGTCTTCACGGCCTCTAAGGGCTGAGCTTCCTCGACCTCCGGCCCCTCGAACACGGGTGTGGACTCGACGACCGGGGTCGACTGAGGCGCCTCCACCGTAGGAGTTAAGTTGGGCGCCTGCCTCTGCCCGGCGCGGAACATTAGATACAACAGGACGAGGGCTAGGGCCCCTCCGAGGACGATGACTATGTAACTCTCCATCGTCACACCGGAGGTATTATGGTAGGAGCGACCGTAAAAATCGATCCTCCGAAAAGGGGTCGAATTATTGGCTCGATTGCCGGATTAACAGGACGATCCATGGAGATTGTTGTTAGAGTGGTTAATTTACACGGATTCTGGATGATACATTTTTAAGTGGAGATGGAAAAGTACCCTAGGACGTTAGTCCCGTGAACGCCATGAGGAAGGACTGGGCATGGGGCAAGAGTAGCCGGCAACGGGGCCAAGAGCCGCTTCTATGAGTCAGTCCCAGTCCAGACCCTGATGGCCCTCTCCTTCAACAACATAAGCCTCCTCGCCGGCGGCCTTATAACAGTGTTCAAGCCCCTGTTCGCCGCCACGCCGTGGATCCTCGCCCTCTTCCCCCCGATACTGACAATAAGGGGGGACATAGGCGGGATCTTCTCGGGGAACCTTGCGACGATGCTCCACCTGGGCCTGGTGCTCCCCAGGATCAGGGGCAACACAGACGCCTATGGGAGGCTCCTCGGCTCCGTCCTGGTCATAACCACCCTGGACACCACCCTCATGGGATTGATCTCCTTCGCCATGAACTTCTC
>CAYGAH010000007.1:0-1591 GCA_964347685.1 uncultured Candidatus Bathyarchaeia archaeon | reverse complement strand
CTAAGGGCCTGCGACGAGCATGGTAAGCCGGCGGGGATGTTCTGCGGCATGGACAACATAGGCTGGGCAATGGAGAGGGGCTTCAAATACAACACCGTTGGGGACGCCGACGGCTTCCTCATGCACGGCGCCCGGGCAGCCCTTGAGAGGGCGGGGAGGTAGCCCATTCAAACTTATATAGGGACGACTGCACTGTTTCTTGAAACTGCTCCGAGAGATGATCCATAGTGGAAGCGAAGGAGGCGCTTGACAAGATCCTCATGCCCGCGAGCGTAGCGGTCGTGGGCGCCAGCACCGACCCCTTCAAGTGGGGGAACATGCTCCTGTCAGCCATCCAGAAGGGGGGATTCGAGGGAAAGCTGTACCCCATCAACCCAAAGGCTGAGGAGATCCTTGGGCTGAAGTGTTACCCCAGCGTCAGGGACGTCCCTGGGGAGGTCGACTCTGCCATGGTAGTCGTCCCTGCCCGATTCGTCCCGGACGTGTTCGAGGACCTGGCCGCGAAGGGGGTCAAGGGCGCTGTGGTGATCACAAGCGGCTTCAGCGAGACCGGGGAGGAGGGGAGGAAGGCGATAGAGAGGATAGAGGAGATCGCTGAGGGCAAGACCAGGTTCATAGGGCCCAACTGCATGGGGGTCACGAGCAGCCCAGCAAAGCTCAGTGCCCTGATGATACCCTTCCTCCACAAGAGCGGGGAGGTCGCCTTCATAAGCCAGAGCGGGGGCTACGGCCTCCAGCTATACCTCAGGGCATCGGCCCTAGGCGTCGGCATAGGCAAGTTCGTGAGCAGCGGGAACGAGTCGGACCTGAAGGGCTGGGAGTACCTGAAGTACTTCGGCGAGGACCCCGACACAAGGCTCATCTGCATGTACATAGAGGGCCTCAAAAACGGGAGGAGGTGGTACGAGGAGGCTAAGAGGATCACCCCCGACAAGCCCATCGTAGTCATCAAGGTAGGCGTCACAGAGGCTGGTAGCAAGGCTGCCGCCAGCCACACGGGAAGCATCGCTGGCAGCGACAGGGTCTACGACGCGGCCTTCAAGCAGGCCGGGGTCGTCAGGGCCGGGGACGCCGGGGAGATGTTCGACTACGTGAAGGGGCTCCTATACTGCCCCCTGCCAGAGGGACCCAACATGGGTATAGTCTCCAACAGCGGGGGAGTAGCCGTGGAGACGGCAGACAGGCTGATAGAGAACGGGCTGAAGGTCCCAACCCTTAGCGAGGATGCCCAGGAGGAGGTCCTCGGCGTCATCCCGGCCTTCGGGAACCCAAGGAACCCCGTCGACCTGACTGCGAGCCTGGACATGAACAGCTTCCTGAAGGTGCCTGAGATGGTGCTGAAGCAGCAGGAGATAGACGGAATGATAACCATCGGCCTCGGCACCGCCATCCTGAACACGATGTTCCCAGACGTCCCCCATGAGGACCTCGCAGGCATATACCAGTGGCTGAACGGCCAGCTAATAGACACGTATAAGAAGTTCGGGAAGCCCGTCATAGTCATAGACCCGGCAGCCGACGTCGAGGGAGAGTCGGCAAAGATAATGGAGGCCCAGAGGATACCCGTCTACACGACGCCTGAAAGGGCTGC
>CAYGAH010000006.1:0-10380 GCA_964347685.1 uncultured Candidatus Bathyarchaeia archaeon | reverse complement strand
CTGTTCACCAACAGGGCGAACCTGCTGCTCCTGCTGGGCTCCCTCGTATTGATCGGGTACGCCTGGAAGAGCTTCAAACCCAAGGACTGGAACCTTGAAGAGTTCCCCTTCAGTCCGATGTCGATCGACGATTTACCCGACGTCCCTGTGGCAGCCGAGATGACGTGGATGTCCAGAGGCCCTGGCTCAAGCCCCTCTATGGGCTACACGGTGCGTGGTGGTACAACTGGACCAGACGTGTATAAGCCTGGTGAGGCAAGGTTCTACGATGCCGAGGAGTATCGCCGCAAGATCCAGTACTATAAAGATTTGAGGAAGAAGAGGCGCGAGGAGAAAAATAAATCGCAAACTGAGTAAAGGCTTTGGATCTGGTGCCCCGGCATATAGCGTTTCCAGGCTCGCACCTGAGAGGGACCTGAACTAAGCCGCTGCAGCCAGCACCATGATAATGCTTGTGACCATAAGCTCCCCTGGGTCCTACAGTTTATGCAGAAGAACAAACCCACCGCTCAGCAGACCCACCGAACCCATCAACCAACCCCAGTCAGAAACGTATCAGAACAGTATCCAAGAAGCACCCCAAAAACATAAAACAAACCAGAAAACACCCCCCACAAACACGGATAACACAGAAAGGGGGATGAGACCCACAACACGCTCGCCTGTCTCGAATTTGATTCTTCCTTCATCTGCCTTGAAGATACGAAGATCCAGCGACCCCGTTCAGGGACCTGTTTTCAGATATGAACGGGAGGGCTGGGAAAACAATTTCTGAACACCTGGGCACGCCCCGAAGACCTTTATAGATGGAAGCCAAATAAAGAGCTAGCAATGTCTGACAAAAACGTGGTCTACATCGGAAGCAAGCCTATCATGAACTACTGCCTGGCCGTTCTCAGCGCTCTCCAGCAGGAGAACAGCACCGTCGAACTCAAGGCGAGAGGGCGGGCGATAAGCTCTGCCGTCGACGTGGCGGAGGTCACAAGGAACAGGTTCATGAGCGACCTCGTCGTCGAGAACATAGAGATAGGGACCGAAGAGCTTGAATCCCGGGAAGGGAGCATGCGTAACGTGAGCACGATCTCCATAGTCCTGAAGAAAAAAGGGGCATAAACTTCAGCCTTTCTGTGTTCCTAGAGTCGAGGTCAGCGAGTACTAGGCATCGCATAACACGCCATACTATGCCAACTTGAGAAAAGGTTGAGACGCGCGTGTTTATTAGGACGCCCGCTTCATATAACAACGCTGTGAGTGGGCTGGGTGTAGAAAAAGGGAAGAAGAGTTCCACGGACCTCCTTATCGAAAGGTCTGTCGAGTTGTATGGATTCACCCCCGACGAGAAGTCGGATGAGAACCTGAAGTGGATGCGCGAGAACGGTTATCTGATCAAGCAAGTTCACAGACACGGACGTGGCGCTCGGGGAAGGCGCTAAAAAATCTGAGCGCGTGCTAGGCTGTCTAGAAGTTTTTCCCCGTACTTTCATGTCAGAAATGGGTTCCTGAACCCCATCATTGGATTTTCAAGCAATTTTCGACATCCTCAAGGCCGATGGAGGAATGATCGAATCAATTCCTAAACAGGCTAGCGCGAAATATTATGTCTATAGTCTTCCAGCTTGAGATTTCGTATCCATTTTGGGGTGAGAGATGCTGTCCTAATTTATAGTATTAAATATTATTTAAGGTAGAGATGGAGGCATGATGGCTAGTCGGGCCGGTTCACTCGTTGATGATGTGATCTTTCTCATAGGGCTCGTATTGATGGTGAGCGGCGTATGGTGGGCGGCATATAACACGACCCTAGGGAAAAACAGAAGGATGAGATCCATCGTGATATCTGCCATCATCGTCGGGTTTCTGCTCATGTGGGCCGGTTATAATCAGATCGTGATCAAGCTGGCGAACTTTTACCTTTAATCCGCGCCCCGTCAGATTACCGCCTCATACCACCAAAAAAGGGAAAACGAAGTGGCATCTCCTCTCCCAAATTCCAGCGCCACGACTGACCCCGGACAGACCCCAAAACTCACAGGGAAGACCAAAACAAGTTCAAAGAACAGATCAAAAACAAGGACAAAGACGAAGAGAGATCAAAGAAAAGGCGCAACCATGCGGCACCGAAAATAATAGCGCCCCCCGGAAAACAAATATGACCTGCCACTGACGCACACGCCACAACGACGACACGATCACGAAAAACACCCACCAACGCCCGCGACCCCACCCCGCAGAAGGTGCAGCGGCGGCTCCCCCGGGGACCACGGGATGGCCACGGGCAGGGGCACCAGGGCCCCCCTCCGCCCCGGGATCCCGCGAGCGCCCAACGCCCGAGCTTAGGTTGCTCCCTCCCGGGCCTGGCCAGGTTCACCCGGCAAACGCCCGGCCGCCCCCCTACGGAGGCGGCCCGCGACGACCGCCGGCCCCGCGGGGCAGGGCATCCACGGGACGCCATGGGTCTTACCCGGGGCTTCCTCCGACCCCCCGGAGGTTGCTGACCCCCCTTATAGCCCGTTAGGGGCGAGGGGCAGGGCTAGCTCCCGGTCCTACCCGCCGCTGCAGGTATTAAACCGGAACCAGGGGATAAAACCGTTGCGCACCCTCGAAAAGCATATATCCCGCTCGGCGGTAACGGGGGTAATCCTGCGGGAGCCAAACACCTTGAGCGAGGAGCCCACGCCTGGAGCCAGGAAGAACTACTACATCCTCATCGCAGCCATGGTGTCCATGCAGGTGACCACGAGCACCATCTACATGGTCCTCCCCCTCTTCTTCGAGAACCACGGGATGTCCAAGTCGGCCATAGGGGTCCTCATCTCGGTCGGCACCTTCGCGGGCATCATAAGCAGCGTCCTGGCCGGGAGGTACTCGGACAGCCACGGCCGGAAGCCCGTCCTCCTGGGAGGGGTGGCCCTCTACTCCATCGTCTTCTTCCTCTTCGCCCTCGCGGGGAAGGACTTCGGAACCTTCCTCGTCCTCAGGTTCATAGAGGGCTTCGCCTTCTACATGACCCCAGTTGCCATCACCACCATGGCCGCAGACACCTTCCCTCCCCGCCAGAGGGTGAAGGCTATGGCTCTATACCCCATGTCCAGCGGGAGGCGCCAGCTCGTCGGCCCACTACTAGCGGGTGTCTTCATAGAGGCCTCCAGCTACCTCCTCTACTTCATCTTCTGCGGGACCTTCGTGGCCATAAGCGCCGGCGTCATCCTGTTCCTCGTCAAGGAGACCCGCCCGCAGGATGTCATAACCAGACACGAGCAGAGGAGGGGGAAAGGCCTTGACCTCTCCGAACTCTCATCTAACATAAGGGGCCTGGGCCTCATCGTTGGCATATTCCTCGCAGCCACCCTGATATACAGGACTGGTTCCACCATGTACAACCCCTTCTTCAGCCTCTACCTGAGAGAGGAGCTGCACCTGGACATAGCCAGGATGAGCTACTTCTTCGCCATCCGGGCCCTCATGACCCTCATATTCGCCCCCATAGCCGGGAGCCTGGCGGACAGGTACGGTAGGAAGCCCACCTTCCTCTTCGGCGCGGGCGTCCTGGTCACCACCATGGTCGGCTACAGGACAGTCACCACCTTCGAGCAGGTCCTCGTCGTCATGGCACTGGAGTCGGTCTCAAACGCCATACTCCAGCCCTCGTCGAGGGCGTACATGGCGGACCTGCTGACCGCCGAGAACAGGGGGTTCGGGATGGGCTTCTACATGACCGTGATGGACGAGAGCAGCACCATGGGAGCAATCCTTGGGGGCTTCATCGCCGACCTATACGGGTTCGGGGCCCTCTTCCTGGTGGGCGCAGCGACCGCAGCCGCCTGCCTTGCCATAGTGCTCGTCTGGATGCCCGAGCCCAGCGGCCTCCCCCACGAGGGAAGGCCCTTAGAAGCCGAAGTCAAGGCCCTAGAGGGGGATGAGGCCGAACCTCATGAGGCTGAGGACAACGTTCCCGGCTAGCAGGGAGAAGAATCCGTATGTCGCGACCCTGCTCACCAGCATCCCCCCGTCCTTCATAGCCTCGGAGAAGCTCCTCAGCATCTGGCCCCCGTCCAGTGGATAGATGGGGAGCATGTTCATTATGGCAAGGTTGACGGCCACGAAGTAGACCCATTGGAGGAAGATGGCGACTGGAGCCGGCATCGCACCTCCGAAGGCTATGAAGACAGGTATCAGAACCAGCCCCAAGACCAGGTTCGTGAGGGACCCAGATGCGAAGATCCTCATCTTCGATAGGAGCCTCGACCTCTCCATCGCCTCCTCGTCAGGCTCGACGGCCCCTCCGAAGGTGACAACCGCGAGGAGTATAGCGGAGGACTTGATGGGCACCCTCTCTACGACGCACTGGACCCCGTGGCTCATCTCGTGGGTGAGGATCACTATTCCCGCAGCAGCCAGGAACCAGGGGAGGCTGCCCAGGCTTATCGTCACCCCAGGGATGAGGGGCAAGATGGGAGAGGCCTGGCTGGGCACGAAGAAGAAGTTGTAGAGGTTCCTCGCCAGGATGTAGGCGACGAAAGTGGCCTGTCCCACCCCCGAAGCTATCCCTATGTTGCCCACCACCCTCCAAAGCCCAGGTTTCCAGTTGCCCAGCCTCTCCAGGAACGAGTTTAGCCCCTTGGACTTGTAGAGGGCGTATAGGGGGTGGATGTCGAGGCCGTACCTCTCGAGCCTTAGAAGCCTCGCCAGAATGTAGAAAGCAGCCCACCCAACTAGAAGGAAGGCCAGCGTAAGCACGATGTTGTTCTCCGTATCCAAGTCCTCCGTAAGTCTCGGGCTTAACAAATAAAACAGCGGTCCGATTTAAATACGTCTGAAGGTGGGTGCTGTGGCCGAGGGGGTCGAGGTCGTGTACAGCGGAGCGAGGTGGAGGCTCCTAGAGGAGATGAGAGGGGAGGCGGGGGAGATGATGCTCCCCCTTGAGGCCTCCCACATAGAATCCCTGGCCTACGGGAGCATCGCCCGAGGCGACGTCTCCGAGGACAGCGACATAGACATATTCCTCCCGAGGCCCCCCGCCTCCGGCATCGTGGAGGCCGCACTAGAGAGGGCAGGCTTCCAGGCAGTCAGCCGGGAGATCGTCCAGGCCACCCCCAGCTACGCAGTCAAGGCTTACCTCTACGTCGGCGAGCTCCGCAGCTACTCCTTCCCCCTTGTGGAGCTGAGGACGGTGGAGAGGGACTTCTACAGCTTCGCAGGCTCGGTGGGCTTCCGCCAGGTGAGGGAGGGCACCAGGGTCCCAGGCGTGGATAAGCGCCTCATGCTCATAGAGCCCAATGAGAAGGGGCACGTGGAGTCCCCAGTCCGGGGCAGGGAGGGGGTCGTAGCGAAGATGCTGGGCGTCGACGTCTCCATAGTCATGGAGAGGGTGAGGACCCTGGAGAGGAGGGGGAGGGTGGGGCACACGGGGGTCTACATCAAGCGCGACCTCTTCCCAGGGGAGAGCTTCGGAGAGGTGCTCAGGGAGCTATCGCTGAGGAGGCCTGCTCTAAGACGCAGGATCAGAAGAACCGGTTGACCCTCGGTTTTTAAAAAAGGTTGGGTGCTATGATAGGTCGCTGAAGGACTTCACGTCAAGGTCCCGGGGGATCCTGATCCCCTCTGCGACCCTGTCGCCTATTATGGCCCTGATCCCCCTCTCCTTGGCGGTATCTATGAGGCGGCCCGTCACTATGCCGTCGAAGACCACCATGTCCACGTCCTTGGATCCTTTGAGCTTTTCGACCAGCTCGCTCACCGGGACCCGGTCTACCCTGCTCCCGTCCTTGCTCAGCAGGACTGCCTCGAGGGTGCCCCTGAGCTCGCCGGCGAGCTTCGCGAGCTCGCTCATGACGGCAACCTCCTCTAGGGGGGCCCTCTTGGAGAGGGCCTCCTTCACCTCGTCGGGGCTGAGCTGCTCCACCTCCTTCCCCCTCGGGGCCCTGGCCACGTACTTGGGCCTCGCTACCTGCAAGAGCTCCTTGAGGATCAGGTCTCCTCCCCTGTCCCCGTCCAGGAAGGCTGTCACCTCCTTCTTCTTGACCAGGTTCTTTATGGTCTGGGGGATCTTCACCCCCTCAAGGGCGATGACTCCCGTAACCCCGCTCTTTATCAGGTTTATGACGTCCGCCCTCCCCTCGACGAGGATGACCTCATTCTTCTTGGATATGTCAGGGGTCGCTGTGAGCCTCTCCCTGCCGTAGTGGACGGGCTTGACCACCTTGTCCTCCTGGGAGACCTCCTCCAGGAGCTTCTCTATGTCCTGGGTCTCCTTGACGACCCAGTCCCTCATCAGCTCCTTGGCCCTGTCGATGATCTGCTTCCTCTTGTCCTCCCTGACGTCTGCGATGCTATCGATGGTTATCTTGGCGTCGCAGGGGCCCACCCTGTCAACCGTCTCCATGGCGGCGGCCATGATGGCCGTCTCTGGCCTGTCCAGGCTTGAGGGGACAGTTATGGTGCCCTCCGTCCTGTCGTTGGCGGACCTGAGCTCGATGTCTATGCGGCCTATCTTCCCAGACTTCTGGAGCTCCCTTAGCTCGAAGTCCTTTGGGAAGAGGCCCTCGGTCTGGCCGAAGATGGCCCCTATCACGTCGTGCTTCTCCACCACGCCGTCGACTACGAACTTGGCCTCCACCACGTACTTCGTTCCAGAGTGCTTCTCTCTAGTGTCCGTGTCTTACACCTCTTTTCCTCTCTCACAATTCACTCCTGCCGCAGGGGGCCCCTTTTCCCCTTATGGGGCCTACCTGGGTTTGACAGAATCAGACCCGTGAGTGCAATGGGGGTTGAAGGTCCTCCTTCATCCTCCCGCGGTGAGAGTGAACTGTGGCACCTCGTGCCTGAGGATTAAAGTCGCTCTGCCAATAAAAACCTTCCCGAAACACCATCAATTATAAATGGGGTCCCGGATGCTCTAATTAGAGGTTCAACCCATGGGAATGAGGGTTGCGATCAACGGATTCGGGAGGACGGGGAGGCTCACCCTCAGGGCAGCTCTGGAGAGGGGCTCGGACCTGGAGTTCGTCGCGGTCAATAGGGGGGAGGCGGAGAAGATGGCCCACCTCCTCAGGTACGACAGCGTCCACGGCAAGCTCCCCTTCCCCGTGGAGGTGGAGGGAGACTCCATCGTCGTCGACGGGAAGCCCACTAAGGTCCTGTACCAGTCCGACCCGGAGAGGCTTCCCTGGAAGGAGCTAGGCGTGTACCTCGTCTTCGAGTCCTCTGACCAGTTCAAGGACAGGGATGGGGCCTCAAAGCACCTGAAGGCGGGGGCGAAGAAGGTGATCATCGCGACCCCCGCCAAGAAGCCCGACGCGACGATCGTAATGGGCGTCAACGACAACGTGTACGACCACGAGAAGCACAACATAGTGTCAAACGCCTCATGCACCACCAACTGCATAGCTCCCGTGGTCAAGGTCCTGCACGAGAGGTTCAGCGTCGAGTCGGGCTTCATGTCTACCATCCACGCCTACACGAACAGCCAGGTCCTCCTGGACAGGTCGGCGAAGGACCTGCGCAGGGCAAGGGCCGGAGCCCTCAGCATAATACCGACCACTACGGGCGCCGCTTCAGCCCTGGGGGAGGTGATCCCCGAGATGAGGGGGAGGCTAGACGGGATGGCCTTCAGGGTCCCCGTCCCCGATGCCTCGGTCGTAGACTTCGTCGCAGTCTTAAAGGAGCAAACGACCGTCGACGAGGTGAACGGGGCCTTCAGAGAGGCTTCGGAGAGGGGGCTGAAGGGGATCCTCGACTACACGGATGAGCCGCTTGTCTCATGCGACTACATCCACAACCCATACTCGGCCGTGGTTGACGGCCTCTCCACTATGGTGAACGGGAACCTAGTAAAGGTCTTGGCCTGGTACGACAACGAGTGGGGGTACTGCTGTAGGCTGGTGGAGCTGGCGGAGAAGATGGGCCGCCTCGCCGACTTCTGACCCCCTTTTTACCTTGTGACCGTAAGGGAGAGCATCCTGTCCAGGTTCTCCGGCTTCCTCTCGAAGAAGTCCCTCACGGGCTCTAGGAGCTCTATGATGGCCTCCGCTACAGCCCTCTTTAGGTCCAGGGGGTGGAGCTCGCCAGACCCGTAGATGGTGGCCAGCTCCTCGAAGCTCTCAGCCGTGAGGTCTCCCCCGTACCTGGCAGGGCGCTCTATCTCTAGGACCCCTAGGTGGGGGAAGACCACCATCCTGGCGTGGTCGAGAACGGGGTTGCCCTCCACCTGCCTAGGGGGGCAGAAGGCAGCCCTGTACTTCTCCATGATGGTCTCCGGGTCGTCGTTCACCCAGACCGCCCCCTTCTCCACGCTCTTGGACATCTTCAGCCTGATGCTGAGGTCTATGGAGGCGTCCTCGTCGAAGGCCCCCTCTACGGTGACCTCCTGGAGGCCGGGAAGGAGGGGGGAGTGGAGGCTTATGGGAGGCTTGAACCCAAGCTTCGGGGCCACCTCTCTCGCGAGCATGTGTACCTTCCTCTGGTCCATCCCGGAGGCAGCCACGTCAAGTCCCATCTGGAATATGTCGCTTGCCTGCATCGCCGGGTAGAGGGTCCACGCCGCCTCAACGTCGCTCTCGTCCGCGCTCCTCCCCATTATGGGCATCGCCCTCAGGATTCGGCGCATCGACGTCGCCTTCATCACCTTTACCACCTTCTCCCAGTAGTCCTTGCTCTCGACTAGGTCCGAGGCCCATAGGTAGATGACCTTCCCCTCTGGGAGGCCGAGGGCCGTGAAGCAGTCCTTGAAGTACTCTCCCCCGGCCCTTATGTTCTCCATCACCCCGCCGAGCTTGTTGTTTATCCAGCTGTGCCAGTCTGCTAGGAATATGATGAAGTCGAAGCCCGCCTCGACGTAGTCGAGCATCTTCTTGCCGACGATGAGGCCCGTGCCCGCGTGCATGAGCCCTGAGCACTCGAAGCCCACGTAGCCCCTCGGGTGCTCCTTCGTTTCTAGTAGGTTCCTGAGCTCTTCCAGGGTGATGATCTCCTGCAGGTTGCGCGTGCAGAGCTCGAAGCGGGTCTCGGTATCCATTTTTCAACGCCCTTTTTGGGTAAGATTCGCAGAAGCGTTGATTTAAGGTTTGAGGGCAGGCGCCCCTGTCCCTCCCAGCAAACCCACGGCCTCACCGACGGGGCGACGCCCCCCTCAGCCGAGCTCTCTCATCTGAGAGGTTTCCGGCGCCTGCCCGCCCGCCTGTCCCATGACTGGGTAACCCCGTCATCACAGGAACCCCTCCGCGGAGTCCGTCTGCATGGTGCGTCGTCTCGGCGGGCGATTAAACCTGTGAGCCCAGGCCGTTTTAACCTTTCCAAAGGACTGTTCCTTGATGGTTGTGAAGCGGAAGGTCGGAGAGCCATTCAGAAGACGCCTGAGAATCTTGACGGGTTCGTATCCGGGTTTGACCACTTTTTTGGTCAAAAACGCTTCGTCAAAAAGGGTTTTCAGCATCAAGTTTGAGTATTTTAAGTGGTCGAGGGACAGAGAAATGTTCCGGGAGGAGACTGAGGAGGTTGTACTGCAGGCCCTGAGCCACAGGGAGAGGCGCAACGTCTTGAAGATAATCAACGCCAGGCCCGAGGGGGCTTTATACAGCGACATACTCGGGGAGATCGGGCTGCCCACGGGGACCCTGAACTACCACTTGAAACAGCTGGAGGGCCTGATAGAGAGGGACGGGGATCGGAGGTACCACCTCACCCCACTGGGGGAGAGAGCGATGATGATCCTGCGTTCAGTGACAGAGGGGATAAACGGAAGCTACGAGAGGTACCTGAGCGAGGCCCACCTGAGCCAGGACAGGAACATTCACCCCACCGTAACGATGATCATCTACATGGGCATAGCCTTCGACTGCCTCCTCCTCTTCGTCTGGGGGTACATAGGCTACATAGGCCTGACGGAGGGCGCCCCATGGATAGTCTACGTGGTGCTGGCCGTCCTCTTGGCCCTGGGAGTCGTGGGCCTCGTCGGGATGATCCGAGCACTGAAGACCGCGCCCGCCTTCGTGAGGAAGCTTGAGAGGAGACTGGGGGTCGTTTGAAAAACCATCGGCCGCCCAGCCGCAAACGACGTCGCCTTCAACCTCAGGCATGATTCGCCGCAAGGACGATCATAAACCGCGTCGGGTCGTAGGGGATGAGTGGGGTAGCCCGACCTCACCCCTAAGGCGGTTTTAGGTACTTTTCGAACCACCTGGCCTGGTGCCTCAGCCTCTCCTCCCTGTGCTTCGGCTTACCGCTCCTGCTCAGCTCGTGGTTCTCCCCTGGGAACCTGACGAGCTCCGTGGGCACGCCGTTCAGCTTGAGGGCGGTGAACCACTGCTCCGCCTGCTCAATGGGGCAGCGGAGGTCCTCCTCGCTGTGCAAGATGAGTATGGGGGTCTTCACCCTGTCAACGTA
>CAYGAH010000005.1:0-14915 GCA_964347685.1 uncultured Candidatus Bathyarchaeia archaeon | reverse complement strand
ACGACGACAAGACCCTCAACGGCGTCGCGCAGGCCTTCGGCCTGCCCCTGGAGCTCAACGAGGAGGCCCTGGGAATCATAGTCCGCCAGTACAGAGACCTCCACAGCAGGGGCGTGATAGATGACGCAGAGATAACGGACGCGAGGAGGAAGATGGCGGTCCTTCCCAGGGGGGCAAGGCCCCTGGACAACAGGGTGGGAGGGGCGCCAGCCGTCCTGCTGGGATTCGATGGGGGGCACGTGGTCTCCCTGCCTGGGGTGCCCGGGGAGCTTATGTGGATATTCGACAACCAGGTGATGCCCCTCCTCAAGAAGAGGGTGGAGGGGGTATTCGTCGAGAAGATCATATTCCTCCCCCTCAGGGACGAGTCCACCCTGGCCCCCATAATAGACGAGGCTATGAGGAAGGCCCCCGACGTCTACATAAAGTCGATGGTGAAGCCTTACGGAGAGTCTGGGATAAGGCTATGGGTCTCAGCAAGGGGCCGGTCCCAGGCAGAGGTCGAGGCGAGGGTCGAACGGGTCGCGAACCTTCTGATCCAGCTTTGCGAGGATCGGCTCCCGGGGGGATGAACCCCGCAGGGGCTTCCGAAAATTTCAATATAGTTGCCGCGAGACGTGTTAGCATGGTCGAGTGCTGGCTGCCATACGGGAACACAGAGGTCCACCTTACCATCGCGCTCAGAGACCTGCTGGGGGTGGCAGAGCCAGAGCCCCAGAAGCCCCAGGCGCCCCCCAGAGAGCTTGTCTCCGACTCCCTCTCAAACCCCTTAGGCGGCAAGGGGCTCGAAGAGCTCGTCGACTCGGACACCTCTGTGGCCCTTGCCATAGACGGGACGATCACCCCGAGGCTGGCCCCCCCGGTCTTAGGCCCAATTGTGGAGCGTCTCGTCTCCTTAGGGGTGCCCAAGGAATGGATAACCCTGGTCGTAGGGAACGGTTGCAGGGGGAGGAGCGACAGGGACCTCGTGAGGCTCCTGAGGGGGGAGGGCTCCCTTGCGGGAGTGAACATCCACGAGCACACTAAGGACAGCTCCAACCTCGTGGGCCTGGGGGCTACGTCGAGGAGGACTCCGGTTGAGGTCAGCAAATGGTTCGAGGGCGCGGACGTCAGGATGGCTGTGGGTGAGGTCCTCCTGGACAGCTTCATGGGCTTCAAGGGCGCCCAGAGCGCCGTGCTGCCCGGGGTCTCCCGCCGGGCTTCAATCGAGAGGAACAGGCTCCTGGCCTTCGAGGGGGAAGTCGCTCCGGGGGTCGTGGACGGGAACCCGGTGAAAGAGGACGTCATGGAGGTCGTTAAGATCGCGGACGTGGACCTCGCCGTCAACCTCGTCGTCAGCCACGAGGGTGGGCTCCTGGGCGCGTTCTCCGGGGGGCCTGAGGAGTCGTGGGCTAGGGCGGTCTCAGAGGTGGGCGTCTCCTACAGGGTGAGGGCGGAGGGCAACGCTGACATCGTGGTCGTAAGCGCGGGGGGGAGCAAGTTCGACTTCGACCTCCACCACGCCGTCTGGGCCCTGAGCGGGGCCTCCCAGATAGCTAAGAAGGAATCCACGATCATATTCCTGGCGGAGTGCTCTGAGGGGCTGGGCGCCGACGGTCTTAGGACCCTTGCCCAGGTGGACAGCCTGAGCGAGCTGAGGAGGAGGTTCATCCTCGGGGCCGAGGCGGTTCACCTGATAAAATCCACCATAAAGAGGAACGAGGTTGTCCTCGTCTCCTCCCTGCCGGGTTACCTCGCTGAGCCCCTGGGGTTATCCGTGGCGGGGACCCTCAACGAGGCATACGAGTCCGTCTCGAGGCGGAGGAGGGGGAGGAGGACAGTCGTCCTGCCCTACGGATGCTCCACCCTCCCATTCGTCCCCTAGAAGGGGAAGAGGGCGACCAGGGTCAGGGCTACCATAGCGATGTAGACGAGGGTGAGGAGCTTTCTGGAGGCGCTCAGGGGAGAGACGTCGTCTAGGGGCCCCCCCGTGTCCCCTCCCTGGATCATGAAGAAGGCTATGAGGATGGCCATGATGAAGTAGCCCGAGAGGAGCATCAGGATTATTCCCGCGACTGATATTATCTTGTGGGTCTCCCTCCCGAAGAGGGCCCTGCTTATGTGCCCCCCGTCGAGCTGCCAGGCCGGGATGAGGTTTATGAAGGTGACAAGGCACCCAACCCAGGCCGCGAATCCCACCGGGTGGAGCATCAGGACCATCCCATCTGTCTGAGGCCTCATGACTGAGGCGAGGAAGTCCAGGAGGAGGGGGAAGGGTATCGACTGGAACCTGACCTCCGGGAACATGATCATCCACTCGGTGACGGTCCCCTCGGGGACCACTATGGAGAGCCTCAGACCTATGACGGTGACCAGTATGGTGATAAGGAACCCCACGAAGGGGCCGCTTATCCCCAGGTCGAAGAGGGCGTCCCTGTTGACTGGGGGCTCCCTCTGGGTGATGACGGCGCCGAAGGTCCCCCCCATCCCGGGGGGAGCGGGTATGAAGTAGGGCATCGAGGCGTCCACCCCCCTAACTATGCTGATGAGCTTGTGGCCCAGCTCGTGGAGGCCGAAGATGGCAATTATGGAGAGGGTGAAGAGGAGGGCGTTCACGAAGACAGGGGTCCCCCTCATGAGCACCTGGGTCAGTATGGGGTTGTCGCTGCGCAGGTATCCGTCAAGGAAAACGGTCCCAACCGTTGCGGCGAAGAGGATAAGGTTCCGTGTATATTTCCTCGGGGCCCCTGCCTCCCTCTTCAGGAGGGACACGTAGTAGCGCCCCATGATGAGCCTGAGCTTAGGAACGTAGCCACGGGGCCTGAGCTCCTCGACGAGCCGCTTGAAGGCGTCCTTGAAGAGCCTTTTCTCGTCCCCCACACCCTTCGGCCTGACGATGTATGTGGGGAGGTCCCTGTCGAAGAACCTGTCCTCGACTGTGAAAAGCCACTCTATGGCTTCCTCGACATCGGGCTCGGCTATGTGGTAATCGGTCAAACGTGAGGCCTCCGATTCCGGGACATGTTAAAGGTGAAGCCGAGAGCTAAAAACCTACCTTAAGCGCCTTCGGGACGATTTATTTAAATCGTGGGTGACTAGAGCCAATAAGGATCAAGGGTTGACCGGTGAGGGCTTCATGATCAGGGGCTTCAGGGACGGCGACCTGAACAGGGTGATGGAGATCAACCTCGAGACCCTCCCCGAGAACTACAGCCCTTTCTTCTACCAGGAGATATACAGGAAGTACCCGGAGACATTCCTCGTCGCAGAGGCTGGCGGCGACGTGCAGGGGTACATAATGGTCAGGATAGAGAGGGGTCTCTCCAAGCTGAAGGGATTCCGCCCCACGAGGCTGTGCCACGTCGTGTCCGTCGCGGTCAGGGAGCGCTACAGGCGAAGGGGGATAGCCACGAGCCTCCTCCTCGAGGCCATGAAGAGGTCCAAGGAGATCTACGAGGCTACCGAGTGCTTCCTGGAGGTCAGGGTGAGCAACGATCCGGCCATAAGGCTTTACGACAAGCTTGGGTTCTACAAGGTGAAGAGGAACTACGGGTACTACATGGACGGTGAGGACGCCTGGGTCATGGCGCGCAGCCTCGTCGATAAGGCATGAGGCTCCCATAGGCAGATATTTAGGGAGCCAAAACGCATTCTAGAACGGTCGATCCTTGGAAACCGTGACCCTCCTCACCATAGGCGTCTTCGCCCTTTCCGTGGGCCTACTCTACTGGTTCGGGAGGTTCACCATGAAGCTGATCAAGCAGCACTACAACATATACCCCCTCCTCTACGAGCTCGAGGAGCAGGAAAAGAAGAAGAAATAGCCATGCCGGACGTGTGTCGGAGCAGAAGCCTCGGAAAAGTTCACGGCAAATGATTATGGCGTGTATAAAGTTATAGTGGGGGAGACGTTAGATATTTTAAACACCCCGACTGATAGGCTGTAGACCGAGATGGGAGAGCCCGGAATCGTTCCCTGGAGGGAGGTAAACTCCTGGGCTTGCGTAGCCTGTGGAAGCTGCTGCGTCGGCTACAGGGTCCCCCTCAAGATGGACGAGTACGTCCGGGTCGCGAGCATGTACGGCCAGGACGTCCTCGAGTTCGGAGTGGGGAAGGCCTACCTGAAGGTGGGCTCTGACCAGAGGTGCGTCTTCCAGCGCCCGTCTATGGGAAGGTGGGTCTGCACCCTTCAGGCTGTGAAGCCTATGGCATGCAAGCTGTTCCCCTTCAGGGTCTACTCCAAGCCCGTCTACAGCAGGGGGGACAACAGCGCCTACGTCTTCGGGGGCAGGACGTTCCACGTCTACCTGGACCAGGCGTGCCAGGGCGTGGTGCCTGGGAAGCCCAACGAGAGGTTCGTCAATGAGGTTCTTCCCGAGGTCGTCGGCATAGGCATGGGGATAGCCCACAAGCAGAGGCTCACCACATCTAAGTACATCTCATGGAAGCCCTATTAGCCCAGGATAGAAACCGCCCTCGACATGCTTAGTCGAGACGATGGACCTTTTTCGATGGTGGGGTCCCATCCAGCGTTTCGGCTAACCCTCTATGTATCTTTCCATCGAAGACTGCCTGCTCAGGGAGGTGACCGTTATGGAGACCCCTGGCTCCCCCCTCCTCACGTAGAGCTTTGTGGAGCTCTTGACAGCGACGAGCCTGTCGTCCTCATAAGCCACCCCGTTCAGGGCGTCAAGTATCGCCTTCTCCAGGTTGTCCAGGTCGGGGGTCGTGGAGACGAACCTCTCGTTCCTCCTGGAGTCGGGCCTGCTAAGGTGGAAGACCAGCGTCAGGGCCACGGGGCCCTCGAAGGGCCTCTCGAAGTGCCTCTCAGCCTCGGACCTCACCTCCCCCTCCCAGGCGGCCACCTTCTTCGGCGTGAAGCTCCAAGTCCTGCCCCCCTTCCTTACCACCCTAGCCCTCGCCTTGGGCACGGGCTCCCCAGAAACCTCGAACCGGACCTGTTCCATACACACTCTAATTGTTGGGGGCATTCTTAAGAGTCATTGTCGTCGTCGACCCCACGAACCGCCGCCAATTCTAATTTACAATATGTAAACTTGATAATATTATATTTTACAAATTATGCTTATTAGAATTTTAATAAATCCATATTAGAAATATGTATGAAAAATTTTTTAACATTGCGCAAGTAAATTGGATTATCTATGATCCGCGTGTGGCCGCAGTTCAAGATGTTTTTTCTTACGGCGTTGCTTTCACTATCTGTCATCGCCGGTCACAACCTTTGGGCTTCGGGCGAGTCGACTGAGGAAAATCGATACCAGGGTCCCGATTACTGTCTGGATTGCCACGCCAAGGCCTTCGATGAATGGGTTGGTTCCCCCCACGATCAAGCCTATCGGAACGGCGAGTTCCAGTCCGAATGGCAAAGCCTGGGTGAGCCAGACTCCTGCCTCTCCTGCCACACGACGGGCTTTGAAGAGGGGAGCGCGACTTATGCTTCAGAGGGGGTCACTTGCGAGGCCTGTCACGGGCCCGGGGACACGATGAGCAGGGACGTCACCCCAGAGCTCTGCGGTGAGTGCCACTCGGGTCCTTTCCCTACCTACGAGGAGTGGAGGAACAGTGGCCCGAGCCACGGAAACGCTACCTGCGTCCTCTGCCACGACGAGCACACCGCGGGGCTGACTGCCAGGACGTCGACAGGGACGTGTGCTATATGCCACGAGTCGCACCTGGAGGCGTTCGAGGCGACGGCGCATGGTTTGAACGGCGTCGAATGCTCCGATTGTCACATGTATAGAAGGCCGGCGGATTTCGAGACCGGGGCACCAGCAATCACGGGGCACGACTTCGTAATGACCAGCGACCAGCTGGATTGCGCCACCTGCCACGATAGGCCGCTCTCAAAGCACGACATCCTGGGGGAGAAGGCCTTCGCCTGCCTGTCTTGCCACGGGGATATCCACGGGCTCGATCTTGAACTGGTCAATGGGACGAAAACCCCCCTCGACGACCCCGTGGGGCTATGCGCCCAGTGTCACAACGAGCGGTACACCGCATGGAGGCAGGGGATCCACGGCAAGCCTTTGGAGCCCGACGCCAAATGCACAGATTGCCACGACCCCCATGACCCCGTGATCGCGGGGTTCTCGACAATACCCGCCGTCCCCCCCCGCGTGGCGGCTTCGGGCCCCTCGATCCCCGCCACAACGGTCTTCGTCATCGTTTTGGAGCTCCTAGGCTTCGCCGTGTTAACCCAGAGGTGGAAGGCAAATGAGTAAGATGGGGAGGAGGGACTTCATAAAGGCCCTGGCAGCCACGGCAACGCTGACCTTCGTCGGGGGCTTCACAGGAAAGACTTTGAACAAGGTTACCCGCCGAATCGGCCAAGATGCATCTAAGCTGTACTACCCTAAGGCGGTTGAGGGGGCCCGCTTCGCGATGATGATCGACGTGGGCGCCTGCATCGGCTGCAGGCGCTGCCTCCACGCCTGCAAGCTGGAGAACAACGTGCCCGACGATCCCAGCAACATGCAGTGGATCGACGTCTTCGAGATGGAGAACACGAGGCCCCTTTCGGAGATCCACGGCATCCCCCCCAAGGGCGCCAGCGTCGACTACACCAAGTCCCCGAAGGAGGGGCACTGGTACCTCAGCTTCAACTGTTTCCACTGCGAGAACCCTCCATGCACCAAAGTGTGCCCCACGGGCGCGACGTACCAGGACGAGGACGGCCTGGTCCTGGTCAACTACGACCTCTGCATAGGCTGCAGGTACTGCATGGCGGCCTGCCCCTACAACGCGAGGCATTTCAACTGGTGGACGCCAGAGCACCCCGAGAGCCGGATCAGCCCCATCGACGGCTCTGATGTCCCCCTGAACCCCGAGGTCCCCCTGAGGCCCAGGGGGGTCGTGGAGAAGTGCACCTTCTGCGTCCACAGGATCAGGAACGGCAACCCAGTCCCCAGGTGCGTAGAGGTGTGCCCCGTCTCGGCAAGGCACTTCGGGGACCTCAACGACCCCGACAGCGAGGTCTCCAGGCTCCTGAAGAACGTGCGCACACACCGCGTCAAGGAGGAGCTGAACACGGTGCCGATGCTGTACTACTTCACACGCGGCGTGAAGTGGAAGGAGGACGGTGAGAAGCTTTGACGGAGCGCCAAGAGAGGATCATGAGGCCCCTCCTCCACACGAGCAGGGAGTTCTACCCCTTCATAGCGATCCTCGTCCTCCTGACCCTCGCCTCCGTGTACGCCTACACCTTCCAGCTTTCGAGGGGCCTGGGGGTCACTGGGTTGAACGACATAACCATCTGGGGCGTCTACATAGCCAACTTCGTCTTCTTCATAGGCATCAGCCACGCAGGCATCGCCATATCGGCCGCGGTGCGCATAATGAGGCTCGAGAGGTATGCGCCCATCGCTAGGATGGCCGAGCTCCTCACCCTGGTCAGCCTCATGATGGCAGGCCTCAGCATAGTCATCGACCTAGGGAGGCCAGACAGGGCTTTCCTCCTCGTCTCGCAGTTCGGCGGGAGGGTCGGATCGTCTCCCCTCCTCTGGGACATAACCGCGGTGGCGACCTACCTGATACTCAGCTCCACCTACCTATACCTACCCATGAGGGAGGACCTGAGGGTCTGCATGGAGAGGTTCTCGGGGTTGAAGAGGAGGCTCTACGAGCTGCTCCTCCCCGCGTACGAGGAGGGGGAGAGGGGGTCCATAGATAAGCTTTCCTGGTGGATGGCAGTGACCATCCTCCCCGTCATGGTCATGGTGCACACGACCGTCTCTTGGATATTCAGCCTCCTCAGCTCAAGGCCCCTCTGGTTCGGGGCCGTCGCAGGCCCCTACTTCATAGCCGCCGCCGTCGCATCGGGGATAGCATCCGTGCTGGTGATCGCCGCAGTGGTGAGGCACCTCTTCCACTGGGAAGACCTCCTCCCCCCGGAGATTTTCCGGGGCCTGGGGAACTTCTTGGCGGTGATAACCCTCGTCTACCTCTACTTCATGATGATAGAGCAGCTGACTGCTAGGTTCGCGGGGCCTGCGGGGGAGCTCTTCGTCTCCGAGTCGTGGCTCTTCGGAGCCTTCGCGCCCATGTTCTGGGCCCTCACCTTCGTCGGGTTGTTCGTCCCCTTCGTCGTGCTCCTGGTCCAGGCCTTCAGGCCCAACAAGATCAACATCAACCTCACCGCCTTGGTCTCTGCGATCCTGGTGGTCGCCTTCTGGTTCAAGAGGTACATCATAGTGGTTCCCACGCTCTCCATCGGGGTCGAGCACATAGGGTTCTACACCCCGACTTGGGTAGAGATAGCCATCCTCTTCGGCTCCTTCGCCCTTCCCATCCTCATCTACGCCTTCTTGATCAAACTGGTCCCAATCATAGAGATGGTGGGTTTCCACGATGAATGACCCCTCCACCTTCCTTTTTCAGCTGTTTATCCAGGCCTTCGCCCAGGCTTCTGGCACGAACGGCATACCGCTGGGTTACATAGTTGTCGCGGTCATCGAATCCCCTGTGATCATACTCCTCCTCGCGGTCTTCCTCGGCCGTCATAGGTTGAAGGTCTCATGGCTTTTCGTGGGCTGGCTCGTCATGATGTTCACTGCGTTCGTCGTCTCCGTCTACGCCCTCGGGTCGATCCTGGGGCTTTTCTATTGAATTAGAGTCTGCGGGAAATGCTCCCTTCTTCGATCCCATGATGGATCTGGTGTTGCCTCAAATTATCAAAAGGACGAGGAGTACGGAGACAAGCCCTGTCATGTATATGCCGTCGAAGGTTCCCGCTCCCCCTATGCTGACCATGGGGGCGCCGAGCTCGGATAGCCTGGGGAGGTTCAGGAGGTCGGCCCCGATGAGGGTGCCAAGGGTGCCCCCGACATAGGCGATCTGGGTGGGGCAGGATGTGGGGCTCAGCCAGTCGACCAGGAGGGTGGCGAGGGCAGTTATGACGGGCGGCCCAAGGGCTGGGGTCGCGATCCCGAGACCCTTGATGAGCCTCGCGGACCTGTTCACAAGCAGCGTGACCACGAGGAGGACGACCAGCATCTTCGCGTAGGTGGTCGTGGGGTCCGGGGAGCATGACGGGATGCTCCAGACGATGAGGTAGGCTGATAGGGCGATGGGGACTATCGCACCCCCCAGGTTGATTGTGACCCTCGTCTTCCTCACGCCTATCTCGTACTCGGGTATGCGCCAACTGACTCCGAAGAATCGGATCTCCCTGTAGGTGTAGAATGGGACCCGGCTCTCTATCGTGGTGAGGGGGATGTTGAAGAAGCTCCCGAACAGGCTGAGGAAGAGGACCGCTCCGACTGCCTCGGGGGGGATTCCCAGCCCGCTTATCAGGAGCCTCCTCAGGAAGCTGATGGCGATGGGGATGAAGGCGAACAGCATGAACAGGAGGAGAGCGAAGTAGAGGAGGCTGAAGGGCCTGAAGACGAGGCTTCTGCGGCCACCTGACAAACGACTCACCCGAGGCGGGGTTTAAGGAGGTTATATGCTGAAGAACCTTTCGGCGTTCCTGGTCGTCGCCCTCGCCACCTCCTCCTCCGGGGCCCCCTTGAGCCCCGAGAGGGCCCTGAGGGTGAGGAGGAGGTCTGCGGGCTCGGCTTCCCTGCCACGGTAGCTGACAGGGGAATCGGTCTCTATGAGGATGCGTTCGATGGGGGCCTCCTCTAGGGCGGCCCTGTGGTCCCTGCTGAACTCCGTGGCGGGGGTCGATGAGATCAGGTAACCTGCGTCGAGGAGTTCGTGGAGGACGTCGAGGGGTCCGCTGTACCAGTGGAAGACCACCCTCCCCGGCCCGTGTGCGATGGCGAGGTCGAGGGCGTCTCGCCAGGCTCCCCGTCCATGGACGGAGACCGGCTTGTTATGCTCCTCAGCCATCGCCAGCTGCCGTTTGTATATCTCCCTCTGATTCTCCCTGATGCTCCCGTTCTTCCTGGCCTCCCTGTTCCAGTAGTCTAGGCCCACCTCCCCGACTGCTACGCATCCGTCTATATGTTCCCCCACGAATTTGAGGGCGGCCTCGAATCCCTCTTCGTACCACTCAGTCGGGTGGACCCCCAGGGCGGGATAGACGTAGCCGGGGTACTCCTCGGCCCAGCGGAGGGTCGACATGCAGGTCTCCAAGTTCGCCCCCATGGCTATGATCGCGTCCACCCCTGCATCCTTCGCCCTCTCTATGACGCCTTCCATGTCCGCCAGGTCGCTGAGGTGTGCGTGGGAGTCGATGAGCCTTCTCAAATCCGGCCGCCCCGCTAGGACTATGGGCAGAGCAAGTTAAGGGTTCCTCCCTGGCATTAGTGGCGTGGACCCTGAACGATGCTCAGTCGGAGGCCGTCAAACCGCATACGAAAGAGCCGTACGTTCTATTCTCGTCTAGGTCGGCGGGACTATTTCCACCTCTCTAGCTGAGCCTCGAGGTGGGCCCTCTCCTTCCTCCTCTTCAGCGTGTACCACATCAGCCACGTCAGGGTGAATATGGGGATAACGTCCAGCCCCGGTATGAGCTCCAGCAGGGAGAAAGCCCCAAGCCAGCCGAAGTAGGCTACGCAGAAGACAACGCCGGCGAAGTCTAACACGTCTCCGAGGGCTGGGGCCATGAGCATCGGAAGCATGTACTCGATGACGTCTATGCCAAGGCAGACGGTCAGGGTTATGAGCTCCTCCCAGGAGACCCTCAGGAGCCAGGGCGCCGACATGGTGTTCTTGGACCTCAAGCCGAGTACCCATTTAATCATTGGTAAACGATATTATAAAAAGGGGATCGCCCTCAGGGGATGGGCACTATGAACTGGGCCTGGTCCCCCGTGATCACTATGAACTGGCTGTTGCCGGACTCGGATATGTCCCTGAGCGTCTCGAGGTAGAGGTAGAGCTGTGTTATATCGTCGGTGCTCACTTCCGGGTTGTTTTGGATTATTGCGTCTATCGCGTCTCTCGTTGCGTTGGCCAGTATGATCCTCGACCTCGCCTGCCCCTCAGAAGCTATGATCCTCGACTGGGCCGTAGCGTTCGCCAGGATGAGTATCCTCGTCTTGTTGAACTCGGCGGCGATGGAGAGCTGCTCTGCCGCCAGCTTGCTCTCTATTGCGTTGACGAAGTTGTCCGGCAGGGTTATTCGCCTCAGGTCCACGGCGTCGAGGATTATGGCGCTGGCGAGGGAGGGCTCAGCCTCGAAGGCGTCTATCAGGTCCTCCTCGAGAGCCACGGCTATTGCCCCCCTCTTCTCTATGGTCTCTATCGCCGTGAACTCGGCTATCAGGTTCCTTATGGCCTCCCTTATTATGGGGATTATGGCCCTGTCCCTCCAGTCCTGCAGGGGGAACCTTCTGAAGAGTTCGACGACCGCGGAGGGCAGGACCCTCCACCTCACCGTGATGTCCACGTCTACCCTGAGGCCGTCCATGGTGAGGCTGGGCACTGCAGGGAAGTCTCCTACCCCCGTCGCGTCTGTCCACATGTTTACGCTGTCAGTTGCCACGTAGACCTTGAATACGCTCGCCCAGGGGGCCTTGAAGAAGTACCTGGCGTTCGCCCCGTCACTCACAGATGTGGTGGAGCCCATGACTGGGTCCACGACGACTGCTACCTCGCCGACCCCGACCCTCCCCACGCTGAAGATGATCACCCCTCCGACGATTACTATTACCACGATGGCTACGATCCCTAACCCCTCGATCCGGGGCCCCCTTATCTCGTACCTTCTCTCCAATCCAGATCAGTCCCTGGGGATGATTAGAAAAAGTAGGGCTTAAACCTTGTCTATTTGGGCTCAGTCCCTTATGCCCTCGAGCAGGCTTATTGCGTTCCATATCCTCGTGCGGCTGTACATGGGCATGTTGGGGTCCTGAGATATGTCCTCAAGCAGGGCTATGGCGTTCGCCGCCCTCGCAGCCATGCTGAGGCCCTCGTCCAGCAGCATGTCGGACGCCTGCTTTGCTGTCCTCCTTATGTTCCTGGGGGTGGTGTTGTCGTCTGCCACCATGTTCAGGATGGACATAGCCTGTTTGAGCTTCTGAACGTACTGCTCCTTCTTAGACATGACATAGCCTCCAAGTACACAGTGCTGTGTACCTCAGGAATTTAGTTATACATCCAGGGGGTGGCGATAAAAACCTATCGGACCCCCAAACGGGAAGATGCCGCTGTCGAATCGAGATCAAATGTGTTCTAAGAATGGCCCGGACATCGGCTTCTTTCGCAGTTCAACAGGTAATCTGGCACTTCCGCGACGCTGTCAAGGAGGACGTCGGGCCTCCTACCCCCCCAGGACAGGTCCCCCCTTTGCCCGGTGCGCACCCCTATGAACCTGCACCCCGCGTTCGAGGCGCTCGTATAGTCTAGCTCGTGGTCCCCAACGAGCACTATCTCGTCCATGCCCAGACCAAGTAGCTTCGCTGTGTGCTCCAAGGCCTCTGCGTATGGCTTGGGCCTTGGGGTCTCCCCCCTTCCCAGGACTAGGTCGAAGCACTCAAGCATCCCGAACTTCCTAAGGGCCTCCTCTGCGTACTCGTGGTGGCTCCGGGTCAGGACTGCTAGCTTGTACCCCTCCCCCTTGAGCCTCCTGACGGCGTACGAGGAGCCCTCGACCTCCTCCATCGTGGCTATGGCCTCAAGCTCCCCCTCGTTCATTATCTCGTCGACCCTGCGTAGAACCTTTATCCTCTCATCCTCCGGCTTGCCGATCCCGTCCCAGGCCTCCTCGGCCTTGGCCACGATGGCAACATTGAGCTGACCAGTGTCGAGAATGCCCCTGGGCACCCCGTTCTCCTCAAGGAGCTTTATCATCTTGGCTTTCATCTTGGGGAAGTCTATGTTCGAGTGCACCAGCGTGCCGTCCAGGTCGAAGACGATCCCCTTGACCCTCAGCCTCGTCCCTCCGGGGTATCGGTGTTATCTGGAGCCAGCCGATTTAACGTTTATCCCGTCAGGGAGAGGCTCCGGTCAACGTTTATAGAGGCCGGCTCGACAGTTCCATTGGTGCCTTGGGGCTATGGTAAAGTGTGGGAGCTGCAGGTGGGGGAAGCCGATAGACGCCGAGACAAGGCTCAGGCTTTCCCAGGAGAACAAGGAGATACTAAACGTGCTCCTTCGTCGGGGCTTCGGGATCGAAGAGTTCGTCTACTGCAGCCGCCTGGGCTTCATAGAGTCGGTTTTCGCTGAGAAGGAATGCGAAGAGTGGGAGCACGGCTGAGGCCCCGGGATGGGGCATTCTATAAGCTTGAGATTTTTTTAGGTCCTGCGCCTCAATAGGCCCCTCAGGCTGAAGCTGGTCAGCCTCGCCGTTATTATGCGCTCCGTGGAGAATATCCTCGCCGCGAGGTATAGCATCGCCAGGGTGAAGACGCTTATGTAGCCTATGCTCCTCACAACGATCCAGTAGTCGCCCAGAAAGGCCGCCTTGGAGGCTATCATGCTGTGGGTGTATGGGATGATGAGCAGTATCCACTGTATGCCCTGGGGGAGCATCTCTATGTCGCTGAACATGAGTATCAGGGCGGGCAATATGATGGGCACTATAAGCACCCCCGTCAGGCTCTGGGCGCTCCTCACGTTGTCCGTGAAGGTGGCCAGGGATATGGCCATGGCGAGCGCCGACACTAGGGTCACGAAGATGGTCACCCCCAGCAGGATGTAGCCGGCTGGCCCTATCCCCAAGTTCACGTCGCCCAGGCTCATGCTCGATATCT
The DNA here is from genome assembly GCA_964347685.1 of uncultured Candidatus Bathyarchaeia archaeon. GTDB lineage: Archaea > Thermoproteota > Bathyarchaeia > TCS64 > TCS64 > CAYGAH01. The sequence goes on along the minus strand of CAYGAH010000005.1, from coordinate 1,272 downwards.
CGGGGGTTAAGCTGAAGGCGGCGTTTACATAGAAGCCGAAGCCCACCATGTATGAGATGGCCCCGGCGACGGCGATTACTATGGAGCCGGCAAGCTTCCCGCTCAGGATCGTCATCCTCCCCACGGGCAGCGTCATGAGGGTCTCAAGGGTCTTCTGCTCCTTCTCGAGGGCTATGCTTGTGGCAGCCATCTGGATTGCGAACATCACCATTATCATCACCAGTATGGGGAGCATTATGCTCTGGCTCATCACAAGGCTGAATATGGAGGAGGGCGCCACCTCGAGGACGCTCCCCTTCAGGATTGTGGCGTAGGAGACGGATATGGGGCTCCTCACGGCCTCAGGCATCGCGTTCTCCCCGGCCTCCGCGAGGAGGCTCCTGATCTTCTCTATGGAGAAGTAGTAGTTGTAGATGCTTATCAGGCTGCCAACGACGTTGCTGCTCTGCCCCTCCGCGATGTTGAGGCTCTTCATGTTCGCGTATAGCTTCAGCCTCCCCCTCAGCCCGGAAGTCACGTTGGCGGAGTAGCCCTCGGGGACGTGGATGAGGGTTAAGGAATCCGAGGCCATGAACTGGGTGAGGGCGTCCTCCAAGCTCTGGGCCTGGATCGTCACCACCGTGTTGTTAGTGTATATGTATCCCAGGAGGGCGTCGGTCGCGGGGCCAGAGTCCTCGCTGTAGACCGCGAACGAGGCTGATATTATGGCCCTCTGTACCGATTCCTGGGATATGCTTATCGCGGACCCCATCAATGGGAAAAGGAGGAGGGGCATCAGGACCACCCCTATCAGTATCTTGGGGTCCCTGATGAGCTCCTTCACCTCCTTCACCACGAGCGACGTTAGGTCACCCAAGCCTTGTCACCTCCATGAACACCTGCTCCAGGTTCTCGGCCCCGTACTTCCCCTTCAGGTCCTCGGGGGCCCCTTCGGCCACGACGACCCCCTCGTTTATGAGGGCGACCCTGTGGCACAGGTACTCCACCTCCAGCATGTTGTGGCTAGAGAGGAGCACAGTCACCCCCTTCTTGTCGGCGTAGTCCTTTATCAGTTGCCTCACGTAGTATGCGTGGATAACGTCGAGGCCGGAGGTGGGCTCGTCGAGGATGGCTAGCCTGGGCTCCATCATGAGGGACCTGGCTACCTGGAGCCTCCTCTTCATCCCCTTGCTGTAGTCCTTCACCCTGTCCCTGAGCCTATCCCCGAGGCCCGATATCTCCCGGCCCTCCTGGACCATCTTCTCCCCCTCCGCCCTGTCCCTTGCGTAGAAG
>CAYGAH010000004.1:0-3899 GCA_964347685.1 uncultured Candidatus Bathyarchaeia archaeon | reverse complement strand
GCTAAGGGGTACGCTCCTCCAGGGGCCATGGAACCAGTGGGATAGGATGTCGGGGTAGGGCGAGAGGATGTAGTCACCCCTTTCCGCGTACCAGGCCATTGGGGTCTCCCCGATCTGGTCCGCCCCCTCCAGGGAGCCCCCCTAAGGATCACGGGCTCCACCGGTCTCCTCATTTCTTCTTCCTGTTCTTGGGTCACACCGATTCCGATTTTCCGTGGAACTCGAGCAAGCAAAAGCCCTTTTCTCTTACGCACTCTAGCCTTTGCTTTACCTTGAAATACGGAAAAAGGCTTCAATTTAAACCTTGGTCAAGGACAAAGATGGGCGAAGCCAAAACCACTGAAGACGGAAGAACATCCCACGCCTGGAAACAGTGATAAGGCTCCCCCTTCAAATTGGGGATGGTATGAGGACCGGTTTCGATCTCGAAAGGGCCAGGGGCCTGATGGACGATAGGGGGCTGGGATGCGTAGTCGCCACGAGCCACGACAACGTCTACTACGCCACGGGGAGCGACATAATGACCATAACCATGCTGAAGAGGCTCGCCGCAGCATTCATCCCCCTCGAGGGGGAGCCCACATTCGGCGTCCACGCCAACGAGGAGGTAACAGCCAGGGAGTCGACATGGATCGGGGACGTCAGGGTGTACGAGGGAGGGGAGTGGGAGCCCCTCAAGCCGATAGGCTTCCTCGCCGGGGTCCTGAGTGAGAAGGGGCTGGGGGAATCCAGGATAGGCCTGGAGCTTCTCGACCTGCCGGGCCTCTGCCTCGACCACCTGAGGAGGCTTCTCCCCTCTGCGGAGTTCGTGGACTGCCAGCCAGTCTTCGACAAACTCAGAGCCGTCAAATCCGAAGAGGAGCTGAGGCTCCTGAGCGAGGCGAACATGGCGACCGCCAAGGCGATAACCGTCGCCTTCGAGATGGCGAGGCCAGGGGACACGGAGAGGGAGGTAGCCAGGGACATCATGGACCTCACGGTGGAGTACGGCGCAGACCAGGTTGCCTTCATGACCCTGGGAGCGGGTAGGAACGTGTTCGAGACCCACCACGTCCCAGGGGAGTACCGAATGAGGGAGGGGGACCTCGTACACGTAGACTTCGGGGCCTACTTCGATGGGTACATGTCCGACATATCGAGGACGGCGGTGGTCGGGGAGCCCGACGAGGATCAGCTAAGGGCATACGAGGTCTCCGTCGGAGCGGAGTGGGCTGCCGCCGAGGCTATGCGACCGGGGGCAACGGTCATGGACGTCCACGAGGCGGTGAAGGGGTTCTACGGGTCCGAGGGATACGAATACAGGAGGGCCTTCATAGGGCACGGCCTGGGTATAGGGTGCCACGAGTACCCCTTCCTGGGCCCCAGCCACGGGGAGTGGGTGCTCGAGCCGGGGATGTTCTTCCAGGTCGAGCCGGGCCTCACCCTCGGCCGCGCCAGGGTCCACACCGAGGACTCGTTCGTGGTCACGGATGGCGGCGCGATGAACGTCTCGGAGTACAGGGACGTCTCGGAGATCCAGAGGATCAGGTATGAGGAAGCCCAGATTTTTATTGCGATGATCCTGGTCCATCTTCCACTTCCTTTTACAAAATAAGGGTGATCGAGTTCTGAAGAGGGTTGGTCACTCGACGCCCTCTTCTGGCAGTTCCTTCGCCTCCCTTTGCTCCAGGCTGAGGATGGTGTTCACCCCTGCCACGACGCTCCTCACCTGGGAGACGGCGTTGCTCAGCATAGTCATCGGTCTCTCGAACCTGTTGGAGAAGAAGCCCTCGTCCAGCCTGGAGAGCGCCTGCTGCACCGCCATTAGCCGGTCCTTCAGCTCAGCGACATCCTCCTGGATGGCGTAGAACCCGTGGATCCTGACGAAGTAGACTATGAGCTGGGGGACCGCAGAGTAGCCTACGACCAGGACGTTCCTCTGGACTGCGTCTGGGACCACCTCCGAGCTCAGCCCTACCAGCGAGTCCGGGACCGCCATCACGGCGCATGGAAGCGTCCTCTGGGGGTCGATGTACTTGCAGACCTCCTCTACCTTCTGCCTGAGCCCAGAGGCGACCCTGGACCTTGCCCTGGCCCTCTCCTCCTCGCTCAGCCCCTCGTCGAAGAGGCTCTCAACCTCCCTCGTCGCCACCACCTTGGAGTCGATGGCGAGCATCTTACCGTCCCTGAAGACGACGCCGTACTCGACCACTTTGCCTCCGACGGGGACGTTCTGTTTGACGAGGCCTATTTTCATCAGCTCGGCCATAGTGTTCCTCAGGTAGTTCTCCCCCGTCCGCCCCTTCTCGTAGGACCCCACCATTATGTTGTGGATCCTCCTAGTGAGCTCCTCGGTCTCCTCGTACTTCTTCCCTATCTCCTCTATCTTCTGTGCCTGGGTGCTTATGCTCGTGACGGACTGGCCCATCAGAGACACGGACTCGTGGAGGCTACCCACCTGACTCTGGAGGGCGGTCGTGACCTGAGTGAGCGTGTCGGCTGGGGCCGCCATCGTCTCTATCCTGGTCCTAAGCTCAGGCATGGCCCTGGCGAGGGCCTCTACCTTCGAGCCCAGGCCCATCAGCTTGACCAAGACGAGAACGACGACTATGAATAGGCCTACAACAGAAAACTCCAAAATTTCCAAAACTCACCCGCCCGTGAGAAAATCTTCGCTTCAAATATTTTACCTTATAGAAGAGGCGATCCCAAGGGATGACGAAGAACCATCCGATGCGGGATGGTCTCTAAAATTCCTTCCACTTTAGCGAGACTCTTGGAATCGACTCTCAAAGATGGGTCTGAGAGGGGTTAGAAATTCTTCTCAACGTGTCTGACTATGGACTCGAAGAAGAGCCTGCCGTCCCCGTACCTTGAGGGGTCCTCCTCCTTTGTCCACTCTGGCATGAGATAGCCAAAGTATGCTCTTTCGGGGTGGGGCATCAGTCCCAGCACGTTCCCTTCTGGGTTGCACATTCCGGCTATGTCGTGCCAGGCCCCGTTGGGGTTGTCCCATGGCGCCCCCTCAGGGGAGGAGCCGTCTGCCCTGCAGTACCTGAAGACAAGCTGGTCGTTCTCGTAGAGCTTTTTCAGGTACTCGTCCTGCCTGTCTCGGGGGAAGACGAAGCGCCCCTCCCCGTGGGCTACGGGGAACCTCAGGAGCTTGTCCCGAGGCAGCATACCCATCATCCCGCAGTTCCCCTCGTTTAGGAAACTGAGCCTAGTCCACCTGCACTGGTAGCCGTGGCTGTTGTTCGCGAGGGCGGCCTCCGGGAACACGGACCTCCCCTCGAACCCAGGGAGGAACCCAGTCTCCACGAGCACCTGGAACCCGTTGCATATTCCCACGACGGGCCTTCCCTCATCCACGAACCCCTCAAGCTCCCGTCCGATCCTGTACTCGCACTCCTTCGCCCATATCGCCCCGCTGCGGACGTAGTCTCCGTAGCTGAACCCCCCGGGGAATACCAGGACGTCGTAGTCGAGGAGGTTCCTCTCCCTGAAGACCCTCTGGGTGTGGACGAGGTCGGCCTGGACTCCGAGGTCCCTGAAGGCCCTGAGGGTCTCTGCGTCGCAGTTCGTCCCGGGCGCCCTCATGAGGAGCACCCTTATGTCCTCCCTCCTCATCTCCTCCCCTCCAGGGGCGTCTTCCAGGCCCCGATCAGCTCGCCTAGGGGGAGGTCGATGAGCGATCTGCCCCGTTTATTTACGGTGAGCCTCTCCTCCCTCTTCACGGTGCCGGCCTTCGCAAAGGTCGAGCCCTTCATCTTCTCCTCGAAGGCCGTTCTAAGCTCCTCAGATACCTCGACCAGCAGCCTCCCGTTCGACTCAGAGAATAGGACGAAATCGTCCCTCATCTCCCCCGAGGCGGGAACGGCCGAGAGGTCAAGCTCCAAGCCGATGCCTCCTGTGAAGGCCAT
>CAYGAH010000003.1:0-3084 GCA_964347685.1 uncultured Candidatus Bathyarchaeia archaeon | reverse complement strand
AATCGGGGGGAAGCTGGACGACGTTCGCACCCTCCCTTTCAAGGAGCTCCACGCCCGCCAAGTTGATGGGCTCTGTGATGACCACGTTGAACATACGGGACACACTGAGCCAAATAGGTTCGCAGGGGTTATAACAGTTAATAGAAGCGCGAAAAGGGCTCCTACCTTCGGCCTCGCCTCCGCCTGGGGTCCCGCTCGGGCTCTTGCTTAGCCTTCCTCAGTGTCTTGTCCAGGGTTTCGCAGAGCCTGTCGAATGTGGAGAGGAGGTCCCATCCCTCCTCTTGGGCGATGAACTGCTCCTCAGGGCTCAGGACCCTCGCGATGGCCTGGTACCTCGCCCTCTGCCCTCCTTTCTGCTGCCTCTTTATCCTCACAGATGCCTCCGTGATTTGGGGGTGGAGCTTCATGCTGCGGTTCACTATCCTGCGGACCTTCTCCTCTGCGACTGCCCTCTCGAAGAATCCCTCCTCTTCGGTGAGGCCCAGTATGTAGACGGGGAGCTCCTCCTCACGCCTAAGCCTCAGCAGCACAGAGTTAAGCTCCCTGGGGGTGATGATGCCCAGTATCGACCCGTTCCTGTTGACCATCATGCACGCGCTCTTCCCTCTCTCCCCCAGCCCGCATGCTACTTCAAGGGCTGAGGCGTCGGGCCCCACCGTGAAGGGGTGCCTGTCCATAACCCCAGCCACCGCCCCCGGGAACTTTGTCACCTTCTCCCCCGCCCTCTCGCCCGTGGTCGTCTTGGCCGCTGGGGTTATGAAGGCGTGCACTATGTCCCCCGCAGTGACGATGCCCACCAGCCTGTTGTACTCGACTATGGGGACGTGGCTGAACCCCTTCTCGAGCATCAGTCGCCTGGCGTAGGCCACCCTCTCGTTTATGTCGAGGCTTAAGACCGGCCTCCTCATCAGCTCCTTTGCCGGGATGCCCGATATCTCAGGCACGTCGCATAGGGCCTCCGCTATGTCTACCTGGGAGATGATCCCAACCACCTCTCGGTTCTCGACCACGGGGAGGGCCCTAACGTTGTTCCTTATCAGGGCCTCGTCCACCTCGAGGACGGTGGAATTTGGAGATGCGGGGCCAAGGACCCTCCAGAGTCCCTCTATCTTGGTGCGCTCGGGGTGGTCGACTTTGAGGAGGTCCCTGACAGTCACCAGCCCGTACCTTTCCCCGGAGGAGACGACTGCCTCGTACCTTTTTGTCTCCTTCAGCTCCCCAAGGGCCCTGGAGGCCCCTTCTCCGGGGTCGAAGACGCTGACTCCCCTGTGGAGGAGTTCGGATACCTCTGTTTCCGCTAGCTCTCTCAGGGTCTTCGTCAAACCATAAAACCTATGAAGATATCGATTTCTGAGTTAAATACCTTGAGCCGTCATTTAAGAGGCCCATCACCGTTTACGGACTGTGCGATGACTATTTTTAGAGACGGCTAATTTTCATCAAAAAAATAATGAGTTTAAGAAAAGGGGTCTCAGATCTCCTTCCCTATTCCTTTCTGCCTAGCTAGCTGGTACACCTTGTGGGCTGTGCCGACGTCCTGGATTGCTAGGCCGGTTGCCTTGAATAGGGTTATCTCTTCGTCCCTCTGCCTACCCGGCTTCTTTCCTATGACGATCTCCCCCAGCTCGGCGTAGACGTCCCCCTCCTTTATGGCCCCCTCCTTGAGGGGAACGGCGAAGTCTCCCACTACGAATGCCTGGGGCTTGAAGTCGACGACGAGCTTGTCAGCCTTGGTGAGGACGCTGGTTTCCAGCTCCCTCTTCGCGCCGGTGTCTGCTCCTATGGCCGAGACGTGGGTCCCTGGGGAGAGCATCTCTCCGGTGATGAAGGGCTTTGGGCTCGGGGTGCAGGTGATGACTATGTCAGATCCCCTGGCGGCCTCCGCGGCCGAATCCACTGTTTTGATGTCTACGGGCACCTCCCCTGACATCTCATCGACGAACCTCTTCCTAGCTGCCGGCAAGATGTCGAAGGCCTTCACCATCTCCACTTCCCGGACCTCCATCAGCCCAAGGAGTTGGGACCTTCCCTGGACCCCCAGTCCGCATATCCCCGCGACCTTAGAGTCCTCCCTTGAGAGGTACTTGATTCCGACGGCTCCCGCGGCTCCCGTCCTCAGTGCTGTGATGTATGTGCCGTCCATTATGGCGAGGGGCTCCCCCCTGCTTGGGTCGTTTAGGATTATCCTGGCTATGACCGCTGGCAGGTCGTGCTTCTTGGGGTTGTCCGGGTGGACGGTGACCACCTTGAGGCCCGCTGCGTCTAGGGCGGGCATGTATGCTGGCATCGCGATGAGGACCCCGTTGTACTTCTCGAAGTGGAGGTAGACCCTGGGGGGCATCTCTATATTGCCCTCACCCATCTGCCTGAACCCGTTCTCCACCGCCTCTATGGTGCTCCCCATGTCCAGAACCGACTTGACCTCTTCCTGCGTAAGGTAAAGAGTCAATACAATCGTCTCCTACAAACAGAGGGGGGCGTGCAAGTTTTAATGATTTCGAGGGCTCATGGGGTGAACCTCTCGCCCCCGGTGAAGACCCTGGTCAGTTCCCCGTACAGGGCGTTGAACCCCATGTTGTTCACTGTGGAGACTGGGATGGGGGTGAACTCTACGCCTAGCCTGCTTATGACCTCCATCATGTCCTGGCTTATGAGCCTGTTCATCCCAGAGAGCCTTGCGTCGATCGCCTCCTCGAGGAGGGAGACGTCCTCGTACCAGCCCTTTATCTCCTCCAACTCCTCGTCCTCGAGTAGGTCAGCCTTTGAGAGCACCGAGAACTGGGGGAGGAGGAACCTGTTGTTTATCGCCGAGGCTATGAACATGTTCATCACGTAGTTGAGGGGGTCCCTGCTGAACCCCGCGTCGAAGAGGTAGACCATCCCCTTCGGAGCTTCGGTGAGCCCCTCTGCTATCTGGGCCCCTATGTCCCTGAAGGCGAAGAGCTCCATCTGGCCTGGCGTGTCAACGATGCAGATGTCGGGCGTGAAGTCCTCTATGTCCTGGGAGAGCTTGTCCACTATCTCGACCATCATGTCGCATGCGAGCATAAGCCCCCCGTTGGGCCCCAGGGAGTACCTCTCCAT
>CAYGAH010000002.1:0-27244 GCA_964347685.1 uncultured Candidatus Bathyarchaeia archaeon | reverse complement strand
AGACTCCAGGCCGTACTTCTTCACGGCCTTTGGATCGGTGGTTTGGATGTCGTAGTCGACGGGCTCAGTCATGGGCCAGAAGCCTATGCCCGACCCCATTAGGAAAGGAGGTATCTCCTTTACGACGGGCACTACCAGCTTTCCGTCGGCCACCTCGATGCCCATGGACTCCAGGAGCCTGGGCGAGCACTTGTTCACCCTCACGTCCTCGAATCCCTTAATCTTGAGGCCCACGCCGAAGGCCTTCACCATGACCTTGTCCCCTATCGCAAGGTTCTCTAGGTCCCCGTCGCCGAACCAGACCAGGTCGTCGATGCCAGCGTGCCTCCCCGTGTAGACCCCCTTAGCCCCCTTTCCCTCGCCAGAGACAACGGCGGCCTCGTTGCCGATGCAGCTCAGGATGGCTAGGGCGCACTCGCTCGGGTTGGGCTTCTCCTTTCCCCTAATAGTCACCCCAGGCTCGACGTGGTCGCCGGATGCCCACCCGAAGCAGGGATCCCCTACCTTCAGGTTGTACTTGATCCCTCCCATGCCGAGGGATAGCTTGGGGGCCCCGTCCCACTGGGCCCTGTAAGTGACGCTGGCGGGGGAGACTATCTCGCCTAGGACTCCTACCTTGAGGAGCCTGTCCTTGTTAGTCTCCATCGTCTCAGCCCCCTCCCAGCCCCAGGTAGTTGCCTATGTTAGCCTTCACGTCGAGCCTGGGCTCCAGCTCGCCCCCCTTGCTCGTGAAGAGGACTGTGACGCCTATCCCTTGCCCCATGCTCCTGCTGGCTCCGCATGAGACGACCCCCACGGTGGCCGCCCCCTCGTAGTAGCCCCTGCCCCAGGCGCTGAGGATGTCCCTCAGCATCACCACGTCGCCTAGCTTCAGGTCCTTGAGTTCATCGACGGCGTCGGGGGACTGGGTCATTATGTCCCAGTTGCTTGCCTCGGCGGGGGCACCGCCCGAGCCCTGTCCGACGTACTCGGCAGGCACCACCTTGGTCACTGGCACGACGATCTTGCCTCTTTCCTCATCAAGTCCCATCGTCTCTAGTAGTTGGGGAGACAAGCCCACGACCCTTACGTCGAGGTAGTCGATGAACCTCAGCCCCACACCCGTCGCCCTCACCTGCACCTTGTCGCCTATGGCGAGCTTTTCCAGGGCCCCTTCGTCGAAGTGGATCACCACATGGTGGCTCCTGTCGGGCTGGTAGCCTACTTTGCCAACTACTATGCCTTTAGAGCCCTTGGCCTCGCCTCCGAAGACCTTTACCTCGTTTCCTATGCAAGAGAGGTTCCTGAAGGAGCCCTTCTCCCCGTCCTCGCCAGTCCCGTCGGCGGAGACGCCGGGCTCGACCTTCTCCCCCCAGGCCCATCCGAAGCAGGGGTCCCCCACCTTGACGTTGTAGACGATGCCACCCCTGCCAACGCCCACCGTGGGCTCCCCGTCCCACCCCGTCATGTAGGAGCCCTCCACGGCCGGGTGGGTTATCTCCCCCACCACCGCCACCTCAAGGAGGCTCTCCCTATTAGTCCTGAGCAAACCGAACACCTGACGGAAGTCTACGCCGTAAACCTATTTTTAACTTGCCGGAGTCTAACTGGAGGTTTAAATATGGGATTTCACACCCCATAGTTAAAAGATCTAAAAGGGCAGAAGGGAATGACCATGTCGAGATCTAGGGAATACGACTCTGCGATCACCATCTTCTCCCCCGAGGGCCGGATATACCAGGTCGAGTACGCACTTGAGCTGGTCAGGAGGGGAGCCCCCGTGGCGGGGGTCGCCTCTAAGGAGGGAGTGGTCCTTGCAGCCAACGAGACCACCGATAGCAAGCTCGAGGACCTTAAGGAGTCGAAGAAGATCTACGAGCTGGACGATCATGTTGGGGTGGCGATGGCTGGGCTGAGCCCCGACGCCCGGGTCCTCGTGAGGGAGGGCAGGCTCCAGTGCCAGAGCCACCGCCTCACCTACGACGAGCCGATAGACGTGGAGTCCCTGACCAGCTCTGTGGGGGACCTCCTCCAGCAGTACACTCAGAACGCAGGCGTCCGCCCCTTCGGGGTGAGCATAATATTCGGAGGCGTAGACGCGACGGGCCCACGCATATTCACGATCGACCCGAGCGGCTCATACAGGGGGTACAGGGCAGCCGCCATCGGGCGCAAGAGCGATGAGGCGAGGAAGCTTCTTGAGGAGAAGTACAGGAGCGACATCTCCCTAGACGAAAGCATATCCCTTGCCGTGGAGGCAGTAAAAACCGCCTCCGAGGGAGAACTAACTGCCGAAAAGATAAAGGTAGTCGTAATCCCGACTAGCACCAAGACCTTCAGGTGGCTAGAGGAAGAGGCGATCAAGAAATATCTATAGTACATCCACGATTCTCGCTAATATTATATAATTTTGTATTCCGATACCCAGTCTTTAGAAGTATTTGAGGTACCCCTGATGCTGGAAAAATCGGCTATAATTCTCTCGGGTGGCGGTTCGACCCGCATGAAGGGGGACAAGGGGCTGCGGGTGCTTTGCGGTGCGCCCCTCGTTAACCACGTAGTCAACAGGGTCTCGACCATGGTCGAGGAGGTCATCGTAGTGGTGGGCTCAGAACGTCAGAAGCAGAGATACGTCAGGATAATTAGACCCCCCGCGGAGGTCATCGTGGACAGGTACAGTGGGGGTTCGCCTCTGGTCGGCGCCATCACAGGCTTCGAGCACACCAAGGCTCGCTACGCCCTGGTCACAGGAGGCGACACCCCTCTGTTCTCAGGGAAAGCCGTGCAACTGCTGTTCGATGGGGCCAAGGGCCACGACGCCTCTACCTTCCTATGGCCCAACGGTTGGATAGAGCCCCTGGCAGCAGTTTACGGGGTCGAGCCTTCCCTTAAAAAAGCTCTTGGGTTCTACTGGGAAGGAGACCTGAGGCTGAGGTCTGTGCTCAGGGCCATGCCCCGCGTGAACCTCATTCCCCTCGACCGGTTGCGGGAAATAGACCCCGAGCTCCTGACGTTGTTCGATGTGGATACTGAGGAGGCTCTACTGGAAGCTGAAAAGAAGCTGAAATAAAAGGGGATAGAGGCTTATGCCTCTTCATCGGTTTTTTCTTCTTTCTTTAGGGGTATGTAGGCCGTGAGCACACCGTTGCGGTACTCCGTCGACATCTTACCGGTGTCCAATTCTCTGTCCGGAAGCTTGATGACCGTGTTGAAGTCCCCCGCCGCGACCTCTAGGCCCCCTTCGACGGTGTTCAGCTTTATGTCGGGCTCCTCGACCCCGGGCAGCTCGACATAGAGCCTCACGCCATCCTTCTCTACGCTGATGTCGTAGAGGGGCTCCCTGGGCTCCCTTCGCAGGGGTCTCAGGGGCAGAGGCTCTGGCGTCTGCCTATCGAGGGGCTGAGGGGTCCTGAAGAAGCCCCTGGCTACGAAGCCCTTCATACCCGGGCCCTCTATGGGCTTGAACTCCCAGTCGCCCTCCATCTCTCCGCTCCTGATCCTCTCCTCCAGCGACTCGAAGTCGCTGAAGAAGTCCTCGGTCATCTTCTTCTGCCACTCTTCCATCTCCCTGAATATATCATCGAAGTTCATCCTCATTCCTCCTATAGTTCTTCCAGGATCTCAAGCATCCGCCTCAAGGCCACGCTCATCATTAGGAACTGGGCCTCTCCCCTCTGTGTGGGCCTGTACCTGCCCTCCTCGTCCTTCTCTATCAGTCCTGTCCTGCTGAGCTTTTTAGTGGATTCTGAGACGATCTTCGGGTTCATGCCTAGCTCGTTCATGATCTCCGTAAAGGCCATCGAAAGATCGGAGCGATCGAAGAAGGCCCGCATCATACGCATCCTCCCCTCGTTGGCCAGGGCGCCGAACAGCCGCTCGAATCGCCCAATCTCGTCCTCGAGCTCCTCGAACTCACTCCTCAGGTCCGCCAAGTCCCAGTTCTGTGCATCCAGAGGGACCTCCCAGAGGGTCTCCCCGTCCTTGACAAGCATCAGCTTCAGCATCGCTTTCGATCCCCTTACCATTTGGTAAGTTACTATTTTGTAATTACTGAAAGGTAACTTATAAACGTGTTGGCGTCAGGTTTATCAATTACTCGCATTTCCTATTCAATGAATCCGTATGCCTCAGAAGAAAAGCCTGAAGAAGATGGAGAAGCAGCAGAGCGACAAGGGCAGGGAGGGAAAGGCGGAGAAGACGAGGGCCGACAAGATCATAGGCTCCGTCGACATCCCTGACGTGGACGACGAGGAGTTCATGAGCCAGCTAAAGAGGATGAAGGCCATAACTCCGACGGGAGTGGCGTCCCAGTTCAACCTGAAGGTGAGCATCGCGAACAGGCTGCTCGAGGAGCTTAGGGAGAAGGAGGTCATAGACTTGGTCGCCAAGAGCCACAATCTGAAGGTCTACGCCTTCAGCCAGAACTAGGCTTTCTCGATTATGATCCTGGACCCGCTTCTGACGTCCTTGAAGAGACCAAGGTCGCCCGAGACCGCCCCGACCCTGTTCACGGGGCTCATGGGCACGGTGTCGCTGTGGAAGATGCATAGGGCGTCCCCCCGGGGCCAGTAGGCCATGGTCCCCGCCTCCACCTCCCTCACCGACTTCTCCTCCCCCTTCCTTATACCAACTATGACGGAGATGCCGCCCTCTATCGGATGGGCCCGACCTCTCAGGGGCAGCCTCCTTAGGAGCCTCTGAACAGTCAATGGCGCCATGAACCTGACGAGCTCCCCATCCGCCTCGCCCACCCCCACGACCCTGATCCTTACTGGGACCTTCGAGAGGCCCTCATCCATTTACCAGCCTCTCCGCGTACCTGACTATCTTCTCAGCCACATCGACACCCGTTGCCTCCTTGAGGGCCTGCCAACCTGGGGAGCCGTTGACCTCGAGGATTATGGGGCCGTGAGGGGACTCTATTATATCGACGCCGGAGTAATCCAGGCCCATAACCCGGGTCGCCCTTATCCCCAGGTCGAGGATGTCCTCGGGCACCGGCTCGTCGACCATCCTGCCCCCCTGGGCGACGTTGGTCTTCCAGGTCCCCTCCCCCCTGTACTTGTAGGCGGACCCTATCACTTCGCTTCCTACGACGAATACTCTGATGTCTCGGCCGGGGTTCTTGATGTACTCCTGCACGAGGAGGGGCTGGCTGAGCCTTGAGAGCATCCTCCACGCGTTGTATGCGATGTCCGGGTTGTCGAATCTCAGTATGCCCTTCCCCATCGATCCCAGTATGGGCTTGAAGACCGACTCGCCCATCTCAGCAGAGCGCCTGTAGGCCTCAGTGAGGTTCTCCGTAGTGTAGGTGGTCGCCACAGGAAGACCCGCCGCCGAAAGTGTGTACTGGGTGGCGTACTTGTCTCTGGCCCTCCTGAAGGCGTAGCAGGGGTTTATTAGCCTGATCCCTGCCACCTCCATGTGCTCCATCATGCTTATTCGTCTTGTGAGCTGCTCGCAAGACCCAGGCCCGAAGCTGCGGAGGAAGCAGACGTCTGCGTCGGATATCTCCTGGTCCCCCAGCCAGAACCTGGAACCAGAGGACGACACCTCAGACGAGACCGAGGAGATGCTTCCCACCACCACCTCGTGTCCCAGGTCCTCGGCCTTCTCTGCCAGTTCCTCGCTGTTGGCGCTGGGAGTAGAACCGTATAGCACAAGCACCTTCAAGGAAGGGTCCTCATATCACAACATCTTTGAGCTAAATAAATTTGCTACCATTTTAAATCGTTAAGTGAACTGCGTAACGCATATAATCAATGTATGGTACCCATCCAACTAAATCCGTGTCTCTTGAATAGTGATGGTTTAAAACTACTACGATGGCGACTTTTCAACAATAACTATAAAGCTCTGTTCACTTCTTTAACTGAAGATTATAATGTCCGACGTTAGCCAGCTTCCCCCCAACGTTCAGGAGCGCCTAGCCAGGCTCCAGCAGCTTCAGAACACCCTCCAATCTCTGACGCTTCAGAAGCAGAGGATAGAGATGGAGATGAGCGAGACCGAGAGGGCGCTGAAGACCCTGGAGGAGGTGCCCGAGGGGGCCAAGACGTACAAGTCGGTCGGAGCAATCCTGGTCGAGAAGGAGAAGGAGAAGATCGTTAAGGAGCTTACCGACCGAAAGGAGTTCCTGGAGATGAGGTCAAAGGTGCTGGAGAGGCAGGAGAACAAGACAAGGGAGAGGATAACCAGCCTTCAGGAGACCCTGCAGAAGGAGCTAAACATCCAGGGGATGCCGAGGACCTAGATCGACTATCCCCTCCTCCTGAATAAACCTCCCAGAAAACCGCCACCCCTTTGACTCTCGATGGCCTTCCTCAGCATCTCGTCCCTCTGCTTCAGGGGGGTCGCATCCACGCCCAGCTTGAACATCCTGTTCAGCGTCTCCACCGCGACGAAGGAGCCGCCGTAGTCTATGTTGGACACCAGGTTTGTGGGCACGAGCAGCGACGTCCAGGGTATCTTGCTCCCCAGGCTCTCCTCGAGCATCACCGCGTTTATCCCCGAGACTGCGCCTTCGCTTATCGCCTGAACTCCGAACTCCGCCAGGTTTCTTTCGTCCAAGGTAAACCCGTACACCCTTCTGTCGGTCGGTGGCGCCCCAAAGGGCATCCCCTCTATCGCGACAAACTCCCTAACCCCCTTGTCCTTCACCCACTGAACAAGTCCCTGGGTGACCTCCCAGACGCTCTCAGAGGATATCAGGCTCTCGGTGATCAGAAACAGGAGCTTCTCCTGGTCGTCCGAGTAGACTCGGAACGAGTGGATGGGCCTTCCCTCGATGAGCAGCATCATGGGGGGTATTAGGTCCGACTTCAAGTACGCCCTCTGCTTGAATCCCTTACTACGGACTATGTACATGAGGGCAGTGTTCCCGATGAATCCCGCCCCAGCGAACCCCGTGATGGCTGTGTATCTCCCCTTCTTGAGGGGAGTGGTCTCGACGATCTCCACGCTTCCCAATTCCCTCGCCAAGCTATAGTTAGTTTATTGATTTAAAAAAGCGTCCTTTCTAATCTATATAAAAGGAGAAAAAGGGGAATAATGTTGTAGGGGTTCAAAGCCTTGGAATCTGACGCCGAAAAAATCAGGAGACTCCTCTATGGTCGCATCCTGATACTCTGCCACCACAACGCCGACCCCGACGCCGTCTGCGCGGCCCACGCCATCAAGGGGCTGGCAAAAGCGTTAAACCAATCAGCCGTTGCATCCATCATCCTCCCGGCGGGCGCCAGCAAGATATCGAGGCAGGTGATGAGGGCCCTGGGCATAGAGGCCCAAGAGGATGCCTCCATGGAGAGGGTCAACGCTCTCTTCATAGTGGACACGGGCACCCTGAGGCAACTCGAGGAATGGGAGGGGAGGGTACTAGCCTCCAATGCCCCTAAGGTCTTCATAGACCACCACAACCGAAACGAGGGGGTTGCCCGGCTAGCCACCATATACATGGTCGATGAGGACGCGACCTCGACATGCGAAATAGTTTACAGAGTTTACAGACAGATGGGCATCGTGCCCTCCCAGAACACCGCGAGGGCCCTGCTAACGGGGATGGCATACGACTCGAAGCACTTCACCATAGGGTCTGCTGAGAGCTTCAGGGCGGCCTCCGAGCTCCTTGACATAACTGGCTCGATCGAGGAGATAGTGGCTCTCCTGACTTCTGAGATGGACCAGTCAGAGAGGATAGCCCGTCTCACCGCCGCCCAGAGGATGAGGGTGCACAGGGTCGATGGCTGGCTTATAGCCGCTTCGATACTAAGCTCCTTCCAATCCTCTGCTGCGAGGGCCCTCCTGGGTATGGGCGCTGACGTGGCTGTCGTGGCCGGCGGTGAGAAGGGGAAGCTGAGGGCCAGCATGAGGTCCACGACACAATTTTTCGAAACCACCAAATTACATCTCGGCTATATTGCCCAGAGGTTGGGAGATGAGTTCAATGGCACTGGGAGCGGCCATCCGACGGCGGCCGGAATGAACGCTGTAGGGGACGCGGAAGAGTTCATTATGAGAGCGACGGAGACGATAAAGGAGAAATTGTCCAGCCGTTGACTAGACATCTGAGCCGTTATTTAATTTTGGCGAGGCGGAAATATTCGAGATATAACTAATATATCCGTGTTCCGAATCTAACGGGGATAAATCCCTTGGGCATCGTGGAAGTCAGGGGCCTATGGTACACATACCCCAACGCGTCGTCCCCAGCCCTAAAGGATGTAAACCTCACTATAGACGAGGG
Organism: uncultured Candidatus Bathyarchaeia archaeon; assembly: GCA_964347685.1. Lineage (GTDB taxonomy): Archaea > Thermoproteota > Bathyarchaeia > TCS64 > TCS64 > CAYGAH01. The sequence continues at coordinate 19,023 of CAYGAH010000002.1, read as the reverse complement.
GGAGTTCATACTCCTCACGGGGCCGAGCGGCTGCGGGAAGACTACCTTCTGCAGATGCCTGAACGGGCTCATCCCCCACTTCTACAACGGGGAGCTCAATGGAGAGGTCAATGTGGCGAGCCTCTCGACCAAAGACCACCCAACCATGGAGCTGGCCAAACACGTGGGCCTAATCTTCCAGAACCCGGACAACCAGATATTCGCCCTTACGGTGGAGAAGGACGTGGCATTCGGGCTAGAGAACCTGGGCGTCCCCAAGGAGAGGATGGTCGAGGAGATCGAGTGGGCCATGAGGATGACAGGAATCCTCAACCTCAGGGAGAGGGCCACCCACGAACTCTCTGGGGGCCAGAAGCAGAGGCTGACCATCTCATCCATCCTAGCCATGCGCCCAAGGGTCATAGTAATGGACGAGCCCACATCTTTCTTAGACCCGGTTGGGGCTGAGAAGATCTTCGAGGTTCTGGACGCCCTGAACCGGGACCATAGTATGACAATAATCCTAATCGAGCACAGGATGGACCTGGCGGTCAAGCATGTTAACAGGGTGATAATATTCAACGAAGGAGAGGTGCTGGACGACGGCCCCCCTGAAAAGATCTTTTCTAAAGAAGACACAAGGCTAGTCGGAGTAGGCATACCCAGGATCGCGGATCTCGCCAAGCGCCTGAGTAAGAGGGGCCTGAAATTCAACAGGCTACCCATGACCCCAGAAGAGTTCTATAAAGACATAGTACCTCAGCTTCCGAGGGGGGCCGAGAAAACCCAGACCCAGGAGCCTGTGACCCATAAGCCTAGTGAGTTCCTATTGAAGCACCACGAGGATCCCATCCTGGAGGTAAAGGATGCCTACTACACGTACCCCAGCGGAGTCCAGGCCCTCAAGGGCGTCTCTATAAGCGTCGATCGTGGAGAGTTCGTGGCGATCATGGGGGAGAACGGCGCGGGGAAGACGACCCTCGTCAAGCATTTCAACGGCCTCCTCAAGCCCCAGAAGGGGCAGGTCTTCCTCGACGGCGTCGATGTCTCAGTGGCGACAGTCGCGTCCCTGGCCAGGAAGCTTGGGCTGGTGTTCCAGAACCCCGACGACCAGCTATTCGCCGAGGACGTGGAGGAGGAGATAAGCTTCGCCCTAAAGAACTTCGGCTTCGAGAAGCCTGTGATAGAAAAGAGGGTGGAGTGGGCACTCAACCTCCTAGACATAGGCAAGTACAGGAAGTCAAGCCCCTTCATCCTCAGCGGCGGTGAGAGGAAGAGGGTGGCCCTCGCCTCTGTCTTGGCCTGGGACCCCGATGTGGTGGTCCTGGACGAGCCCACGATCGGCCAGGACTATGCCCAGAAGGAGAAGCTCAGGCACTTCCTCATGCAGCTGAGGACCCAGGGAAAGACGACCATCATAGTGACCCATGACGTGGAGTTCGTTGCCGAGAGCAGGCCCAGGATAGTCCTGATGGCGGATGGCAGGATAGTGGCGGATGGAAAGGCGGAGGAGATAATGACGGATCGGGATTCCCTCAAGAGAGCTTCCGTCTCCCCCCCCGAGATAACCAAGCTTTTCTCTAAACTCAAGGACTACGGTCTCCCTGAGGACGTGCTGGACGTGGGAGAGGCGTCCGATCTCATCTTGAGGAGGCTGAAGGAGGTGGAGGCATGAGCCTTCTAGAGGGCCTCAGGTTCAGCAGGGGGGACTCCCCGATCCACCGACTCGACCCACGGGTCAAGTTCCTACTCATCCTCGTGATCTTCGCGGTGGCTATAATGTTCCTCGACCTCGTACCCCTAGCCGTCGTATTCCTCATGCAACTCCCCATCGTCTATGTCGCGAAGATCGGGAGGGAGTGGTTGAAGACCCTAAAGGGGGGCCTCTTCTTAGCTGTGATAATATTCGTTACGAACCTGCTCTCGTTCTACTTCTTCCAGGGGCGCACCATAACAACTGACATGGTCGAGTACTCCCTATCCCTCACATTGAGGTTCATCGCATTGATCACGTCTTTCTCCATATTCTTCCTCACGACCTCACCGGACAAGCTGAGCCTAGCGCTTGAGAAGGCAAGGATACCCTACGAGTTCAACTTCGCCTTCATCACCGCGGTGAGGTTCGTTCCTGTGCTCGCCGACGAGGCCCAGTCCATCATAGACGCCCAGAGGTCTAGGGGCCTAGAGCTGGACAAGGGCAACCTGCTCACCCGGGTAAGGAAGTACATACCCATCCTTCTTCCCCTAATCATAAACTCGATAAGGAGGAGCCTGGAACTGGCTGAGGCGATGGAGTCTAGGGCCTTCGGGGCGACGGATAAGAGGACCAACCTATACGAGTTGAAGATGACGAGCACTGACTACGCGGTCCTCATACTATCCCTAATTATGCTGGGAATCGCGATCTACGCCCGTTTATTCCTGCCTCCTTTTCCGAGGCTCCTCCCAAGCAGGGTAATTGTGTAATAAACTCCCATCGTATTCTTTTCGGAAACGTTTAAATAATTACTAGTAGGATATCAGCCGATATCAATATATATAATAAGGGTGATGCTATGGAACCCCGCAAGGTACAGAAAGTCGGGTACTCGACGCTCTCAGTCTCCATCCCCATGAACTGGGCCAAGAAGATGGGCATCAAGAAGGGTGACCTGGTCTTCATCTCGGAGGAGAACGACGGCGCTCTCAGGCTCACCCCAGAGCCCAGCAAGGCGGAGGACAGCACAGTGTATGTCGTAAACGTCGACAGGTGCGACAACACCAAGATTCTGGAGAGGGTCATCGTCGGAAGCTACGTCCTCGGGAGAAACATGATCAGGGTGGAGTCCGAGAGGCGGCTGATGAGGGAGCAGATAGAGAGCATAAGGAACGTGACCCAGAGGCTCCTAGGGATCGGCATAATAGAGGAGAGCGACCGCCACCTGCTCCTCCAGTGCTCCATAGACCCTAAGAACTTCCCCCTCGAGACTGTGATCCGGAGGCTGTATGTGATCACCTCCATCATGTTCAAGGAGTCCATCGACGCCCTCATAGACGGTGACACGGAGCTAGCCAAGGACGCCATCATGAGGGAGCACGAGGCAGACACCATCTACTGGCTTCTCGCGCGCCTCCTATCCTCAGCCCAGCAGTCTAGGATGGTCGCCGACACGATAGGCATAGTCGACCCCATGGAGATAGTGGAGAACAGCCTGGTCGCTTGGTTCCTTGAAATGGTCGGGGACAGGCTGATGATCATCGCCACAAATATCCTGGAGCTGGAAAAATACGGGGACGATTGGAAGGAGGACTTCGCAGAGAGGCTCTCCCAGATAGGGCAGATCAGCTTCACAATGCTCGACAAGGCCGTGAACAGCATGTTCGAGGGGGACATGAAGGTTGCAAGCGACGCAGTGGACCTCTTCGAGGCGATAGAGACTGAGGAGGGGCGCCTCCTGAAGGAGTTGCAGGGGAAGACCGACCTCGATGTCACCTCGCTCATAAGCGCGATAGCATGGGACATGAAGATAATAGCCGAGCACAGCGCTGCTATCGCAGAGATATCGATAGACAGCATATTGAAGGTAGAGAACGACTTCTGCGCGGTAAGGGAAATGCCGGCTTCGGAATAACCGTTACGGCATAGGCGGAAAATTTCTCGCCGCTTTTTTCAGAAAAAGAAAGTCGATATAGAACTTACCAAGACACTACTTATAATGTTTTTGGGTGATAGGTATATATTGATAAATACTATTTTGCCTCTAAGCCGAAATAGTTCCTCGTTAAACATACGGCGCTTAGGAAACTAGAAATAAGTGTAGAGCCCCCATAATCGACCAGGATGAGTTTCGTTAAGGAGGTCGCCAACTGGATCCTCTCGGGGATAAAAGGCGTCATCCAGGTCACCGACGAGAATCAGATCGAGAGAATGATCGAGATGGTCCTCGACGCTGAGGACAAGAAGATCCTCATCCTCGGGAGCGGTAGGAGCGGCTTCGTCGGTAGGGCCTTCGCCCTGAGGCTCATGCACCTCGGATTCAGCGTCTACGTGAGCGGGGAGACGATAACTCCCGCCCTCAGCCCCGACGACCTGGTGATCGCTATATCGGGTTCTGGGAGGACCAAGACTATCGTAGCACAGACCGAGGTTTCTAAGGAGATCGGGGCAAAGGTCATCGCCGTCACGTCCCACGACGACTCCCCGATATGCCAGTACGCGGACTTGGTCGTCCAGATAAAGGGCCGGAGCAAGGACGAAGCTGATATAGACTACGAGCGGAGGCAGATAACCGGTGAACACGACAACGCTCCGTTGGGGACCATGTTCGAACTCTCTGCCATGGTTTTCTTCGACAGCGTTATCGCTGACCTCATGCAGAGGCTGGGGAAGACCGAGATAGACCTGAAGAGGAAGCACGCCAACGCCGAATGACCTTATACGTTGCGTACAATACTTTCAGTTATTATTTCATCATCATGAGAAATAGGTTTAAATGATTCCTCTCTGAGAGTGTATAGACAAAATTCAGAGAATCGGATTTGATCCAGCCATGCCGAGATTCAAGCAGACCGCCGAGATCCTCAAGCTGATGCACGACAAAGAGTGGATCAGGAACATAGGGATAATAGCCCACATAGACCATGGCAAGACTACTATGAGCGACAGCCTCCTCGCGATGGCCGGCCTTATGGCGCCTGAGAGGGCCGGCGAGACCCGGGCCCTGGACTACCTCGAGGAGGAGCAGAGGAGGGGAATCACCATAAAGACGGCTAACATCAGCCTGCTGTACGAGGAGGACGGCCAACAGTACGTCATCAACCTCATCGACACCCCCGGACACGTGGACTTCTCTGGGAAGGTGACCAGGGCGCTCAGGGCTCTGGACGGCTGCATCCTCCTCGTGGATGCCGTAGAGGAGTTCCAGATAATGACCGAGGTCCGCCTAAGGGTGGCGCTGGAAGAGAAGGTAAAGCCCGTCCTCTACATCAACAAGTTCGACAGGCTCATCAAAGAGCTGAAGATGGACGCCGACGCGGTCCAGAAGAAGCTCCTACGGATAATAAACCAGTTCAACACCATCGTCCAGACATACGGAGACGAGGAGATCCGTAACGAGTGGACGGTAAACGCGGCGGATGGGGTGGTAGCCTTCGGCTCGGCCCTGGACAGGTGGGGCTTCACCCTCCCTATGCTGCAGAAGAAGGGGCTGTCATTCAGGGACATCGTGGAGTATTACAGGCAGGGGAAGCTCGAGATATTGCAGGAGAAGCTCCCCCTGAGCGAGGCCATACTTGAGATGGCCGTCCACAAGCTCCCCAGCCCCCTCCAGGCTCAGCCCGCGAGGATCAGGGCCATCTGGAAGGGGGACTTCGACAGCAGGATGGGCAAGTCCATGATGACCATAGACGAGGACGGCCCCCTGGTAATAGGCATCACGAATGTCATCATAGATCCCCAAGCCGGGGTCATAAGTACTGGCAGGGTTTTCTCGGGGACTATCAGGAGGGGCGACGACCTCCACCTCGTCATGGCTAACAGGGACTACAAGGCCCAGCAGGTCAGCATCTACATGGGCCAGTACAGGGAGATCGTCGACGAGATTCCTGCGGGAAACATCGTTGCGCTCCTCGGTCTCGATGAGGGCAGGGCTGGGGAAACCATAGTCTCCGAAGACGTAAAGGACGAGGCGGTGGGCTTCGAGTCCATCAAGTACATATCAGACCCCGTTCTGACAGTGGCGGTTGAGCCGAGGAAACCGACGGACCTCCCTAGGCTCATAGACGCCATGCAGAAGCTCTCAATCCAGGACCCAAACCTAGTGGCCACGATAAACCAGGAGACCGGGGAGTACCTGCTCTCGGGCATGGGAGAGCTACACCTGGAGATCGCCCTCAAGGACCTAAAGAGGGAGTACCGCCTTGACGTCATCTCGTCGGAGCCCACGGTCGTGTACCGCGAGACCATAAGGGACGAGGTAGGTCCCTTCATGGGGAAGAGCCCGAACAAGCACAACAGGGTCTGGTTCACCCTGAAGCCCCTCGAACCAAAGCTAATAGAGCTGATAAGGGGCGGGGAGCTTAGCGACATCCTGTCCCGCCGCAGGAGGGAGGAGGTCCTCGTGGAAAAGGCCGGATGGACCATAAGGGAGGCCAGGCAGGTCTTCGCAGTGGACGAGTACGCGAACCTGCTTATAGATACGACTGTGGGCATCCAGGGCCTAAGGGAGGTTAAGGACCACATCTCGGCCGGGTTCAAGTGGGCTCTCGAGTCGGGGCCCTATTCCGGAGAGGCCGTCAGGGGTATCCTCGTCGACATGGTGGACATAAGGCTCCACGAGGACCCAGTCCACAGGGGGCCGGCCCAGATGATGCCCGCCGTCAGGCAGGCTCTCTTCGCCGGGATCCTCTCCGCCCGCCCAGTGCTCCTGGAGCCCATATACAAGATACAGGTCAGGGTCCCTGCCGAGTGGCTTGGCAACGTCACTGGCCTCATGAGCAGGAAGAGGGGCAGTATACACAACGTGGAGCAGCAGGGTCCGGTCGTGAACGTCACGGGGTTCCTTCCGGTCTCCGAGACCCTGGGCCTCTCTCACGAGATGAGGGCAACCACCTCAGGGAGCGCCTTCTGGCAGAGCACCTTCGACCACTGGGCCCCCGTGCCCGACAGCTTGCTTCCCGAGGTGCTTAGGAAGGTGAGGGAGAGGAAAGGGTTGGACCCCGAGCCGCCCAAAGCCAGCCAGTACATAGTGAAAGAGTGAGTAAGGCAGGCTACTCTTTTATCCCCTCGCCCCGATATACTCTACGCATTCTGACGTGTCAGGTCGATCATCAAATGCAGATCACTAACGAGGCGCAGATCCTGGAGAACGCAGGATCGGAGGTTTATAGGAAGCTGAGAAGCGACGCACTCGACATCCTGAAAACGGCGGTAGACGCAGTTGACCCCGAGAGGGCCGTTAAAAGGTGCCTGAGGCTCAAAGATGGGTCCCTCCACATCGATAGCACAGTACTTGACTTGGACGAATTTGACAGGGTTTTCGTCGTGGGAGGGGGGAAGGCAGGAGGAGCGATGGCGAAGGCCCTGGAGGAAATTTTGGGGGAGAGGATAACCTCTGGGGTTGTAAACGTCCTGAAAGGGACGGAAGATGACCTCCATCTAGATAGGATCGAGCTGAACGGTGCCTCCCATCCAGTCCCCGATGAAGGGGGGATAAATGGCGTGGGAAGGATGCTCTCCTTGCTCGAAGACGTAGGTGGAGATGACCTCGTCATATCTTTGATCTCAGGGGGAGGTTCGGCAATGATGACGTATCCCGCCCCCGGCATAAAGCTAGGAGAAATCCAATCGATAACGGGTAAGCTCCTAAGGAGCGGGGCGACGATAAACGAGCTGAACGCGGTCAGGAAGCACCTCTCCGCCTTCAAGGGAGGGCAGCTCGCAAAGAGATGCTACCCGGCCAGGGTCCTGAGCCTCATCCTCTCGGACGTAGTGGGCGACCCCCTCGATACCATAGCCTCAGGCCCCACCGCCCCGGACGAAAGCACGTTCAGAGAAGCCGTAGACGTGTTGAAGAAGTACTGCCTCTGGGATAGCGCCGCCGAACCCGTTAAGAGGAGACTAGAGGAAGGCCTCAAGGGGCTCATCGAGGAGACTCCCAAGAAAGGAGATAAGGCGTTCGAGAAGGTCACCAATTTCATCGTTGGCAACAACTCGATAGCTTCAGAGAGGGCGGTCGAGAGGGCTGAAGCCCTCGGGTACAACTCCCTCCTCCTCTCGACGATGATAGAGGGTGAGGCAAGACACGTTGGAACGGTCTGCGCGGGGATAGCCAGGGAGATCCATGCGTCTGGGAGACCCATTACACCGCCGGCGGCAGTAGTCCTCGGCGGAGAGACGACGGTGACTGTTAAGGGTCGGGGGAAGGGAGGGAGGAACCAGGAGTTGGCTCTAAACGCAGCCATAGGGATAAGGGGTCTGAAGGCGGCTCTGGCTGCTCTGGCGACCGATGGCATCGACGGCCCCACGGATGCCGCGGGGGCCATAGCAGATGGGATGACCTATGAAAAGGCGTCCTTCATGAACATGTCGGTAGATAGGCACCTCTACAAGAACGATTCATACAGCTTCTTTAAGAGCCTGGGAGACTTGATTATTACAGGCCCCACCGGGACGAACGTCGACGACATCATCCTGATACTCGTGGCCGACCAGAGGTAAGCAAAATGCACTCCCCTCAGAAAAAGAGAGAGATCTTCACCGACCTCCGCGCCTTCCTCGATACCCTTTACGGCGTGGTCGACTCAGTGATAGTAGAGGGCACGAGGGATGTTGAAGCCCTGCGGCGTTTAGGTTTCGAGGGGAGGATCGAGACCTGCTCGAGGGTGGGGGTCCCCGACTGCGACTTGGTCGACATACTCGCCCAGGAGAACGGGAAAGTGCTAATTCTGACGGACTTCGACGAGGAGGGCCGGTTACTCAACAGGAAGCTCGCAAAGCTACTGGAGATTAGGGGCGTCAAGGTTGAGAGGGGAATGAGGAGGGCCTTCAGGAGGTACATGGCAGCCCTAGGGATATACGAGGTCGAGTCCCTTGATAATATAGAAAGGGATCTCTAACCCCTTAACAGGCGACTCTCCGAGTTTTAAAATCAAGCATCTATCTTCAGGAAGCCCTCTCCCCTGAGCCAACTGGCCTGGTTCTTGGTGTACCTGAAGATTATGTCACCCCTCTCGTCGGGCTGGAAGTCCCACGGGGAGACGAGGACGACATCGCCCTCCCTGACCCAGTTGCGCTTCTTCATCTTCCCGCGCACCCTGCAAAGGCGCCTGTTGCCGTCCTGACACTTGACTTTCATCCTGGTGTAGCCCAGGTTCTTCGTGACTATCCCTAGGATGTCATTCGCATTGGGTAGCAGCAGGTTCTTCCTGATATCCTTCTCGCTCTTAACTAATTTTTTACCCATTTTTGATAGTTTCCTGTATAAATATACTGTATGGCGTCTTAAAAAGATCAGGATATTAAATAACGATCTGATAATCCTCCCTTTCTTGAAGATTTAGCAAACCTTAAATCTTTCTATAAGCGCTAGATCGATAGCCTATGCGTACCACCTTTCTCAACCGATCCTTATTTTAGTATTCAGAGATTGCTCGATCTTGAATCGCTTCGAAGCATTCTTTTATCCGCAGCGGCCAAGTTATGGATGGTGTTCTATGGGCGTAATACCTCGGTTGAGGGATGGTGAGCAGAGGGCCTTCTTCAAGGCTGGCGGCGAGTGGTGCTACCTTTGGACGCCTGGATCGTTCCTACCGAGCGAACCCGTGCCCGTGGTCATGCACCATCATGGGGCTAGGGGTTACGTTCGTGAAGGTTCAGCCGACTGGCTCGAACAGGACCAAAAGGTCGCCTACCTCAGGGCGGTTATGGAAGGAGGCGGCTGCGCAGTGGCTGGCTCCCACGCATGTGGTGACCACTGGGGAAATGGCGAGGCCGTAGCTGCGAACGCCGCCCTTTTCGAGGCTCTCGTCGAAAGCCCGAACATCGACGCCGAAAGGGTCGGCCTTATGGGGGGTGGGCTGGGAGGGGCCCTGGTCTGGAACTCCGTTCTTGGGCCCCTGGCGGGCCTCGTGAAGGCGGCGGTCGTCATGCAGGCTGTGGCCAGCCTAGAGGCGGTCATAAGGGAGAAGAAGTTCAAGGCCCCCTGCCTAAGCGCCTACGGGATACACTCAGACACCCCAGATGACGAGGCCGTAGCGATGATCAGACAGCATGACCCCCTCCCAAGGCTCAGGCGGCTTCCAAAGGGCACCCCTCTACCAAGGACGGCCATATACCATGGCGCCAAGGACGCCAACATCCCACAAGAGACGAATGCGATCCCCCTTGCCGAGGCCCTCAGAAGAGCCGGCGCCGACGTGACAATCGAGCTTTTCTCCGATGTAGAGCACTCCGTCTACGCCATGGGAAGATCGATAGAAGAACGCCTCAGGGACTTCTTCGGAGAATCCCTCTAGAATGGGAGATCAACGTTAATCCGTTGCAGGCTCTGAGTATCAACCGGCCTAACAATCGACACGGAGTTTTTCATTATGGCGGAGCGTCTTGGGCTCGAAGGGGTTGTCTTCGACCTAGACGCGACCCTTGTGAATCTGGGGGAGTTCGTGGACTGGAGGACCGCCCACAGAAGTGTCTTGGAGACCTACCTGAGCAGTGGATGCGATGAGGAAAAGGTAAAACTTTGCACCAACGAGGGGCTGTTCAGGACCCTTGAGTTCATGGGGGAGGAACTTCGTGGCGCCCTTCACGAGGACGAGGCTAGGAGCGTTCAAGGAAGGGTCTACGAAGTGCTCGAAGCGTGGGAGCTGGAAGGTGTCTCCAGTTGCTGCGTGATGCCTGGATGCCTCGAATCCCTGGAATGGCTCGAGGAGAGGGGCGTCAAGATGGGCGTCTGCACGGCCAACTCGCCGATGGTGGCTCGCGAAGTCCTAAGGTTGCAGGGCATCGGAGATTACTTCGCAGCCGTGGTGGGGAGGACCCCTGAGCTAAGGCTCAAGCCTCACCCCGATCAGGTCCTGGCATGCTTCAGGATGATGGGCGTCGACCCCCACAGAGGGGTCGTGGTGGGCGACAGCCCCAAGGACATCCTGGCCGGGAAGGGGGCGGGGGCACGCACGGTCGCGATACCCGTCTACTTCACCCGGCTGGAGGCTCTGGAGGATGCAGGGCCGGACATCGTACTACCGAGCATGGCTGGGCTTCCCGAAGCCCTTTCGGCTCTGAAGTTCTAGATGTACCCGAAATAAGATCCGATGACGTATATGAGGAGGGCGACGGCAACTGCGACCAGTAGGCCTTTAAAGGCCCTTTTCTCGTCTATGATGAAGGCCGACACACCGCCGAATATGAACCCGGCTAGATGGGCGTCGTGGGCTATCCCGACATCGTTCGCCACCAGGAAAGAGGAGGCCTCCACGGCGATCAGGATGAGCCCCACGAGGACGGCGGGCATGGGGACCAGGAGCATGAAGGTGACCTTGAAGGGCATGAGGAGGAAGAGGAGGGCTATGACCCCGAATATCGCCCCAGAGGCGCCCACAGTGGGTACATCCGACGCTGGGAAGAGAAGGCTGTGGGCCAGCCCCGCCACGATCCCAGAGAAGAGGTAGACCGCCCCGAACTTTGCCGATCCCATGTCCCTCTCGACGATGACGCCTGCCCCCCAGAGGGCGATCATGTTAGCCAGGAGGTGGGACCAGCTCGCATGGAGGAACATGTGGGTGAAGAGCCCCTTGATGTCCCCTCCGAACAGCTTTGTGGGGTAGAGGGCCAACGCCTCGAATATGCTTGTGGCTTCATCGACCGGGAGGAAGGAAAGGTAGAGCTGTATGACCAGCAGAACCACCAGAAGTAGGTAGGTTACGTTGGGTGCTCCCTCGCCTTCCCTTCTGCCCATAGTATCGTTGTTCAATACCGGGTCGATTAAATCTGTCGGGGCCGACCGAGTTAATTTTCAGGTAAGGGAAATAGAATTAATATTGGTTGTATCGGAATCCTAAAGGGGCGTGTCTCGTGCCAGGAAGGGTTGCAAGGTTCAGCGTCTCGGTCCTCCCAGAGATATTAAGAGAGTTCGACGAGACCATAAAAAAACTCGGCTACAAAAGGTCTAGCGCCATAGAAGAAGCGATGCGGGACTACCTCACCCAGCACAAATGGACGATAGAAAAGCAGGGGGCCGTGGCCGGGGCGATAACGATGTTATACGATCACGATGTCAGAGGGCTTGAGGAGAACCTGACGGACATCCAACACCAATATAGGGACATTATCAGCTCAACAACCCACGTGCATCTGGACGATAAGAACTGCCTAGAGATAATAGCCGTCAAGGGCGAAGTCGAGAAGATCCAGAGCCTGGCTGAAAGGCTGATGACCACGAGGGGTGTGAAGCAGATTAAAATAGCGACGCTAATCGTCAGATGAACTCTCGGCTTTTCTCTGAACCCTCTGTATGACGTTGACGATGTCGCTTCGGGTTATGATGCCTACTAGGTTTCCACCATCCAACACTGGGAGCCTCCCCACCCCCTCCCTGGCCATCTTCATGAAGGCATCCGAGGCCGTGTCATCCGGCTCGACAGTGACAAGCTCTTCTGCGGGCTTCATTATGTCCTTCACCGCCTTTTCATCCCAGTACTCGACGGGAACCTGACGGACGTCATGGTCCGTCACGATGCCCAATAGGCGGCCCCCTGAGACGACCGGGAACCCCCTGTGCTTGTGCTCCTTCATGTAGCTATTCACGAATTGCTGTATGCTTATGTCAGGCCCGACGCTGTGTACTTCCCTCGTCATGATCTCCTTCACCCTCATGTTGCCCAAGGTCTGACTGATCACTGTTTGGTTCAGATTGGCATCGGCGTTGCCCTTGACAAACAGTCCTATAACTAGGAGCCAAAGGCCGCTGAAGAGGGAGAAGAAGAACATCTCCACGATTCCGACCGCCATGAAGAGGTAGCTGAAGGCGTGGGAGACAGTTGTAGCCGTTCTAGTGGCGGCCATGAACCTTCCGTTCCTCATCCAGATGAGGGCCCGGAGGACTCTCCCCCCGTCCATGGGGAAGGCAGGGATCATGTTGAACCCAGCCAACAGTACATTGATATAACCTGCGTACTGCAAGATAGCCTTCACGCCGATGGGGGCCACGGGCATCGAGATGAACCAAGCTCCCACGAAGGTTATCCCTATCAGCAGGCTTGAGAGTGGCCCTGAAGCGGCCATCTTTAGCTCCGTCGAGGCATCTTTGGGCTCCTCCGATATCTCAGACACCCCACCAAAGAAGAAGAGGGTGATGCGGGGCACGGCCAGCTTGTTCCTGCTGGCCACTATGGAGTGGGCCACCTCATGGACCAGCACGGATAGGAAAAGGGTCCCTGCCGCAATCGCGCCTACGGTCCAATAGAAAAACTCCGGTTGTCCTGAGTACTCGAAGGGCAGGTAGCCCGTAGCCAGCGACCACGTGACCAGGGCGAATATGACGAACCATGAGTAATGAAGCCTGATCTCTATGCCTGATATTTTACCGACCTTCAGGGACAATCTGCATCAATGATCCTTTTTTTCGTCGCTTAATTAACATGTCGAAGTTATAGCGATAATGTGCGCAATGTGCGAGATCATTAAGGGTCAATTTTCATACTTTAAGCCAAGTTTGTCTATCATTTTAATGCGTCCTATAACAGTTATTATTTGGTTATTAGAAATTCATAATAGTTTGGATTGAAAAAAGAGTAAGGGCGATGAAAGACATTAACGACCCCGGCGCCGAAATAATCGGTTTGGGGACTTGGTACGACAAGGCTGCGTCTGAACTCATCGAACGCGAGAAGGCTTTGAGCAGGAGCCTCGACTGCATCAGGACCGAGAGCGGGCTCGGCGCCTCGGGTTTCCCCCACATAGGGAGCCTCGGAGACGCCCTTAGGAACTACGCCGTTGCGATGGGCTGCAGGGTGCAGGGATACGACTCCGAGCTCGTAGCTTTCTCCGACGACAAGGACGGCTTGAGGAAGGTCCCCGCGGGAATGCCCGAAGGTCTAGAGAGGTGGCTAGGGTATCCCGTGTCATCCATCCCCGACCCTTTCGGGGACTGCCACGAAAGCTTCGGCTATCACATGACCAGCCTCCTGCTGGAAGCCCTAGACACCTCCGGCGCCGATTACCACTTCATGTCTGGCACCAGGGTTTACGAGGAGGGAGCCCTGAACGATGAGATACTGACCCTTATGGAAAACGCGGATAGGGTCGGAGAGATAATCCGCGAAGAGATAGGGCAGGAGAAGTACATGGAGGCCCTCCCCTACTTCCCCGTCTGCGAGAGTTGCGGCCGCATCTACACAACTCACGCCCACACCTACATCCCTGAAGAGCACAAGGTCCTCTATACCTGCAGGGGGATGGAGGTGAAGGGGAGGTGGCTTGAGGGCTGTGGTCACGAGGGGGAGGTGGACGTCCTAGCCGGGAGGGGGAAGCTCAGCTGGAAGGTGGAGTTCGCCGCAAGGTGGAGGGCCCTTGACATAAGGTTCGAGGCATACGGGAAGGACATTGCGGACTCCGTTAGGGTCAACGACCGAATATGCCGCGAGGTCCTGGACTGGGAGCCGCCAATGCATGTGCAGTACGAGATGTTCCTAGACAGGGGCGGTAGGAAGATATCCAAGTCCGCGGGCAACGTCTTCACTCCCCAGGTCTGGTACAGGTACGGTTCGCCCCAGTCACTGAACCTCCTCATATTCAAGAGGTTCGTGGGAACCAAGAGCGGCTCCGTGGAGGACATCCCGACCCATATGGACGAATTAGACGACCTCGAGGAAATATACTTCGGGGTCAGGAAAATAAGGGACGATATGGAGAGGGCGAAGCTGACGGGCCTATACCAGTACTGCTGGATGCTCGAACCCCCTGATGAGCCAAGCATCCACGTCCCATACAACCTGATGACGAAGCTCGCGAGGGTCGCACCGAAGGGTTCTGAACACGCCTTCATGGAGGAGAAGCTCAAGGAGTATGGATATCTCGACACAACAGAGAAGGGGTTGGAGGAACGCATCCGTTACGCCCTCAACTGGGTCCAAGACTCCGAGGAATCTCCCCAAGCCGAGGTGGATCTGTCACAGGAGGAGGTAAGGGCGATCAGGGGCCTGATCGCCGCCCTTGAGGAGGCTGAGGGAGAGGAGCAGTACCAGAGCGCGGTGTTCGATGTCGCTAGGACCGAGGGGATGAAGCCGAGGAGGTTCTTCCCTATCCTGTACCAAATACTCCTCGGCAGGGACCACGGCCCCAGGTTCGGCCCCTACGTGGCCTTGATAGGCAAGGAGGGCGTCATAAAGGAGCTCGAAGCTGCGATCAAAGGCAAGTAGTCGGCCTCCTCATTTCTGCATCAGCTACCAGTCATAATAGAAAAAACTTTTCAAAAAAGGGTTTACGCGTAGGGCTTGCCTGCCTTTCCCCACTCGTATCTCTCGATGTCTTGGATGACGACCGTCACGGCGTCGGGTTGGCAGCCCACGGCATCGCACATGGCCTTGGTTAGCAGCTCTATGGTCTTGGCCTTGGTGGCCCTGTCCCTCCCCTTGAACCACTTCACTTCTATCAGAGGCATAAAGAACCCCACAGGAACTGGACTCTCTCGGTTAAGAACTTTGAGGTGCGGCGGGCTCCAAACTCAAGATCCTCATCACGGTTCAGAGGGGCAATGTTATCATCGCCCGCCATTATGAGCCTGGGCGCGGCCCCGAAAAAGGGTTGCGATGGTGTGGAGTCCGTGTGGGTGGAACCTTTTTATTGCCTCCCAGCCCGAACTATGAGACATGGATCGACCCGACAAGACCATGTACTTCCTCAAAATAGCCCTCAGCGTCGCAGCCCGCTCCACCTGCCTCCGCCGGAAGTTCGGGGCCGTCATCGTCCAGGGGAACACCATCGTAGGCACCGGATACAACGGGACGGCGAAGGGGGTAGTCAACTGCTACGAGGCCGGGTGCGTCAAGGACCTGAGGGAGCTGCCCCAGGACAGGGCCTACGACTACTGCCCAGCAGTCCACGCGGAGGAGAACGCCATCATCAACTCCAACAGGGCCGACAGGATCGGCGCAAAGCTCTACCTAGCGGGTTTCGACAGGGACGGAAACTACACCATGGCTATACCCTGCCAGAGGTGCAAGAGGAAGATTATCAACTCGGAGATAGAAGAGGTAGTCGTCCTTAACAGCGACGGCGAACCAGTCCACTACAGGGTCAGGGACTGGGTCGAAGAGGACACAAGATGGTACATGGAGACCCTCAAGAAGTCTAGGGAAGGGAACTAACTCCTATATTATTCTCTCGTTTCGGTTGCTATGTTTTAAGCGTCATCCAAATCTATAAAATGGAAAGGAGGCTCTTCGTTGGAGGAAACCTTGAGACCGGCCCCCGGCGTTAACGCCGACGCCTATGGGGACAAGTTCCTACCCCTCAGGAAGAGGGCGGAGGTCAGGAACAACTGGCTGAGGCAGAGGCTTGAGAACGTCCTCCTAGAGATCATGGAGAGGCTCATTTTCCCAATACAGTCCTGAGAGTTCTACGAGGCCGGGTGGGACCCCGAGAAGGAGGTGCCCGAGTGGGATGGGCGGTTTGTCAGGATGAACTTAGGAGGACGCAGCCTTCACGGGTGGGAGGCTCCACTGGTTGGCCGTTCGGCGGAAGAAGCTCCACTTGATCGGTTGAGGGGCCACGAAAGGATATAAGGGTAAAATGGGCTAGGAATGAACATGTCCTGCGAGAATCTAACGAAGAAGATTAGACGCAAGGCCCACGAGTACGACCAGTACAGCGGGTGCTCCCAGAGCGTCCTCTTGTCGTTACAGGAGGGGCTGGGCGTAGGCGACTTGCAGTCCTTCAAGGCCGCCACCGTCCTCTCTGGGGGCGTCGCAAGACGGGGTGAGACATGCGGGGCCCTCCTGGGTGCCCTGATGGCCCTTGGGCTTGTCAAAGGCAGGGAGAAGATAGAGGAAATAGAGGCCTATGTTCAGGCTACGGCGATCGCAGACGAGATCTGCGACGATTTCCAGCTCAGGCTGGCGGAGTAGTTTGGATTCGATGAGCCCCTTATGTCGACGCTTTGCAAGGAGATTCAGGAGAAGATATATGGCCGCTCATTCGACATCAGGGACCCCGTTGAAAGGGACGCCTTCTTGAATGCCGGGGGACACAGCGACGAGGGATGCTACAAGGTATGCGGCGTTGCCGCCGAGGTAGCCGCGGAGAGGCTGCTGAAGCTCATTTAGCACTCCATGGGCTCCCTCAAGTCTCTACTGCAAAGTCTGTTCAAGACTAAGTTACAGAATTTTCACGAGGACCATTTTCTGCCCGTTGAACATAATGGTTAAAATGTCGGGGGTTCACCGGTTTCTCATGGGTGATTTCTTGGAGAAGATCGAGGGTATGGATGAGGATTTCAGGAGGGCCAGGGTCGTGTACATGACCACCTATTCGGACGGCGAGGAGCACAGCAGGCAGATGACGAACTTCAACGAGGACCCGTACGGGGTTATGTGGTTCCCCACGTACAGGGACACGAGGAAGGTGGGGGACATAGAGAAGAACTCAAAGGTGCTCATAACGTTCCCTAGTTCGAGGCCTGGGGAGTTCTACGAGATAGAGGGGAGGGCGGAATTCGAGGAGCCCGAGGTGACCGCTAGGAAGTGGAGGTGGTGGTACCTATACTGGCACCCCGAGAAGGGGAGCCGCTTCGGGCCCGTGGGCTACGGGTCCCTCGTGGACCACAGGCTGATAATAAACGTCTACCCGAAGTCAGTCAGAGTTGTGAAGAGAAAGCGATCATAAAAATGGAGGTTTTGGGCCCTTCAGGTAAATTTATAAACCGAACCCCCTCAAAAAAGGAGCGGATGCTAGGAAATGAGTTCCGATGAGAGACTCAAGGACTTGGAGCAGGAGCTTCAGGTGCTCATGGATAAGATAGAGGGCATCGAGGAGCGCATCGAGGAGATCGAGGAACGCCTGAACGAACTGGACGAGAAGATCACAGAGCTTGCATAGAAACCTGGGCTCAACATCCAGTCCTCTTCATTGTTCTAAAACCTTTAATAAACCGTCCCTCATGCCCTAGCTAGGTGTTCAGGATTGTCCTTCGGCGACCACACCTCGAAGGAGATAATAGGGACTAAGAGCAGCGAGCTCGCGGGGCGTAGGATAGTCCTGTGCATAACCGGGAGCGTCGCGGCCGTCAAGAGCCCTGAGATCGCACGGGAGCTGATGCGCCGGGGGGCGGAGGTCTACGCCGTAATGACCAACATGGCCCAGAAGATAATCCACCCATGGATGATGGAGTGGTCCACGGGCAACCCCGTAGTCACCGAGCTCACGGGCCAGGTGGAGCACGTCACATACGGCGGAGAGCACCCCAAAAGGGCGGACCTGATCCTGGTCGCCCCCTCAACGGCCAACACCATAGGTAAGGTGGCCTCCGGCATAGACGACACACCGGTCACCACGCTACTCACCACGGCCATAGGGGCTGGCATACCGGTGATCATCGCCCCCGCGATGCACGCCTCCATGTACAAGCACCCCATAGTTGTGGAGAACGTCGAGAAACTCAGGTCCATAGGGGTAGAGGTCCTGATGCCCAGGTTCGAGGAGGGGAAGGCGAAGATACCTGGCACTGAGGAGATCGTTGGAGCCGTCTTGGAAAGGCTCACGGCCCCCAGGGACTTCGAGGGCAGGCGTATCCTCATAACCGCGGGGCCCACGAGGGCCTACCTGGACGCCTTCAGGTTCATCACCAACCCTAGTTCCGGGAAGATGGGGATCGCTATAGCCGAGGAGGCGATGAGCAGGGGGGCCGAGGTGACCCTGGTCTACGGCCCTGGGACCGAGAAGCCGCCACCTGGAGCGAAGGTGGTGGAGATCGAGACTACAGAGGAGATGCTCGAAGCGGTCGTCGATGAGCTTGATAAGAAGAAACATGACGCAGCCATCCTTTCCGCAGCTGCTTCGGACTATGGGCCCGCAGAGAGGAGGATGATCAAGACCTCCTCCGGGATGAAGGACTGGAGCCTGGACCTTAAGCCCCTCCCCAAGATCGTGGAGCGGGTGAAGAAGGTTGACCCCGACGTCTACCTAGTGGGCTTCAAGGCTGAGTACAACATAACGGAGGAGGAGCTGATCGATAGGGCCTACAGGCGCCTCAAGGAGATCGGGATGGAGCTCATCGTTGCGAACGACATATCGCGAGAGGACACGGGATTCGGATCCGACACCAACGAGGTCTACATTATAGATCACGAAAGGAAGGTGACACATGTGCCCTTGACGGAGAAGAGGAAGGTCGCTAGGATACTCCTAGACATGATCCGAGATGAAATGAGCTCCAAATAACCGATTCTCAACGTCTGACGGAAAGGGGGTCCTAATGGGCAGCGAATCTTACTCATTCAGCCACTTCGAGACCGAAGACGACGTCGATCAGAACCTGGCTCTGATGAGGGAGGTCTTCGTCGGTGAGGGGGTGG
>CAYGAH010000001.1:0-21801 GCA_964347685.1 uncultured Candidatus Bathyarchaeia archaeon | reverse complement strand
GGACATCAACCATTATGGTTCCTTCGGAGTGGATTATGTAGGAGTTGGTGAATCCATGGTCAATGGGATAAACTTCTACTCCTATCGGATTCATTCTAGTTTATCTAATCACATCTGAGTATAAGAGTTGCGATATAGGATAATAGCGTAAATGAAGACATTACTGACGTCTCACGTGTGACATTATTGATATTTTCATCTCTTGATAAAAGGTTATATAGAGTACATATCTAGTAAATTCAAGGTTTCATTGTCACCCTAACAAGGGTTTCAGTGGAACCTAGCTCCGAGATACGGAGCTATACAAGTACCAAGAAGAAGAGAGGTGGGTTAAGTGACTCGGATAGAAAAGTCGATTGAGATCATGGCTCCGCCTGAGAAGGTCTGGGAAATGCTTGCTTTGGATAGGTGGCCAGAATGGATGGAAGGATGGAAGAATGCGAAGTATACTTCCAAGGTGGATAACCCTAAAGATAAGTATAAAGTGGGTGCGTCTGCTCACATAGTTGGTCCTGAGGAATTTGATGCTGAGATTACAGAGAGCCTCGAAAACGAGAAGTTTACATTTCATGGGAAAGTGCCAAGGATGTCCTTTACTATTACATCTATCTTGGAATCTGTAGATGAGGGAACTAAATTCACACATGTGATAGACGCTGAATTGCCTTGGGGAGTTTTTGGTAAGTTCCTTGGCAGATTGATGAGAGGAATGGGTGAAAAGGAAGCCAAGAAATCGTTAGAGAAGTTGAAAAGCATTCTGGAGAAATAGCTTAAAGAATCTCCAAGAAACCATCCTTCATCTTTTTTTCTTGAAACCACTCAGATGCTGATTCTATGATCCGAGGATAAGAGTTGGGGATAAAAATAGGGCGAAGTTTCTACTTTAGTTCTACGCTTTCTCGGGCGCGATGTATCGGGGCGCATTAAGACCTTCGTACAAGTGTGAGTGGGCGAGCTGTTCAAGTGACGATGCTCTTCTCCTTGGAAAATTTTTCATGCTCCCCGTTGTCTATCACCGCCTTCAGGTGCTGGGCCACATTCCAGACGTCGTGGTAGCTCACGTAAAGCGGGATGGGCGCAAGCCTGATGATGTTGGGAGGCCTGAAGTCGGGGACCACCCCCCGGGCTATGAGAGCCTGGCTTATCCTCCAAGCGTCCTCGTGGGTGACTCCCACGTGCCCGCCCCTGCGCTTCGGGTCCCTGGGCGTTGCTATCCCGAAGTCGTACGGAGGCCCGCTGAGCGTCTCGTCTACGAGGAACATCAGGTAGGAGGAGATCTTCTCGGACTTCTCCCTTATCCTCCCTATGCCGGCCTCCCCGATCATCCTGAGGGAGCCCTCTATGGGGGCCGTGCTCAGGATCGTCGTCGTCCCTATCTGCCAGGCCGATGCCGTCCCCGCGGGGTCGAAATCCGTCCTCATCTCGAACATGGTCCTCCGGTCGTTCCCGAACCAGCCCGCGAGGCCGGGGGTCTCACCGAAATGTTTCCTGTTAACGTACAGGCTCGCCGTGCTCCCCGGCCCACCGTTCAGGTACTTGTAGTTGCACCAGAAGGCGAAGTCGACTCCCCATTCGTCGAATCTGTGGGGGACGACGCCGACGCTATGGCTGCAGTCCCACCCTATGGGTATGCCCCTGTGCCTCGCCTCCCAGGTAAGCCTCTCCATGTCGAGGAGTTGGCCGCTCCTGTAGTAGACGCTGGGGAGCAGGACGAGGGCCACCTCCCCGGTCATGGCCTCTACCACGTCGTCCTCCTCTATGGTGTTGCCGTCCCTGCTCCTGACTAGGATCAGGTCCTCCTCTGGGTCTCCCCCCCTCAGCCTTATCTGGGCTGCCAGGGCGTATAGATCGCTTGGGAAGTTGAGCTCATCGGCAAGGATCTTCTTCCTCCTCCCCTCTGGCCTGTAGAAGGTGGCGACGAGGGCGTGGAGGTTGACGGTGGTCCCGCCCGTGACAACGACCTCGTCGGGCTCCGCACCCACCAGCGGAGCCTGGAGGGCCCCGAGGCGCTCCGAGTACTCTATCCAGGGGACCTCGGCCCCGCCCCATCCCCTTATTCCGAGGGTCTTCCACTCCTCCATCACCCTCAGCAGCGTCTCCTCTGCGTCCCTCGACATGAGGCCTAGGGAGTTTCCGTCCATGTATATGACGCCAGGGAGCCCGTAGAACCTGTCCCTGTACGTGGCGAGAGGGTCCTCGGCGTCGAGCCTGAGAGCGTAGTCTTCGCCCAGTTGAAAGCCCATCCCGTTCAATCCTGCATCCGCTGAAAAAAGGGGCCCATCGGCCTTAAGAGAATTTATCCGGTAGTGGGTACTCCTAGTTGAAGGTAATCCAAATTAAGGATTGTTCCCCAAGAAAATATTGGATGACAGCGGGCTTCGTAGACAGGGACGCGACGATGAGGAGGTATGTCCTCCCCTTCATGGGGCTCATCTTCAGCGGTGCCCTAGTCCTTGCGTCCCTCTACCAGCTTGAGATCATATTCATCTGGGTGGCCCAGGGGCGCCTGGTCTTCGAGTTCCCATTCTACTCCTTCACCACGAGCGTCTGGTTTGCCAGGGACATATTCTACGGCCTCCTCGTCCTTGGGTGGGTCCTCGCGGGGGTCTCCACCTTCTACATAGGCGCCATAAGGGAGGTTGAGGTGCTATTCAGCGACGCCGAGACGATGGAGATCCTCCGAGACATGATCAGGGAGTACAGGGAAGATCGGGAAAGGAAAAGGAAGCCCCAAAACGGCGTCTAGTCGCCCATCTATTCTATGAAACGGAAATAAGAGGGCTGGGTCATCCCAGGAGGTGCACCGTGACCTCTTCCCCCTCCTCTATCACGTCTAGGTTCACAGGAAGGACGATGTATCCGTCTGCGTTGGCCATGCTCGTTATAGCGCCGGACCTCTTGAAGACTGGATAGGCGGCGCCGTTCTCCAGCCTCACGGTGAGGAACTGCTCCCTCCCCGAGGATGATACGACTCTCATCCCCATCCGGGCCGTGACCAGCCTGGGCTCCTCGGGGGGCAGCCTCGCGATCTTCCTGAGGGCTGGGGCCAGGAACAGGTAGGCGTTGCTCAGGCATGAGGTGGGATATCCGGGCATGCCGAAGACGGGGGTCCCCTCCACCAACCCGAAGAGTGTCGGCTTCCCAGGCTTCACCTGGAGCCCGTGGAAGAGCACTTCTCCCATCTCCTCCACAACCTGGTTGAATAGGTCCCTGGAGCCGACGCTGCTGCCGCCCGAGAAGATGGCCAGGTCGTGCCCAACGGCCTCCCTGAGCGCCCCCTCGATGGCACCCCTCTCGTCCTCTATTATCCCCATCCTCAGGGGGATGCCCCCGTTCGCCCTTATGACCGAGGAGAGGGTGAAGGAGTTTATGTCGTATATCTCCCCAGGCTCCAGCTTCCTCCCCTGGGGAACCACCTCGGAGCCGGTGGAGAATACGGCGACCCTAGGCCTCTCGTAGACCTCCGCAGATTCCATGCCAAGGGCGGCGAGCGCCCCCACCCTCCCGGGGGTTAGTAGCTCCCCCGCCTTCACGACGACGTCCCCCTCCTTCATGTCCTCCCCCACGGGGGAGATGTTGGCTCCCGGGTGCTCTGGCTTCTGTATCTCTACGATGTCTCCGTCCCTCCTGGTGTGCTCCACCATGACCACGGCGTCGGCCCCCCTGGGCAAGGGGCTCCCAGTGGCCACTTCGACGCACTCCCCCGGGCCCACCTCCCCCTCGAAGACCTCCCCCGCGTGCTGGACCCCCACAAGCTTGAGCCTCCAAGGGCTGAAGACCCCTGCCCCGTATGTGTCCTCGGCCCTCACCGCGTAACCGTCCATAGAGGCCCTGGTGAATGGGGGGACGTCGAACTCGGCTACCGCGTCTGCAGCCAGGACCCTCCCCGCTGCCTCCTCCAGGGAGACCCTCTCAACCCTCTCCAGGGGCCTGACTTTCTCCTCTATGATCTCCAGCGCCTCGGTTCGGGACATTAGGCTCCTGAAGGGCTTCACTCCCTCCCCACCTCCCAGAGCATGTGACCCACGTTGGGCAGTATTATCTTCCTCAGGGCGAGCTCCACGGCGTTCCTTGAGCCGGGGAGGCAGAAGATCAGCTTCCCCCCGGCGACACCTGCCGTGGCCCTGCTGATCATCGCGGCGCCCCCTACCTCGTCGAAGCTGAGCCTCCTGAAGAGCTCCCCGAAGCCCTCCATCCTCTTGTCGAGGAGCCCCTCTACCGCGTCCACGGTCCTGTCCCTCGGGCTTATCCCCGTCCCCCCGCTTGTGAGGATCACCTGGACCGTCCCGTCCCCCAGAAGCCCCCTCACTGCCTCCCTTATCTTATCGCCGTCGTTCTCCACGATCTCGTATGCCGCCACCTCGTGGCCCTCCCCCTCTATGAGCCCGATGGCAGTCCTCCCCGTTTCGTCGGTCTCGGGCTTCCTCGTGTCACTGGTGACCACGATGGCGAAGACGGCCTCAGCCCTCTGGTCCCTCCTGTGCTCTTGCAACCTCATCCCTTCCTCTTCTCGACAACCCTGATGCCAGTTATCTCGGCGGTGGGGTACTGGCCCCCCTCGTCCTTCTCGAGGTACTTGACCATGTCCCAGACGTTGAGCAGGGCTACCGCGACGCCTGTGAGGGCCTCCATCTCGACCCCCGTCCTGTAGTCGGCTGCCCCCCTGCATCTGGCCTCAACGTAGTCCTCTCCTAGTTCGAAGTCTGCATCGACGGAGTCTATGGGTATGGGGTGGCAGAGGGGTATGAGGTCCGGAGTCCTCTTAACCGCCTGGATGCAGGCGACCTCGGCCACTGTCAGGGGGTCCCCCTTTTCTATCCTTCCATCCCTGACTGCCGCAACGGTCTCCTTCCTGAGACTGATCCTGCCAACGGCCTCTGCCGTCCTGTGGACCACTTCCTTCCCCGATATGTCCACCATCCTCACGGGGTCACTCAAGCCTCTCCCCCTCCACCCAGAAACCACCGTCCGGTGTGTGCTCCTTCTTCCATATGGGAACCCTCACCTTTATCTCGTCTATCACGTAGCGGCACGCCTCGAAGGCCTCTGCCCTGTGGGCTGCTGCCACGGCTATCATCATTATCTTGTCTGAGACCCCAAGATCGCCGTGCCTGTGGACCACCGCCACCTCCTGCACCCCGAACCGTTCCAGGGCCTCCCTCCTTATGGCCTCGAGCTGGCTCCGGGCCATCTCCTCGTAGACCTCTATCTCCATCCTCTCAACGGGCCTCCCCCCCGACTCGTCCCTGACGACGCCGAGGAAGGAGACGACGCAGCCGCTCCCCCTTCTCCTTACCTCCTCAAGCACCCTGTCCACGGAGAAGTCATCGCGCGTCACCCTTATCATTTCAACCACCGCTCACAGGAGGGAAGACGGCGACCAGGTCCCCCTCGTTTAGGGGGGTGGAAGGGCTCACGAAGGCCCCGTTCACTGCGAAGAGCATTGCCTCGGCCTTCCCGAGTTTCCCGTGGAGCTCCACGACCCTCCCCCTCAGCTCCCCCACCTTCGACCCTTCTGGAATCTCCAGATCCTCCTCTCCCAGCCCCGCGAGCTCCCTGTAGGAGGCGAAGTACCTCACCCTGACCCTCACACCCTCTCCCTCCAGTATGGCTCCCTCCTAGCAACGGCCTCCCTGAAGGCCTCGAAGAGGGCCTCCCGGGGCTCCCCTCTCCTGATGGGGCCCACGATGTCGACGAGGTTGTCGTCCCTCATTAGGCAGGGCTTCAGCCTCCCGTCTGAGGTGAGCCTGAGCCTCGTGCAGTACTTGCAGAACCTGGAGTTGTGCATGGGCCTAACAACCTCAACGACCCCACCGCCCTCCAGGTGGTACTGCCTCCTCCTGTGGAGGTCCCTCTCCACCACCCTCTCTGACCTCGAAGCCAGCTCCTCCTCGACGGGGCTCAGGTCGTAGTGGTGCTCCCCCCAGCCCTCCACGCCCCTCTCGAGGGGCTGGTACTCTATGAGCTGTAGGATGGCCCCCGCCTTTTTGGAGTAGTCGATCATTTCGGGTATCTCCTCCGAGTTGAGGCCCCTCAACACGACGACGTTGAGCTTCACGGGGATCAGGCCGCAATCGACGGCCGCCCTTACGCCCTCCTCGACTTCTGCCTGAGAGCCGTTCCCAGTTATCCTCCTGAAGACATCGGGCCTCAGGGAGTGGAAACTGACGTTGACCCGCCTCAGCCCCGCCTCACGGAGGTCCCGAGCCCTCTCGGCGAGGAGGGACGCGTTCGTTGTCATCGAGACCTCTGGTATGAGCGCCGCTACCCTCCTGACTATTTCGACAGCGTCCTCCCTAAGGAGGGGCTCCCCCCCTGTCAGCTTCACCTTCTCGAAACCCAGCTCCGAGGCCAAGGCCACTACCCCCTCTACCTCTTCAGGGGCCATCTCCCCATGGGGGTCGTGCTCCCCCTCCCTGTGGCAGA
This sequence comes from uncultured Candidatus Bathyarchaeia archaeon, assembly GCA_964347685.1. GTDB lineage: Archaea > Thermoproteota > Bathyarchaeia > TCS64 > TCS64 > CAYGAH01. The sequence goes on along the minus strand of CAYGAH010000001.1, from coordinate 15,375 downwards.
AGAAGCATTCGAAGTTGCACCTCTGGGTGAGGGATATCCTCAGGCTGTCCACGACCCTTCCGAAGGGGTCCCGGAGCCTAGCTCCCCCGCCTTCTAAGGAAATCTGCGCCACCCTCCGAATCCGCTCCATATAGCTACGCGTTGGGGTAGAAAATTGTTATGCATGGCGGAACATAACGACCTGCCCATCCCAAAGGCTTATTACGATATGCATATACAAACATTTCGTATTGCCGGAGGGCCACATCATGGCTTTCGGAAGGATAAACTCGAGGCGGATGGCATTCATCGCCCTCTCCATCTCACTTATCCTTGTAGGGGGCGGCGCAGTCTGGTACGTGACCAGACCGAGCGGTAAGGGGCACATCATAGTCTCCACTACGACGAGCCTCTACGAGACGGGAGTCCTCGACGCGCTGAAGGCCAGATTCGAGGCCGGGCACCCCGGATACAACGTGAGCTTCATATCACAGGGCACGGGCCTCGCGATAGAGACTGCGAAGAGGGGAGACGCAGACCTCGTCCTAGTGCACGATCCCGCAGCCGAGCTCTCCTTCCTAGAGAGCGGCTACGGGGTCAACAGGAAGATAATAGCCTACAACTTCTTCATCATAGTGGGGCCTGAGTCCGATCCTGCCGGTGTCATGGGATTGAGCCCCACGGAGGCTCTGAGGAAGGTCGCGGAGGAGGGCCCCAGGGGGAACACCCTCTGGGTCTCCAGGGGGGACAACTCGGGGACCCACTCGAAGGAGAAGAGCCTCTGGGGCGCAGCAGGCCTGGACCTTGAGGAGCTTAAGGCCCAGAAGGTGGAGGGCTCTGGCGGCCCCTGGTACATCGAGGCGGGGTCTGGGATGACCGCGACCCTCCAACTCGCCGACCAGAAGGACGCCTACACCCTTACAGACCTGGCTACATTCCTCAAGAACTCAGAGATGGGGAACATCAGGCTGGTGAAGGTGGTGGGTTCAGGGAAGGAGACCCTAAACGTCTACAGCGTCATAGCCTGCAATCCAGAGAGGTCGGCGAGGGGCAGGTTCGAAGCGGCGATGACCTTCGTCAGGTACCTGATCTCAGACGAGGCCCAGGGGCTTCTAGAAGGCTTCGGCCGAGATGAGTTCAGGTCAACCCTTTTCGAGCCCTGGGTGACCACAATCAGGGCCGGCTCAGACCAAGAGCTGATAGGATGGGTGGAGGAGTACGCCTACTTCGAGGGAAGCGAGTGCCCCAACCGGTACAGATACGGGGCGGGAGACCTATACAGTTAACAGGCCTCAGGCCCATATTCGGAGGAGTTCGCATGAGCTGGCAGGACCTTCTGAACGGCCTCAGGGAGGCGGTGAGGCTCATAGTCACGGGGGACAGGGAGGTTATGGAGATCACCCTCCGCTCCCTCCAGACAGCCTCCATGGCGACTGTCATCGCAGCGGCCGTGGGGCTGCCCCTCGGCGTGCTCCTCGGCATGAGGTCCTTCAGAGGGAGGAGATGGGTGAAGGCCATATTCAACGCGTTGGTGGGGGTCCCCACGGTCACACTGGGCCTCCTCCTGTACATCCTCCTTTCCAGGAGCGGCCCCCTTGGCTCCCTACAGCTCCTGTACACCGTCCCAGGCATAGCCTTAGGGGAGGCCGTCCTCGTCGTTCCCATGGTGGTGAGCTTCAGCGCGAGCGCCATAGAGAGCAAGGAAACCCAGCTCAGGGACCTGGCGAGGACCCTGGGCGCATCTGAGACGGAGACGTCTCTGGTCATCCTGAGGGAGGCCTTCAGCGGGGTCTCCCTTGCAGTGGTCTCCAGCTTCAACAGGGCCTTCGCGGAGCTTGGCATAGCCATGATGATCGGGGGGAACATAAGTGGTCTAACCAGGCTCCTCACCACCTCCATAGCCCTGGAGACCGTCAAGGTAAATTTCGGCCTCAGCTTCGCCCTTAGCTTCATCCTGCTTGGAGTGGTCCTGGTCCTCAACTTCCTCATAGGAATCCTCCAGGGGGAGGGCTAGCTTGGACCCGGTCTACACCCTCCAGGGCGTCTCCAAGGATTACGGAGAGACCAGGGCCCTCACGGGCGTAGACCTCTCCATCGACGGAGGAGGGGTGCTGGGGGTCGTTGGCCCGAGTGGGGCGGGCAAGACGACACTCCTCAAGATACTTGCGGGCCTGGAGCTCCCATCCGAGGGCAGGCTCCTCTACCGGGGGATGGAGGTGGGCGGGAGGGGCGCGACCGAACTCCGGAAGAGGGCCACAATGCTATTCCAGAGCCCCGTCTTCCTGAGGGGCGACGTCTACACGAACCTCGCCTTCGGCCTAAGGATAAGGAGCGTCCCAGAGGATAGGATAAGGGACGAGGTTGCCGAGGCCCTGGCAAGGGTCAGGCTGGAGGGATTCGAGGAGAGGGAGGCCAGGAGCCTCTCAGGGGGGGAGCAGCAGAGGGCGGCGCTTGCCAGGGCCCTACTGCTGGACCCAGAGGCGATCCTGCTGGACGAGCCCACCTCAAACCTGGACCCAGCCAACTCGAGCATCATGGCAGAGGTGATAGGGGAGGAAAGCGAGGGCCGCTGCGTCGTTATGGCCACCCACGACTACTCCCAGGTGAGGAGGCTGGCCCAGAGAACCGTATACCTGGAGGGGGGGCGGGTCGTCGAGGAGGGGGCGACTGAGAAGCTGCTCTCGGGCTCCCGCCTTGCCAGCCTAGAGAACGTCTTCACAGGGCAGTCGAGGGTGATCGAGGGGGTCTCCCACGTGGACGTTGGCGGGGGCTTGGAGGTGAAGGCAGCCTTCAGCCGCCCCGGGAGGGTCGTCATCCACGTCAGCCCCGAGGCCATCATCCTGTCCAAGGATTGGGTCGAGACGAGCGCCAGGAACGAGTTCAGGGGGAGGGTCGCGTCCGTCGAGGACATGGGCGCCGTGGTGAGGCTGAGGCTGGACGCGGGCAGGGTCTTCACCGTCCAGATAACCAAGCGCTCCTTCTCCGAGATGGGGCTCAACGTGGGCTCGGATGTTTACATGTCCTTCAAGGCCTCTTCCGTAGAGCTGATCTAGAAGGTTACACTCCACTTGGAGTTCCGCCTTGTGCTATAAAAAGGGGGAATGGGGTCAGATGAGGTTCTCGAAGGCCTCCTCGTGCTCTATCTCCTCTGCGAGGATGTGCTGTATAAGGTGGAACGTCCTTATGTCCTTGTCGTAGCAGGGGCCCAGCCACTTCACTATCTTGTTGTAGACCTCTATGGCGCATCCCTCGGCCTCCCTAAGGGCCTCCAGGATCCCCTTGAGGTCCCGGACGCTCTCGGGGTACTCCACCACCTTGCACGTGGCCAGGTCGTGTATCTTCTCTATGCCCCGGGGCAGCGCCCCTCCCAGCTCTATGATCCTCTCGGCCAGCTCGTCGGCGTGCTCCTCCTCTGCGTCCGCTGTCTCGTCGGCCAGATCTGCGACTATTGGGGAGTTCAGCCCCTCGGCCATGTCCGCGATCCACTTGTAGGCGTAGTATGCGACCCACTCGTCTGCGTAGGCGCTTATGAGCATCTCCAAGAGCTTCTTTACGTCGACCTCCACTATCTCTCTGCCTTTCTTACCCATCCAAACCACCAGAATGTTATAAGCAGATAATACTAAATCTAGCTCCCTTTTAAAAAGATATTTCCTCCGGGGGTCCTGGCTTTGGAGGTGTCTCAGACGGAGACGGGGAACAGGCTCCCCCCGCCGTCGACGAACTCACCCGCCGACCCCAAGGCTCCAACCGGGCGACACATGGAACCCGTGGGTCGAGGACACACCCGCTCGAAGAGAGGCTGACCCTCCCCTTCCTCCCCATACAACCACAAGAAAGGAAAAAAAACGTGATGATAACCCCTCCCCCGGATTCCAGCTCCGGGACAGATCCCGGAGAGACCCCTGAATTCACAGGAACAACAGAAACAGGTTCAAAAAAGGACCAAAAACAAAGACACAGACCAAAGGAGATTCACGGAAAGGCGCAACGACGCTCAACGGAAAAACCACACCGCCCCGGGAAAACAGATATGACCTGCCACTGACGCGAAACCGGCGCGGAGAGCGGGGTTCGAACCCGCTCAGGACACGTCAGCTCTTCTCCTTCATCTTCTGCTCCAGGGTCTTGAGCTCCCCGTGCTCGGAGTACCTTATGGTGGTCTTGAGGCGGACCGGCAGCCCTATCTGCCTGAAGAACTGGAAGAGGCTCTCCCCGTCTATCTTCGTGGTAAGCCTCCCCGACCTCATCGCCTCAACCAGGACGGCCTCCACCTGGGGCATCACCCTGGGGAACTGGGAGAGGGCGGCGTTGTAGACCTCCCAGGCCCTGCCTACGAAGTGCCTGCCCAGGAGCTCCCGGTCGGTGGGCTCATCGGGCTTCTCCTCCTTCTTGGCCTCCCCCTCCTGCCTGGCCAGCATCCTCCTCTGGAGTTCCAGGAGCCTCCTGCGCTTGAGCCTCTCCAGTTCCTCGTCCATCCCCGCCGCACCGGTCTCAGAATAAGAAAGAAGCCTCTCTTTTAATCCTTACCGGCCGAGGGGCGGGGCCACGGCTTGTTTACTCGACGAAGAGGAAGCCCAGGGACCAGATGGTCGCCAGCCCCACGAGGAATATGAGGAGCTGGACAGCCGACCTCGCGAAGCCCCTCTCCTCGTGCATCTCTGGCACCAGCTCCGATGCCGAGAGGTAGAGGAACGAGCCCGCCGAGAAGGCTATGAGCCAGCCGCTCAGGCCGTGGGCCGTCTCTATGAAGGCGAGGGCCAGGAGGCCCCCCAAAACCACCGCAGTGGCCGCGACGAAGTTTGTGAGGAGGGCCCTCCTCCTCTCGAAGCCCGCGTAGACGAGTATGCCGTAGTCTCCTATCTCCTGGGGGAGCTCGTGGAAGGCGACCGCTATGGTTGTGGCCAGCCCCAGCTGGAGCCCCTCAAGGAAGCTGGCTGCGATTATCATCCCGTCTATCGTGTTGTGGATGAAGTCCCCGACGAGGTTAAGGTAGGCGAATCCCCTGGTTGCCCCTCCCCCCTCCCTGCCGATGTCCTCGCTGTGGCCGTGGCCGTGGTACCAGTATATGAGCCTCTCAAGGACGAAGAAGGCCACGAAGCCGAATGCGATGATCATGAAGACTTCGGACCCCTCCACGAGCTCCACGGCCTCGGGGAGGAGGTCGAAGAGGGAGGCCCCGAGAATGGAGCCCGCTGAGAACGCTATGAGGACGAAGAGGACCCTGTGTAGGGTTTCGTGGTTCAGGGAGAGGGCGAACATCCCTATGAGGGAGGCGAGGCTCACAGCAAAGGTCGCGGCCAGGGTGTTTACCAAGACGGACATACATGACCCTGAGCCCCCGTAATCAGGTAAACCTTACGCTCTTCACTCGGCCCTGACCCGGGTCAGACGCATGGAGTTCAGTATCACGGCCAGGCTGAGGCCCATGTCGCCGACAGCCACTGCAAGCCATAGGGTCACCAGGCCCGGGATGGCTAGGGCGGCGACTCCCAGCTTCACGAGGATCGATGCTGCTATGTTCTCCCTTATCCTCCTCATCGTCGCCCCGCTCAGCCCCAGGACGTAGGCCACCCTCCCCAGGTCGTCCTCCATCAGGGCTATGTCGGCGGTCTCCAGCGCCACGTCGCTCCCCATGGCCCCCATGGCTATGCCCACGTCCGCCGCCGCCAGCGCAGGGGCGTCGTTCACCCCGTCCCCCACCATGACCACAGGGCCGTATCTTCGGAGCTTCTCCACGGCCAAGACCTTCTCCTCCGGAAGGAGGTCCGCCTGGTAGCCATCGACCCCGAGCCTCCCGGCTATGGCTTTCGCTGTCGCCTCGTTGTCCCCCGTGAGCATCTCAACCCTCACCCCCTGCTCCTGGAGCCTCGATATCGCATCCCTTGCCCCCTCCCTCAACTTGTCCATCAGGGCTATGGCGCCTATGGCGCAGCCGTCCTCCGAGACGAGGACCAGGGTCCTGCCCTCGGCCTCCACCTCCTCAAGGTCCCTTCCTTTCAGGTCTATGCCAAGCTCATCGAAGAGCCTGACGTTCCCGACGCAGTACCTCCTCTCCCCGATGCTCGCCTCTACCCCCCTCCCCGGATGGGCCCTGAACTCCATGGCCTCCTCTAGGGCGACCCCCTCCTCCCTAGCCCTCTCAAGGATCGCCCTGGCTATGGGGTGCTCAGACTTGGCCTCAAGGGCTACGGCCCTCCTCAGGACCTCCCCCTCCGGGGCGTCGTAGGGGATGACCTCAGTCACCTCCAGCTCCCCCCTGGTCAGGGTGCCCGTCTTGTCGAAGGCGACTGCCCTCGCACCGCTCGCCTGCTCTATGTATGTGCTCCCCTTGACGAGGACCCCGTTCCTGCTCGCGCTCGCTATGGCGGAGACCATGGCGACTGGCGTGGATATGGCCAGGGCGCAGGGGCAGGCCACGACCAGCATGACCAGCGACCTGTATATCCATTCCTGGAGGGGCTGCCCAAGGATGAGGGGTGGGACGGCTGCGACGAGGACTGCAGCAAGTATGACGGCTGGGGTGTAGAGCCTCGAGAATCGGTCGACGAGGGCCTCCGTCGGGGACCTGCTCTCCTCGGCCTCCTCGACTAGGGCCAGGATCTTTGCCAGGATGGTCTCCCCAGCCATCCTCGTGACCTCAACCGCCACGAAGCCGTCTATGTTCATTGTGCCTGCGTAGACCTCGTCCCCCCTCCCCTTGGGAGCAGGCACCGACTCGCCTGTGATGGTGGACTGGTCCACGCTCGAGGCCCCCTCGATCACCATCCCGTCGAGGGGTATCCTGTCGCCGGGCCTAACGACTACCACCTCCCCAGGCATGACTTCCTCTATTGGTACGGTGACCTCCCCTCCCCCCCTCCTGACCGTGGCCACCTCAGGCTTCAGCTCCATGAGGGCCTCTATGGCGTGCCTAGCCCTGTCCGCTGCGTAGTTCTCGAGCCTCTCAGCCAGGTTGAAGAGGACCAAAACCGAGGCCCCCTCCTCGAGGTGGCCTATCGCCGCTGCGCCCACGGCCGCTATCGTTATGAGGAGGTCTATGGTGACGCTGCCGTGGAGGAGGGAGCGCAGCCCCATGACTGCTATGTTGGCCCCAGAGAGGACCATGACCAGGACGAGCAAAGCTTCCGAGAACGGGTTGCGACCCGAGAAGTAATGGAAGGCCATGCCCGCTATCAGGATGGCGCTTGAAAAGGCGAGGAGGGCCCACCCCCTCCTCTCCCTCTTATGTACATGCTCATGGTCGTGACCTTGGCTTTGGGGCATGGCTGCTGTTCCCTTGAATCTGTTAAACGGGCATAACAAAGGTTTATTAACTTAATCCTATTAAATCGGCTTTTTTTATTAATAATTATTAAAGGTACGTCTAAAGTTATTAATTCTTTATGGGAGGCGTTCACGGCGTAGCTGAGGGCCAAGGGATCGATACGTCTTCCCGAGCCGTCTTCGACTTGGTCCTATCGGACAGGGGTCTGAAGGCGCAAAAGGTGCCGCCCATTACGGGTTGGGAAAGCGTTGATCACCCGTATGATGTATCCCTGACCCCGGGCTGTTCATCGTCAACCCTTTTTAACGCCGAGCGCCCAGTTCATTTGATGTCCCAACCCGGTTCCTACTCCGTCCTCGGAAAGAAAGCCTTCAGGGTGGACGGGGTCTCGAAGGTCACGGGACGGGAGACCTACGCCTCAGACGTATCCCTTCCGGACATGCTCCACGCCCGTGTGCTCAAGAGCCTCCACCCCCACGCCAGGGTCAAATCCATAGACGTCTCGGGCGCCGAGGAGATGGGGGCCGTGGCCCTCACCTTCGAGGAGGTCCCGGGGGTCAGGTACTGCCCGAGGCTGGTTAGCGTGCCCGAGTCCACGTACAAGGACTGGAGGGTCCTGAGCGGGAAGCCCCTATACTTCGGGGAGCCCGTAGCAGCCGTGGCCGCAGAGACGGAGGGGGAGGCCCAGGAGGCCCTAGAGGCCATAAGGGTGGAGTACGAGCCCCTACCGGCTGTCTTCGACGCCTTCGAGTCGATGGAGCCAGGGAGGGAGCAACTCCACGACGACATAGTCCTCAATGACGAGGTCATCGGCGTCGAGAACAACATCGCCTGCACCCTAGAGATTTCAGAGGGGGATGTCGATGAGGGATTCGAGAAGGCCGACGTGGTTCTGGAGAGGACCTACCGCACGAACCGCAGGTACCACGACCAGCTCGAGCCCAAGTCCGTTGTTGTGAGGCCAGAGCCCGGCGGCGGGGTCACCCTATGGAGCACAACCCAGACCCTCCACAACACCCGCATCCTCCTCCACGAGATATTCGGGATCCCCATGGGCAGGATAAGGGTGGTGAAGGTCCCCATAGGCGGAAGCTTCGGGAGCAGCATCCACGCCAACCCGGTGGTCCCCATAGCAGTAGCCCTTGCCCTGAAGGCGAGGCGCCCAGTCAAGCTCACATACACCAGGGAGGAGGACCACCGCGACCACTCCTCGTACCAGATGGTATTCAGGCTGAAGCTCGGCGCAACTAAGGATGGGAAGCTCACGACCGGGGAGCTCGAGGCGACCCTGGACATAGGGGCCCACCAGATCCAGGCATACCCCCTGCTGGGCTGCGTCGTGGGCTGGTGGGTGAGCCTATACAAGCTACCGCACAAGAGGTACGTGGGGAGGGCCGTCTACACCAACAAGGTTCCGAGCTGCGCCTTCAGGGGGTACGGGAACCCCCAGATAAGCTGGGCCGTGGAGACCATGATGGACGAGGTCGCAGAGGAGGTCGGCATGGACCCCCTGGACTTCAGGCTCAAGAACTACGTCGGTGAGGGGGACCTGTTCTGGGGTCAGGGGCCGACGGTTAAGTCCATCATAAAGAGCTGCGGGGTCGAGGAGATACTGCGCAGGGGGGCAGAGATGGTAGACTGGTACAACCGGCCAAGGCCCGGGGATCAAACGGGACGGTACAGGAGGGGACTGGGCCTGGGTAGGGGGTTCCACACGAGCAGCGCGGGGGCCCCTGTGCCTGGCACCGTAGTGGACTTCGGCGGGGCTATGCTGAAGCTGAACGAGGACGGGACCCTAGACTACGTCACCGCCCTCATGGACCACGGAGGCGGCACCCTGACGGCACACGCGAAGATAATAGCCGAGGAGCTATGCGTCCCCCTTGAGAACGTGAACGTGGTCAGCGCAGACACTGGGACCACCGTGTACGACGTCTGCACCCACGCTTCTAGGGGCGTCTACTCGGGAGGAGGGGCGGCCCTCAAGGTGGCCAGGCAGGTGAAGGACAAGCTGAGGGACTACGCGGCCAAGATCCTGGATGCGTACCCAAACGCCGTCAAGTTCAGGTGCGACATGGAGAGGGGTCAGGGCGTAATATACGCGGAGGGGATAGAGGGTAGGGAGATAACTTTCAAGGAGCTGGCCCACACGGCTAGGTACAAGAACTGGGGGACGGTAGCCTCGGTTGACAGCTACAGGCAGGAGAGCTGCCCACCCCACTTCACCGGCTACTTCGTCGAGGTCGAGGTGGACACCTGGACTGGGAGGGTCAGGCCCATAAGGGTCGTGGCCGGGGCAGACATAGGGACGGTGATAAACCCTCTGCTTGCCGCGGGGCAGGTCCACGGGGGTCTGGCTATGGGGTGGAGCATGGCCACCCTTGAGGACACCACCTACGAGCCCGCGACCGGAGACCTCCTCAACCACGGGTACATAACAGACTACAAGGTCCCAATGGCTACCGACCTGCCTGATCTGGACGACTTCACCGTCTTCTTCGCTGACACCTACGAGCCCTCCGGCCCCTTCGGTGCCAAGGGCATAGGCGAGGGGGCCCTCAACCCCGTAGCCGGGGCCGTGGCCAACGCCATCCAGAACGCGATAGGAGTGAGGTTCTACGAGCTTCCCATAACCCCAGGAAAGATCCTAGCGGCCCTCAAAAGGGAGGGGGGGAGGGAATGAGCATCAACAGGCAGAACACCCACATAATCCCCTTCGGCTTCGAGTACCACGCCCCCAAGAGCCTGGGGGAGGCCGTGGAGCTTCTTAAGAGGTACGGGGGCGAGGCTGTGCCCCTCGCCGGGGGAACGGACCTGATCGTCAAGATGAAGCAGAGGCTCATGGAGCCAAAGCACGTGGTCAACCTGAAGGGGATCGAGGGGCTCGACGGGATAGAGGATGGGCCGGATGGGATGCGCATAGGGGCGCTCACGAAGCTGAGGACCCTTGAGCGGTCCGGCCTTATCAGGGAGAGGCTGCCCGTCCTCCACGACGCAGTGAGGGCCCTCGGTTCGGTCCAGGTCAGGAACATGGCGACCTTGGGCGGAAACCTATGCAACGCGAGCCCCTGCGCCGACACGGCGGTCGCCCTCCTCGCCCTCGACGCCGTCGCCCACATGGCGGGTCCCGAGGGGGAGAGGTCCGTCCCCCTGGAGGGGTTCTTCGAGGGCCCCGGGTTGACCGTGCTGGGGCCAGGAGAGATACTCACTGGCGTCCAGGTGCCGAAACCAAAGCCAGGCACGGGGACGAGCTTCATGAAGATAGGGAGGACGAGCCTCGACATAGCCACCGTGAGTGTAGCTGCCGCCCTGACCCTCAGTGACGGCGTTGTGGACCACTGCAGGGTCGCCCTGGGCTCAGTAGCCCCCACGCCGCTCAGGGTGCCGAACGTGGAGAGGTTCCTCGTGGGAAAGAGGCTGACCGAAGATGTCCTGAATGAGACAGCGGAGATGGTATCACGGACAATAAGGCCGATAACAGACATCAGGGGCACGGCTGAGTACAGGAGGGAGGCTTCAAAGGCGCTCACCGTGGACGCCTTGACCAGGGCTGCGGGGGAGGCGGGAGGGCAGTAGGATGAGGATAGAGATCACGGTGAACGGCAGGAGGAGGAGGTTCGATGTGGAGCCTAACACCCTGCTCCTCAACCTGGTCAGGGAAGGGATGCACCTCACAGGGACCAAGTACGGCTGCGGGATAGGCGAGTGCGGCGCGTGCACGGTCCACCTGGACGGGGAGCCCGTCCTGGCCTGCATGACCCTGGCCGTCGACGCGGACGGTAGGAGGGTGGACACCATAGAGGGGCTGGCGGAAGGAGAAGAGCTCGACCCGCTCCAGGAGTCCTTCCTGGAGGAGGGGGCGGTCCAGTGCGGCTTCTGCACCCCGGGCTTCATAATGACCGCGGAGGCCCTTCTCAGGGAGAACCCCGCCCCCGAGGAGTCCGAGATAAGGGAGTACCTTAAGGGGAACCTCTGCAGGTGCACCGGCTACGTGAACATAGTTAGGGCGGTGGAAGCGGCAGCCGAGAAGATGAAAGCAGGGCAGGAGAGTTGAGGTTCGCAGCGATAGTCCTAGCCGCCGGCAAGTCGACCCGCATGGGAGTGAACAAGCTGCTCCTCAATGTAGCCGGCCGAACCATCCTCGACAGGCTCCTCGACGCCCTGGAGGAATCACTCGTAGGAGAGATCGTGGTCGTTCTGGGGCACGACCCCGAATCGATAAGGCCCGTCGCCGAGGCCCACCGCGTCAGGGCAGTTCTGAACACCGGATACGAGAGGGGGATGACCAGCTCCTTCCAGGTCGGCCTGAGGGGGTTATCAGCCGACGCGGCCTTCCTGGTGCTGGGGGACCAGCTTGGCCTTGATCCTGGGCTGCTGGACAGTATGGCTGGGCTCATGGAGTCGGACCCCTCGGCCCTGATAGTGAGCCCCGTCCACGAAGGGAGGTACGGCCACCCAGTTCTCTTCAGGAAGCAACTCTTCAAAGAGATCATGGGCCTGGGGGAGGGAGAGACGGTGAGGGACGTGGTGGTGAGGCACGGGGGAGCCCACAGGACCGTTGAGGGGGGCCCCTGGAGCGTTCTGGACATCGACACCCCCGAGGACTTCGAGGAGGCCGTCAGGCTGTTCGGGTCCGGCCCCGCCTAGCCATGATGAGCTCTGCGAGGATGCTGACAGCTATCTCCTCCGGGGTCTCAGCCCCTATCTCTAGCCCTATTGGGGCGCGTATGGCCTCAACTGCGTCCCTTTCGAAGCCCTCTGCAAGCAGCTGTTCCTTGTGCTCCCTCGCCTTGTTCCTGCTCCCCAGGAGGCCGATGTAGGCCGGCTTCCTCCTGAGCACGCTCCTGAGGGCGGCGATCTCGTACCTAGTCTCCCCGTGGACTACGGCGACGAAGTCGGAGGGGCGTACCTCGACCCCTTCGAGCTCCTCTTCGAAGGGGCCTGCGTGTACCTCCATCCCGGGGAACCTATCCTGGGTCGCCGTCTCTGCGTCGTCCACGACTACGACCTCGAACCCAGCCCTCGAAGCGAAGTCTGCCAGGGGCTTCGCTATGTGCCCTGAGCCCACTATTATGAGCCTGGGTTCTGGCCTGATCACGTCCAAGAAGACCTTCACCTCTCCACCGCACTTGGAGTTGACGGCTAAAGCTCCGGCCTCCGGCTCCACCCCAAGGGCGAAGGCCACCGTCCTGGGCCTCCCTTCCCTCAGGGCCACCAGGGCCTCGGAGACGAGCCTCCTCTCCATCCCCCCTCCTCCTATTGTGCCGGTCACTTTCCCCTCCTGGTCTATGAGCACCTTTGCTCCCACGTCCCTCGGGCCAGAACCCCTCTTCTCCACCAGGGTGCAGAGGACGGCCGGCCTCCCCTCCCCCAGGAGCATGCTTAGCCTCTCGAAGACCTCCTGGTCACTCATCAGCAGCGATCCTCTCCGAGGCGTCCATGACCGCCTCTATTATCTTAACGTAGCCCGTGCACCTGCAGATGTTCCCCTCTATCGCCCTCTTCACCTCGTCGGCCGTCGGCCTTAGGTTGTCCCTCAGGAGGGCGTAGGCTGAGAGGAGCATCCCAGGGGTGCAGAAGCCGCACTGGACGGCGCCGTTCTCTATGAAGGCTGTGCGCAGGTCCTCCATGAGGGGCTCCTCGGCTAGGCCCTCCACAGTGGTCACGTGCCTCCCCTCCGCCTGAGGGGCGAGGACGAGGCATGATGTGACGGGGTCTCCGTCGAGCAGCACCGTGCATGCCCCGCACTCCCCCTGCTCGCAGCCCTTCTTGACGCTCTTGACTCCAAGCTCGTTCCTGAGGAGGTCTAGGAGGGTCTGGCTCGCTCTCGCCTCGCAGCCAACCCTCCTCCCGTTGAGGAAGAACTCCATCCTCATCATGGGCCCCTCCCCGCCCTCTCAAGGGCCCCCCTGATGGCCCTGGCCATGAGGACAGAGGCCATGTCACACCTGTACTCGGCCGAACCCCTGACGTCGTCTATCGGGCTCACGAGCCCCCTGCACTTTTCTGCAGCCTCTTCGATGAGTCCCGGCGTCGACACCTCCCCCACGAGCATCTCCTCAACCTTTGGCATCCTTATGGGGGTCGCAGCTATCGCCCCAAGGGCTATTCGGGCTTCCCCGCAAACGTCTCCCACCATCTCCATGTAGGCTGCGGCGTTCACCACAGATAGGGTGAAGCCCCTCCTCCTGGCGAGCCTCTGGAACGACGACCCCGAGCCCTCCGGGGGCGCCCTGAACCTGACCTCCGTGAGGAGCTCCCCCGGCTCAAGGCTGTTCATCTTGGGCCCCGCGAATAGCTCGCTCAGGGGCATGTAGTACCGCTCCTCCCTTGAGGCGATGGCTGCCTCCGCGTCGAGCACCATGAGGGGCGGGGCGGAGTCTGCTGCGGGGGAGGCATTGTACAGGTTCCCCCCGAGGGTCCCCCTGTTCCTGATCTGGGGGCTCCCCATGAGGCAGACCGCCTCGTGGAGGGCAGGGGCCTTCCCCGCTATGAGTTCGGACCCCTCTATCTGGCTCAGGGTCGTGGCTGCGCCTATGGATATGGAGCCCCCCTCCTCCCTGACGTACCTTAGCTCCTCGATGAGGGTTAGGTCAACGAGGTTCTTCGGCTTGCAGGCCGCTTCCCTTATTAGAGGTATGAGGTCCGTGCCCCCAGCGATGGGCTTCGCCATCTCAAGCTCGGCCAGCATCTCTAGGGCCCCCTCAAGGCTCCTTGGCCTGTGGAGCTCTAGGCCCGGCAGGGGCTTCATCGCGACGCCTCCTTGAGGGCCCTGTGCATGCGCTCCGCCGTCGCGGGGAGGGAGTTGAACCTGACGCCCGTCGCGTTGTGGATGGCGTTGGTTATAGCAGGGACGACGGAGATTATGGCGGGCTCCCCAACCCCCTTGGCTCCGAAGACGGAGTGCCTGTATGGCTCCTCTACGATTATGGTCTCGGCCACCTCCGGGGTGTCCAGGGCGGAGGGGATTATGTAGTCCTTGAAGTTGGGTGTGAGCACAGCCCCCTCCTCGACTATCAGGTTCTCCATGAGGGCGAACCCTATCCCCTGGGAGACTGCCCCTTGGATCTGCCCCTCTATCATCATCGGGTCTATCGCCTTCCCAACGTCCATAGCGGGCCACACCCTCAGCACGGTGACCTCACCTGTCTCCGTATCTACCTCCACCTCCACGACGGTCGCGGCGAATGTGTATACCGAGTAGTTCACCCCCAGCCCAGTCTCCGGGTCGAAGAATCGCTTGGGGGAGGCGTAGAAGCCGTAGGCGGCTGGGGGGACTCCCCTCACGTACATCTCCTCGGCCAACTCAGCGAACGGAATCCTCTGGTCGGGGTACCTGCGGTCGTACGCCGAGCCGTCCATCAGATCCATGTCCCCCTTATCGCACTCCAGCATGTCTGCGGCGACCCCCACCATCCTCTCCCTGAGCTTCAGGGCAGCGTCGGCGGCGGCCGTCCCCCCAAGCATTAGGCCCCTGCTCCCGTGGGTTGGCTTCGCGTTTAGGGTCGAGTCCGTGTCTGGCCTCTCTACCCTGATGGAATCGAGCTTTGCCCCCAGTATCTCGGCTACTATCTTGACGTGGCCGAAGGGTGCCCCCTGCCCCAGCTCGCAGATCCCAGTCCTGTACGTGAAGCTGCCGTCCTGGTTGAGGATTAGGCTGGCGGCGGACCAGTCGGGGGTGCTCCTGCTCGTGCTTATCCCGTGGTATGCGCAGCCGACACCCAGCCCCCGGACCTTCTTGCCTGACCGGATGGGCGTCCTCCTCTCAGCCCAGCCGGATGCCTCCGCTACGCCCCTTAGGCACTTCTCGATCCCCACCGAGTGGTCGAGGAGCTGGTCGCATGTCGTCTTGGAGCCGGGCCTCAGCACGTTCCTCAGCCTGAACTCGACGGGGTCCATCCCCAGCTCTCGGGCGAGCCTGTCCATCTGGGACTCCGCCGCGAAGTGGAGGGCGAGGTCCCCGAACCCCCTGAAGCTCCCCCCGAACACCTTGTTTGTGTACACGGCCCTGCCGTCGACGGAGGCGTTCGGCACCTCGTAGGGGCCCGCGGCGTGGGCGGTCTGCCTCCATAGCCAGAAGGGGGCCCTGTTGGCGTATGCTCCGCACTCCAGGGTGATGTCCACGTCTA